>CAZHRW010000001.1:0-4893 GCA_964535025.1 uncultured Planctomycetales bacterium
AGAGCGTCTCTTTGGACGCGGGCGCCTCGCCCCACGTCAGCACGACGGCGCGCTGCCCCGGATGGACCACGACGATCGACGAGACCGCCACCAGGGCGACGATGCCGAACAGCATCAGCGGCACGAGCGTCTTGCGGAGCAGCTCGTAGAACCACGTGCTGGAGACCTCGAAGCCGAACTGGTAGTTCAGCGCGTCGGCGATCGAATGGGCGATCCCGCCGGGCTCGCTGATCAGATTGGCCAGGCGGCTGTCGAAACTGGGACGGGGCTCCACGTCACCCTTGCGGGGACGGTAGAAATCCAGGACGACCTGGACGAGCATCTCGGCGCCGAGCACCAGCATCAAGCCGATCGAGACATACGGCAGCAGGGGCAGCGCCCAGGTGATGTCCAGGTGGTTGAGGAAGAACGCCGCGCACAGCAGCCCGCCGGCCAGGGTGCCGACGGTCATGAAGCCGCCGCCGGCGCGCAGCAGCCGCCAGGCGGGGTCCTTGGCCATGCCCAGCGCGTAGCGGCTGAACAGAAAGCCCAGGAACGCGGTGCCAAGGCAGAAAAACGCCCACATCAGCCCGCGGTCGATCTCGACGGCCTCGGGCACGGCGTGGAGGAGCGGACGGCCCAGCCACGCGCCCACCGCCAGCAGTCCGACCCCCAGCAGCAGTGCGACGACCGGCGAGAAGACGCGGCGGATCATCGCCAGCCGCCGCTGCGCCAGCGGAATCGCGCCGCCGGCGGCGCCGAAAATCGTCGCATCCCCGCCCCTAAGCTGCTCGAATTCCTCGGCTTCCAGTTCGGCCAGCCGGCGGCTGTAGAAGATCACGCCCGTCATCGCCCAGAGGACCAGCCCGAAGGCGTTCAGGACGAACACGCCCTGGGCGGCCACGGTGCCGGTCAGCAGCCAGACGATGCAGTACACGGCGGTCAGGGCCGTCTGGAGCACCAGGCCGACCAAGGCGACGTTCTGCCCGCGTTTGCTGTCCGTGTTCATCGAAGCATCTTCTCCTCGTGGGCCGGCCGGCGCCGGCCGATTCCTTGCGATGGACGTGGGGCTTTCTCTATAATTCTCGCCCCGCGGGTCAACTCCGAACGTCCGACCGGCGTATCACCGGTCGGACATTCCACGACGACCCCAACGGAAGGAACGGTGCGAGCATGACGAAACTCTGGTCCATTGCCGCCAATGCGTTCGTGCAGGCGATCCGTCAGCCGCTCTATACGGTGGTGCTGCTGCTGACGTTCGGTGCGCTGGTCTTTACCGCCGCGATCAGCGGCTACAGCCTCGAACTGGACGCCAGCGAGGCCGACACGCGGCTGATGGTCAACCTGGGCATGTCGACGGTGATGACCGCCCTGTTGGTGATCACGGTGTTCTCGGCCTCGGCGACGCTGGCCAAGGAGATCGAGCAGCGGACCGTGCTGACGGTCGTCACCAAGCCGGTCAGCCGCACGGTCGTGCTGATCGGCAAGTTCCTCGGCGTCGCCGCCGCGTCGACCGTCGCGCTGTACCTGATGGGCATCGTGCTGCTGTTGACGGCGCGTCACGGCGTCGTGAGCACGGGCACCGATCCGATCGACTGGGTCGTCATCACGTGCGGCCTGAGCGCCCTGGCGCTGGCGGGTCTGGCGACGGGATTCTTCAATTACTTCTTCGGCTGGGAAACCACCAGCACGCTGGTGGCGGCGTGCGCGACGACGTTCACGGTGGCGATGGGCGTGGTGGCATTCGTCGGCAAGGGCTGGCAGCCGGTGGCGTTCTTCGAGGGGATCAACCCCCAGATCGTCGTGGTGCTCGCCCTGCTGTGGATGGCCATCATGGTCCTGACGGCCCTGGCCGTGGCGATCAGCACCCGCGTGGGCGTCGTCGGGACGCTGGGCATCTGCATCGCGGTCTTCCTGCTGTCGCTGATCACCGAGCCGCTGTTCGCCCGACTCGCCGAGACCAATCCGCTGGCCGCGGCCCTCTACCGGGTGGTGCCGAACCTGTCGTACTTCTTCGCCCTCGACGCGCTGACCACCGGTCAGCAGCTCACCGGCCGCTATGTCGTTCTGGCCGCCGCCTACGCCGCGTGCTTCACGATCGGTCTGCTGGCCGTCGGCATGGCGCTGCTGGAGACCCGCGAGATGGACGCCCGCGAGAAGGCCTCGGCGGCGCCGCGACTGGTGAACGCCTACGCCTGGCTGCTCCGCATCGAAGCGGTGATCGCCCTCGGCGCCGCCGCGGCGGCGCTGGCGGGCCTCGGCGCGACCGACGGCGGCGCGCTGTCGGTCGTCGCGCGGGCCGTCGGCCTGGCGGCGGCCGGCGCGCTGCTGTGGCTGCTGGCCGGCTGGTTCGGCCGCGGGTCCCGCTGGGCGATGCGGCTCGTGTTGTTGGTCGCGGCGGTTCAGTTGGTGCTCTCCGTGGTTGCTGCCATCCTGTTGCCCGAGACGATCGATCCGGTGCTGCGCCTGGCGGTGCCGGTGCTGGCGGTCGCCCAGGCGGGCTACGTTGCGGCGATGCGGCTGCGGCGGGCCAGCCGTGCCCATTTCGGGTACCTCGCCGTGAGCTGATCGCTCACGCCGCCGGGACCGCTTCGACGCGGACGGTTCTCGTCCGCGCCTGGTGCGGCGCCTCGCGGTGCAGTTCCTCGCCGAAGCGGACCAGCCGGGCGCTGTTGAACACCACCGCCAGGGCCGCCGCCAACTGCAGCACGGCCCCGAGCACCGGGGTGATCGCCCCCAGCCCGCTGAGAATCAGCGAGATCGTGATGAACACGATCCCGAACATCATGTTCTGATGGACCACGCCGATCGCCTTGCGGCTCAGGCGGATCATGAACGGCAGCCGCTGCAGGTCGTCGTTCATCAGGGCCACCGAGGCCGAGTTGATCGCCACGTCGCTGCCGGCGGCGCCCATCGCCACGCTCAGGTCGCCCGCCGCCAGGGCCGGGGCATCGTTCACCCCGTCGCCGATGACCGCCACGCGGTGCCCGTCGCGCCGGAGGGCGTCGACCAGGTCGAGCTTGTCCTGCGGGAGCACCTCGGCCTGGACCTCCGAGCAGCCCATCTCCGACGCCACACGCCGCGCGACGCTCCAGCGGTCGCCGGTGACCATCACCAGGTGCTTGAGGCCCATCGCCCGGAGGCTGTCCATCGCCTTGCGGGCCCGCGGGCGGGTCCGGTCTTCCAGGCCGATCCAGCCCAGCAGCCGGTTGTCCCGCGCGACGTAGAGCGTCGAGAGCCCTTCCGGCTCGGCATACTCGTCCGTATCGAGCGGCGAGAGATCCACGCCCTGATCGGCCAGCCACGCCTTGCGGCCGATCCGCACGGTCGCGCCGTCCAGGACGCCCGCGACGCCCTTGCCGGGCACCTCGGTCATGTCGGACGGCTGGGCCGGCGCGAGGCGCGCCTCGCGGGCCTTGGTGACCACCGCCTGGGCGACGGGGTGCTTGCTCATCTGCTCGACCGACGCCGCCAGCGTCAGCAGTTCGGCGGCGTCGACGTCACCGATGGGCTTGAGGCGGGTGAGGGTGAGCTGGCCGGTCGTCAGCGTGCCGGTCTTATCGAACACGACCGCCGTGAGGGTCCGGGCGATCTCGAGGGTCTGGACATCCTTGACCAGGATCCCCAGCCGTGCGGCACACGAGAGGGCCGCGACCATGGCCGTCGGGACCGCCAGGATCAGCGCGACCGGGCAGGCGACGATCAGCATGGTGATCGAGCGGTCGATCTCCTTGGTGAAGAACCACACGATCCCGGCCAGCATCAGCACGACCGGGGTGTACCAGCCGGCGTAGCGTTCCATCAGCCGCATGATCGGGATCTTGGTGGATTCGGCGTGGAGGATGAGGTTCTGGACCTTGCCCAGCGTGGTGTCCTTGCCGGCGCGGGTGACCTTCACGTCGATGGCCCCGGTGAGGTTGGCGGTGCCGGCGAAGACCTCGTCGCCGACGGCCTTGTCGACCGGGAGGGATTCGCCGGTGATATTGGCCTCGTTGATGGAGGACTGGCCGGTCAGGATGGTGCCGTCGGCGGGCACATCGTCGCCGGGCCGCACGCGGATGACATCGCCGGCCGCCAGCGTGGCCGGGTCGACGAGGTGTTCGCGGCCGTCGTCGAGCTTATGGGCCCGTTTGGGGGCCAGGCGGATGAGCCCCTCGATCGACGCCCGCGCGCCCAGGGCCGAGCGGGACTCCACCAGGTTCGACAGCAGCAGGAGAAACGCCACCAGGCCGGCCATCTGGAAATCGGAGATCGACAGCGCCGCCAGGATCGTCAGCGCCACCAGCTCGTCCATGTGCATCTGCCCGGACAGCAGGTGACGAATCGCCTGCAGGCAGACCGGCGCGGCCAGGACCAGCGCCCCAACCATCGCCAGGGCGGCCCCCTGGGGCGAATGGGCGCCGAACAGCAGTTCCGCGAGATAACTGGCGCCGATCAACACACCGCCGGCGAGGATGCCGACGATTTTCATCGAAGCCCGACCGGTCTGAGCCTCGATGGAATCCGCCACATGGTCGTGAGCCATGGCTGCTCCATCCTGTAAAAACGGGCCTAAGCCTCAATCAGCAAGCGTGTTACGCCCAACCGTGCGCGAGGCCGATCCTTGAATACGCCGCACCCGCATCTCGGTTAAGCCATCGTACGTGCACGGCTTGTCAGCGGTTCATCCAAAGACCGGACTTTATACCCCATCACGGGGCCGCGAGGCAACCTCGTACGCCGGTTTCCTCGGCGGCGGTGCGGCCGCCGAGGGTGCTCCCGCATGGCCTCCAGCCGCCATGGCGCGGCCATGACGGTCGCCCCCACGGGGCCCTAACGGGCCCCAGCTCCCCAGATGGGGGAGCGGTTCGGCGGGAATGCCGCGGGCAGCGCCGGCGGGCGCGCCGAAGGCGGCGTGATTGCGGCGGTAGGCCC
>CAZHRW010000002.1:0-4436 GCA_964535025.1 uncultured Planctomycetales bacterium
CGCGCCCGCGCCCACCGGCAGTTCGACGTCCAGCTCATCGCCGGCGAGGTCCTCTACAACGGCGGGATCGCCGAGGAGGCCACCGGCGAGGGCAAGACCGTCGCCTGCTACCCCGCCATCTACCTGATGGCCCTCCAGGGCAAGAAGGTCCACGTCGTCACCGTCAACGACTACCTCGTCGGCCGCGACGCCGAGTTCGCCGGGGCGATCTTCGAGCGGGTCGGCATGACCGTGGGCTTCATCCAGGCCCAGATGGACAACGCCCGCCGCCGCCAGGCCTACGCCTGCAACATCACCTACGGGACCAACAGCGAGTTCGGCTTCGATTACCTCCGCGACAACATGAAGCTCTCCGTCGCCGAGCAGGTCCAGGGGCCGCTCGATTTCGCCATCGTCGACGAGGTCGACAACATCCTCATCGACGAGGCCCGCACGCCGCTGATCATCTCCGGGCCCGCCTACGGAGACGTCAGCCGCTACGCCAAGGCCGATACCATCGCCCGCCGGCTCGAACAGCTCCAGAAACAGGCCAACACCGACACGCTCGCGCGGCTCCGCGGCTGGGGCGACGAGCCCCCGCGGCAATTCGCCGACCATCCCAAGTTCGGCGAGGCCCTCCGCAAGTTCAAGGCCGACCCCGCCCAGCGGAGCGGGTTCTCGCTGACCGAGGACGAGGCCGAGGCGCTCGGCCACGTCCAGTACTTCGTCATCAACGCCGAGAACAAGAACGCCGCGCTGACCCACCACGGCGTCACCGCCGCCCAGGAAGACCGCGAACTGGGGGCCATCTACCAGGACGGCGCCGAGTGGCCCCACCTGATCACCCAGTCGCTCCGCGCCCGCGTGCTCTACACCCGCGACCGCGACTACGTCGTCCGCAACGGCGAGGTCATCATCGTCGACGAGTTCACCGGCCGCCTCATGGAGGGCCGCCAGTGGTCCGACGGGCTCCACCAGGCCGTCGAGGCCAAGGAAGGCGTCCGCATCAAGGAGGAAAACCAGACCCTCGCGACCATCACGCTGCAGAACTACTTCAAGCTCTACGACCGCCTGTCCGGGATGACCGGCACCGCCATGACCGAGTCCGACGAGTTCATGAAGATCTACGAGCTCGAGGTCATCGCCGTGCCCACCCACCGGCCGGTCAACCGCATGGACTACAACGACCGGATCTACCGCACCGAACAGGAAAAGTTCGACGCCATCGTCGAGGAGATCCGCAGCTACGCGCTCGACAAGGGCCGTCCCGTCCTCGTCGGCACCACCAGCGTGGAGAAGTCCGAGGCGCTCTCGGACGCCCTGACCCGCCGCTACGGGATCGACCACGAGGTGCTCAACGCGCGGCCCGAGAACGCCGCCCGCGAGGCCGAGATCGTCCTCAAGGCCGGCCAGCAGCACGAGCGGAAGATCGACGGCAAGCCCCGGATGGTCGGCAACGTCACCATCGCCACCAACATGGCCGGCCGCGGCACCGACATCAAGCTCGCGCCCGGCACCGTCGAGTCCGTCTGCCGCGTCCCCGCCGACGAGGACCTGCCCGCCGGCATCGCCCCCGACCCGCTCTACCCGGCCGGCGTCTACAAGTGCTGCATCCACTGCGAGCAGTACGACCCGGCGACCAACTGCGCCCACTGCTTCAAGCCGAAGCTCGATCCCCGCTTCCCCGCCCGCGGCCGCACCGAATGCCGCGACGACGTCCCGTGCGGCCTGCACGTGGTGGGCACCGAGCGCCACGAGGCCCGGCGCATCGACAACCAGCTCCGCGGACGCGGCGGCCGCCAGGGCGACCCCGGATCCAGCCGGTTCTTCCTGTCCCTCGATGACGACCTCATGCGGATCTTCGCCGGGCCGACCGTCCTGAAGATGCTCGAATGGCTTGGGATGGAGGACGGGATGGCCATCGAGCACCCGCGGATCTCCAAG
This sequence comes from uncultured Planctomycetales bacterium, assembly GCA_964535025.1. GTDB lineage: Bacteria > Planctomycetota > Phycisphaerae > SM23-33 > FEN-1343 > JAAYZK01. The sequence continues at coordinate 1,924 of CAZHRW010000002.1, forward strand.
GGGCTCCAGCGGGCCCAGAAACGCGTCGAGGAACGCAACTTCGACGTCCGCAAGCACCTGCTCGAATACGACGAGATCATGGACTACCAGCGGAAAACCTTCTACACCACCCGCCAGCGGGTCCTGGAAGGCCGCGACCTCCATGAAATCATCGCCGAGATGATCCAAGGGTCGATCGCCGCCGCCGTCGACGAGCACCTCGGCGGCCAGTACGGCCGCCAGGCCGTCGTCGAGTGGGCGCGGACGAACCTGGCCCTGGACCTGACCCCCGACCGCATCCGCGGCACCGGCGCCGACGCCGCCGAGGCCGTCATGGCCGACCTGCGCCGCTACGCGCGGGACGAGGCCGCCGCGGACATCTCCCGCTCGATCGGCGAATACACCGACCCCGACCTGCCGCCCCGCGACTGGGACCTGGGGGGGCTGGCCCAGTGGGCCCAGCGGCGCTACGGGGTGAACCTCTCGCAGTCGAAGCTCAAGAAGCTCTCGGCCGACCAGATCGAGCAGGAGTTCATCCAGGCCGTCCACGCGCGGATCGACGGGATGGACCTCGCGCCGGTCGCGACGTACCTGTCGGAGGACTTCCCCCGCCAGGCCCTCGCCGAGTGGGCCTATCGCAAGTTCGGCCTGCGGCTCGACCCGTCCGACCTGCCCGCCGACGCCGCCGACGCTGCGGCGATGCTGACCGAGCGGGCGCTGGCCGCCTACCGCCGCCGGTCGGTCGAGTATCCCGTCGAGTACGCCATCCAGCGGGCCTTCCCCGACGGCGACACGGCCAACGTCCACCACGTCAAGGCCCTGCGGGACTGGATCGCCCGCAAGTACCGCACGGACCTGCCCGCCGACGCCGTCACCGGCAGGCCGCTCCAGCAGGTCTTCGCCGTGCTGATGGACATCAGCCGTGCCTACGACGCCGACGGCCGCCTCGACGCCGAGATCGACGCCCAGCTCCGCACCGCCGCCGGCGCCGCCGACCACGTCGCCTTCGCCGCCGAGCGGTTCGACACCGAGCTCGGCGAGGCCGAGTTCGCCGAGGCCGACCCGCGTGAGGTCCTGCGGAGCGTGGGTGAAAAGTTCCTCCGGCGGGAGATGACCGAGCTGGAGCGGTTCGTCCTGCTGCAGGAGTACGACGGCGCGTGGAAGGACCACCTGCTGGCCATGGACCACCTCAAGAGCGGCATCGGCCTGCGGGGCTTCGCCGAGCAGGACCCCAAGACCGCCTACAAACGCGAGGGGGCCATGCTCTTCAACGAGATGCTCGACACCATCCGCGACCGCGTCGCCGAGAACATCTTCAAGATCCGCCTCTCCGGCACCGCGCGGCTGTCGAGCGTCTACCAGATCGGCCGCATGGTCCACGAGCAGCTCGCCGGCTACGACCACCTCACCCAGGACATGCAGGCCCAGCAGGACGCCATCCGCCCCCAGAAGGTCGAAACCATCGTCCGCGACTCCCGCAAGATCGGACGCAACGAACCCTGCCCGTGCGGCAGCGGCAAGAAGTACAAGAACTGCTGCGGGAGATTCAAGACCTGAGACCTGAGGTCTGAGACTTGAGGGCTGAGGTTCTGGCTTGAGACACAGCAGCGACGACGCAATCCTTGCGCGGGCGTTTCGAGCCCGGCGGACGGTCACGCGGGCGACGCGTGAGCGATCCGCCCGGACGCGGACCTTTTGCGATGAGCGTGCCATGCTGATCCTCATCACCGGCGCCGCCGGCCACATCGGCCAGGCGTTGTGCGGCTTCCTCGCCGACCGCGGCTTCCGCCTCCGCGGCTACGACCGACGGCCGTGCGACGGCGTCCACGAGCAGCTCCGCGGCGACCTCGAGGACCTGCCCGCCCTGCGGGCGGCCGCGCGGGGCGCCGACGCCGTCGTGCATCTGGCCGCATGCGCCGACAACGCGGATTTCGCCACGCACCTGGTTCCCGCCAACGTCATCGGCACCTACAACCTGCTCGAAGCCGCCCGCCTCGAAGCCGTCGGGCGGATCATCCTCGCCGGCAGCTTCCGCGCCGGCGGCCTGCCCGGACGCGGCGGCCGCGCCGACGCCGCCGACCGCGCCCCCGCCGACCCGTACGGCCTGACCAAACTGTGGGCCGAGGACATGGGCCGGATGTATGCCCAACGGTACGGGTTATCCGTCCTGGTTGTCCGTCTGGGCTGGGTCCTTCGCAACGCGGCGGAGTTGCGGGACATGGAAAGAATGCCCGCCGGGCCGGACTATTTCCTCAGCCACGGCGACCTCCGCCGCTTCTTCCTCGCCGCCCTCCGCGCCGATCGGACCTCGCGCTTCGAGGTCCTCTACGCCCTGAGCCACCCCGGCGCCGCCACCGCCTTCGACGTCGCCCCCGCCGCCCGCGCCATCGGATTCGCCCCCTGCGACACGTTCCCCGACGGCATCGACTGGCGAAGCGACACGCCGTGAGCCGGCGGCGGCCCTGCGAGAGCGGCATCGGCAATCGGACCGCCCCCCTCACGGGCCCTCCGGGCCCAGCTCTCCCCGAGGGGAG
>CAZHRW010000003.1:0-32974 GCA_964535025.1 uncultured Planctomycetales bacterium
CGGCGACGTGGACCTCGACGATTTCGCCCTGCTCAAGCTGAACTTCGGCACCACCGCCGGCGCGACGTGGGCCATGGGCGACTTCGACGGCAACGGCGCGGTCGACCTCGACGACTTCGCCCTGCTCAAGCTGAACTTCGGCGGCGGTGCGGCGGCCGCGGCCGTCGACCTGCGGGCTGCGGCGACGGCCGTGGCGACGACCGACGACGGCGCCGGGGCGGATTCGCCCCCTTCAACCCTTCCGGCCGCGACGCGGACGGGCCGGCGGCGGAGCGAGCGCTCGCGACGGGCCCGCCGCCGTGGGACCCCCACCCCCGCGGACGGCCTGGCCGTCGCGGTCGACCTGCTCGCCCCAACGCCGCTCGGGCGGGCCCTCGCCAGGTGAGGTGCGTCAGCAGCCGTTCTTGCGGGGCTGGACATCAGCAGCCGTCCTGACCGCGGAGCCGACGTGACACGCACGGCCGGAGGCGGCCGCCGACGGGTCCGCCGCTCCATCCATGTCATTTCATGGCTGCGGTGCGGCCAAAAAGCCATTGTCCTCAGAATTTGCCGCGGCTTTCACTTTATGAAACGCTCGCTCAACATTCTTTCGGGATACCTTCACTTTATTGCATGGACGGATCATTTTCTTAAGCGCCCCCCCGTATTTCGTTCTCGCGGCTTCCGCGATGGCCAGAATCGGCCCTCCTTCGATGAAACGAACAGTTAACATTGTGACGGTAACTCGAAACTTTGTGACACAGGTTCGCAATTTTATGAAGTGCGCGCTTCATTTTATTCATCCAGCCTGCCATTTTATGAAGCGCGGCCTCCGGTTTCACCGTCGGCCGCGATTGGACCGAAAAACGCCCGGTATTCCGTCCCCGCTTGTTTCACTTTTCCCGAAAACCCGCCCGGAGAATTCGGATTATTCCGGTTTTATGCCGTTAAGCTGGGCAAGCTGCACAGTCTGCACCGTCCGGCGCGCAACAAAATGGCACGATCGCTTAACATTGTTAACCCGCCGCTCAATAAAATGAACGAAATAACCGGGGACGTAATAGTCAAACACGTTAGCTTACCGTCCGCGGAGCGCTCCGCCTCGTAACTCTCTGCCAACACAAGCCTCGCCCCCCGCAACCCACCCCTCAAAAACGGCATCCCCATCGTCCATCAAATCGATACTCCCCACCCGCCGACAGGCCTTCAAAAAAAACGCACGAATTCCCCCTCGCCCGGCCTTGCGGGCGCCGCTTCGGCCGTGTACCCTTTTTCTCTCGGCAGTCGCACCGCCGCGGAGGGCGGACGGTGCAAGTGAGGGCCTTGCTCGGATGCAAGGAGCACTCACGGCAGGGAAGGCCAACGCCCCGACGCCTCGGACGCCGGGGCGATTTTTTGCGGGGCTAGCTGAGCTGGTCCTGGAAGATCGCCAGCAGTTGCCGCGCCGGAGCGGCTTGGGGGCCGGAGGGGGTCATCCACTTGCACGTGCCGTCGTCGTCGATGAGCTTGTTCATGCGCTGGACGGCCAGGACGACCGACGAGTGGTTTTTGCCCATGAATCGGGCGATTTCGGGGTAGCTCATCTGCGTGTGACGGCGGGCGAGGGTCATGGCGATCATGCGGGCGAGGCTGACGGTGTGGGTCCGCCGGCTGGAGTGGAGGTCGGCGGGGGTGACGCCGAAGTACGCCGCGACGAGGGTCTCGATGTCGCCGAGGGTCAGGGCCCCGTCGGTCTGGGCGAGGTGCTCGGCGAGGGTGTCGGTGGCCATGTCCAGCGAGATGGCGGTCTTGGACAGCGCCGCCAGGGCCGTCAGCTTGACCAGGGCCCCCTCGAGTTCCCGCACGTTGCCGCGGATGTGCAGGGCGATGTATTCGAGGACCTCCCGCGGGATCGCGTGGCCCATGTCGGCGGACTTGCGCGTGAGGATCTTCAGGCGGGTGGCCCGGTCGGGCGGGTCGATCTTGACGACACAGCCGGCGACGAACCGGCTGGCGAGGTGCCCGGAGAGCTGCCCGAGCAGCCGCGGGTGGGTATCGGAGGCCATCACGACCTGCTTGCCGGCGGCGTCGATGGTGTTGAAGGTGTGGAGGAACTCCTCCTGCGTGGCCCGCTTGGCCGCCAGGAAGTGGATGTCGTCGATGGCCAGCAGGTCCAGCCGGCGGTAGGCGGCGCGGAAGGCCTCGATCCGCTTGGTCTTGATCGCCGCGACGAATTCGTTGGTGAACTGCTCGCCGCTGACGTAGCGCCACCGCACGGGTTTGCCTTTCCGCTGGCGGGTGGCGTTGCAGATGCCCTGGAGCAGGTGCGTCTTGCCGACGCCGGAGGCCCCGTGGATGAACAGGGGGTTGTACTCGACGCCCTGTCCGCCGGCGACCAGCAGGGCCGCCGAGTAGGCCAACTGGTTGGACTTGCCGACGACGAACCCCTCCAGGCGGTTGCGCAGCGGGGGGTTGGACGGCAGGTCGCCCCCGCGGGCCTGGCCGGTGGTGGTCCGCCGCACCCGCGTGGCCTGCTGGTCGAGCTGTCGCTTGCGAAGCTGCCGCGAGAGGCTCGCGTCGACGCAGATCATCACCGGCCGCGCCTCGCCGAGCCCCTGGGCGACGGAGGCCTCGACGTCGTCGAGGAAGTGGTTCTCGATCCACGACGCCACGAACGGGTTGGGCACGTTGAGCTTGATGTACTCCTGGTCGATATCCAGCCGCGTGGTCGACCGGAACCAGGCGTTGAACCGCTGCGGTCCCAGGCGAGCCGCGAGTCTGTTGAGAATGGCTTGATGCTCCCCATTTGCGCGCGCACCGGTACCAGCAATGGCCATTTTCGTTTCCCCGAATACTATGAATTATGGAATAAATAGATGTCACACGACGCGACGGCCGGCGCCTCATCGTGGGCAGGTCCGCACGTCCGGGCCCTCGACAGGGCGTTTACCGATGGACACGACTCTAAGTCCCGCGGCCGGATGCGTCAAACGCAAAGCCACCGGATTCTTATCCACAGGGCCCAATGCCAGGCGCGACGGGGGGTTGCTGCAGCAAATATTTTTCTGTCCACAGGTTGTCCACCCCGCCGGCGGCCGCTACGTTCCGCCCGGCCGCCGCGGACGAGGGGCCTCGGCCGTGCGCACGTAGGCCAGCCGGCGGGAGGCCTCCACGAAGCCGGCATTCTCGTAGATCCTGCGGGCGAAATGGTTGGCGGCATCCACCGCCAGCGAGATCGCCCCGAAGCGGTCGCCGGCGGCCAGGTGGGCGGCCTCCGCCAGCAGCAGGCGGCCGAGCCCGCGGCCCCGAAACGCCTTGGCGACGCCCATGTAGACGATCTCCGCCACGTTCTGCGTGGCGTTCTGGTTCAGCAGCACCACCCCGGCCGCCCGCCCGTCGACCAGCGCGAGCGTCCACAGGTCCGGGCGGAACACCCCGGCGGCCTTGTGGCCGGCCAGGACGTCCTCGACGTCGCGAAGCCCCTCCAGAGAGGGGCAATCGAGGCTCTCGGCGTAGCTGGCCAGGATCGTGCGGGCGAACGCGTCGTGCGTTCGGGCGTTGTAGTGCCGGAACGTCACCGCCGCGTCGGCCGGCGGCGGCGGCGGGTGCCCGCGCAGCGACTGGCGCATGTAGATCAGCTCGGCCAGCCGCCAGAACCCGGCCCGCTCGAAGGCGTGGATGTCGCTGCGGGAGCACGGCGGCAGCAGGGCCTGGACGAGCGTGTCGCCCCGGCGGCACATCCACGCGGCCATCGCCGCCAGCAGGTCGGCCAGGGGCTCGATGGGGACCACGCCCGTGTCGGTCGTGCTGTGCAGCAGGACCGCCGTCCGCCCCGGCGAGCGGACCGCCAGCGCCGCGGCCAGCGGATGCGACCGGTCCCGCGCCCACCACAGGGCGTGCCCGGCCGGTACGCCGTCGTCGAGGTAGCCTTGCAGGGCCGCCACACCGGCGGCGATCTCCCCCCCGTCCCGGCCGGCACCGACGATCAGCGACAGGGCCGACTCGGCCTGCTCGGCCGGCACCGGTTCGACCCGCCAATCGCCGCCGGACTGTTGTGACCCGAACGCCATGCTTCCACTATAGCTATCGTGCATCGGCCGCCCAAGCCGATAGACAATCTCGCCCCCCTGCCGCCATGCCTTACTCCCGGCGCGACGGGTCGTTGCGGCCGCCTTTTTGCCCCGGCCGGTCGTTGACACCGACGCCGGGGCGACGTAGGATGTGCAACGGTACGTTTGCTCCCCCGGCTTGGACCAAGGAGTCGTTGGCATGAAGCGTTGCATTCAATGGACAGCCGTCGGACTGTGCGTGGTGACCCTCGCGGCCCTGTGGGCGAACGCGGCGCCCGAGCCGAAGGCCATCCCCACCGAGTGGGAACTGGACATCACCTACGACGCCCCTCAGCCCATTCGCGTGAAGGTCCCCGGCGAGAACCGCGTCGAGACGTTCTGGTACGTCCTCTACACGGTCACCAACCACACCGGCCGCGACCGCGTGTTCGTCCCCCAGATCACACTGTTTACCGACACCGGGCAGATCCTGCTCGGCAGCGACGGGATCTACCCCTCCGTCTTCGCCGCCATCAAGGAACGCCACAACAACCCCTACCTCGAAGACCTCGCACGGATCAGCGGACGGATCCTCCAGGGCGAGGACAACGCCCGTGACGGCGTGGCCATCTTCCGCGATTTCGACGACGCCGCCCGCACCCTCGATGTGTTCATCGGCGGCCTCAGCGGCGAGACCGCCGTGGTCGCCCCGCCCCGGCCCGTCAGCGTCGTCGAGACCGACATCCGCGGCCGCACCACCAAGACGCTCAAGGACGAGGTCATCCTCCACAAGACCCTCCAATTGACCTACGAGATCCCCGGGGAGGCCGAGGCGCGGCTGTCGACGCCGATGCGCCTGAGGGAGACGTCGTGGGTAATGCGCTAGGGATTGACAGCCCCGGACGCCGCCGGTACAATTCGGTGCTCGTCTGGGTTCACGGACATCAGCGCCGCCACGGGCGGCCGAGCAGGATTGCGAAGGTGATTGAATATGGCGCATAAGAAAGGTCAAGGTTCCGTACGCAACGGCCGGGATTCCAACGCCCAACGTCGCGGCGTGAAGCTTTACGGCGGCCAGTCGGTCCGCGCCGGCGGCATCATCGTCCGCCAGTGCGGCACGCCCTTCAAGCCCGGGCGGAACGTCGGGCGGGGCCGCGACGACACGCTGTTCGCCCTGGCCGACGGGACGGTGCAGTTTCGCAACCGCGTCGTCGACGTCGTCGCCGGCTGAGGCGCCCGCCCCGCGGGCCGGCGCCTTGGCGGGCGGACCGGTGAGACGAGACGTAGAAGGAAAGGATGGTGTCAGCCATCCTTTTTCTTTGCCCCGGCTTTCGCCGGGGCCGCGTCGTGTCGAAGCGGATCGGGCACCTGAAGCTGCGGATCTGAGATTTCAGATCCGAGATTTGAGGCTTCGGATCCGGGATTGGTAGATCGCGCCAACGGGTTGAGCAGAAGAAGGGGCGCACGCGGAACTGCGATGTTCATCGATCGGGCCATCATCCGAGTCGTCGGCGGGCGGGGCGGGGACGGCTGCGTGTCGTTCCGGCGGGAGAAGTACGTCCCCCGCGGCGGGCCCGACGGCGGCGACGGCGGCGACGGCGGCAGCGTCTACTGCACCGTCGACGAGCAGCTCAACACCCTCATGGCCCTCGCCGGCAAGCCCCTGTGGAAGGCCCCCACCGGCGGGCACGGCATGGGCAAGAACCGCCACGGCCGCAACGGCGAGGACGTCCACATTCCCGTCCCGCCCGGCACGATCGTCTACGACCACGAGCGGGGCACCCTCATGAAGGACCTCACCGACCCCGGCCAGAGCATCTGCGTCGCCCGCGGCGGTCGCGGCGGTCGCGGCAACGCCTTCTTCAAGAGCCCCACCCACCAGGCCCCCCGCGAGTTCGAACGCGGCGAGGAGCCCCAGCAGCGGCTGCTGCGGCTCGAACTGAAACTCATCGCCGACGTCGGCCTCGTCGGCATGCCCAACGCCGGCAAGAGCACCCTGCTGTCGAGGATCTCCCACGCGCGGCCCAAGATCGCCGACTCCCCGTTCACCACCCTCCAGCCGCAACTGGGCATCGTCGAGCTCAGCGGCTTCCGACGCCTCATCGTGGCCGACATCCCCGGCCTCATCGCCGGCGCCCACGCCGGCGCCGGGCTCGGCGACGCCTTCCTCCGCCACGTCGAACGCACGCGGCTGCTGGTCCACCTGGTCGATATGGCCCCCCTCGACGGCGACCCCGCCGAGCACTACCGTATCATTCGAAACGAACTGGCCCGCCACTGCCCGGCCCTCGCGACCAAGCGGGAGATCGTCGCGGCCAACAAGATGGACCTGACCGGCGCCGACGAGGCCCTCGAGGCCTTCCGACGCGCCGTCGACGCCGAGGTTTATCCCGTCTCCGCGGTCACCGGCGACGGCCTGGCCGCGCTGCTCGAGCAGCTTTGGCGAACCCTGCAGGAGCCACCGACATGACCGCACCGAACACGCACCCGCCCGACGGCGGCGACAGCCCGCTGGCCTACGTCCTCGCCGCCGACATCGGCAACACACGCATCACACTGGGCGTGGTCCAGGGCGAGACGGCCTACTCCCAGGTGACCGTCACCCCCGACGACCGCAACGCGATGGCCGAGCTGATCCAACAGATGTGGGAGGCGATGACCCCGCCCCGCCGCATCGTCGCCTCCAGCGTCGCGCCGCCGTCGCTGGCGGTTTTCCGCGAGGTCGTCCGGGAGACCCTCGACGAGCCCGTCGCCGTCGTCGGCGAGGACGTCCCCCTGCCCATCGCCGTGGGCATCCCCCACCCCGAGCGGATCGGCACCGACCGGCTCTGCTGCGCCGCCGCCGCCTTCGGCCGCCTGCAGCAGCAGTGCGTCGTGGTCGACCTCGGCACCGCCATCACCGTCGACTGCGTCAGCAACGACGGCGTCTTCCTCGGCGGGGCGATCCTCCCGGGCCTGCGGATGCAGGCCCGCGCCCTGCACGAGGGCACCGCCCGCCTGCCCGAGATCGAGCCGGCCGAGCCCGAGGGCGTCTTCGGCGCCGACACCGCCGACGCCATCCGCTCGGGCATCGTCGCGGGCGTCCGCGGGGCAGTGCGGTCGCTGATCGAGGCCTACGCCACGGCGTTGAACCAGTGGCCCGTCGTCGTCACCACCGGCGGCGACGCCGTCCTGTTCGGCAACCCCCAGGGCATCGTCCAGGCCCAGGCGCCCCCCCTGTGCCTGTTGGGCATCGCCAGGGCGCTCTACCAGTCGCTGGCGGCCAAGAGCAACGTGTGAACCCGGCCGACCGCACCACAGCGACCCTCACCACCCCGCCCGGCATGGGGGGCATCGCCGTGATCGTCCTGCGGGGGGACCGGACCGCCGCGGTGCTCGAACAGGTCTTTCGGCCGCACCGACGATCGCTGAAGACCCTGCCGCCCGACCGGCTGTGCCTCGGCGCGCTGGTCGACGGCGACGAGATCCTCGATGAGGCGCTCGTGACGCTCACCGACGGCGGCCGCTGCGCCGAGATCAACCTCCACGGCGGCCCCCGCATCACCCAGCGGGCCCTCGACCTGCTCGAGCGGGCCGGCGCGGCCGTCCTCGAGCCGGACCCGGCCCGGCCGATCCATGCGGACCCCTGGCCGCTGGCGGCGCCCGGGCTGAACAACCCGGCGATCGGACGGGAACTGCTGGCGTGGCTGCCGAAGGCACTGACCGCCGGCGTCGTGACGGCCCTCACGCACCAGTGGTCGGCGGGCCTCAGCCGCCTGGCCCGCGACGCGATCGACGACCCCGCCGGTCACGCCGACGCCCTGGCCGCGGCCGCCGAGCGATACGAGGTGATGCATCTGGCCCTGCACCCGCCCGAGGTCGCCGTCGCCGGGCCGCCGAACGCCGGCAAGAGCACGCTGGCCAACGCCCTGGTGGGCCGGCCGGTCTCGATCGTGACCGACCGGGCGGGTACGACGCGGGACTGGGTCCGCACATCGGCCGACCTGGACGGCCTGGGGGTGTGGTTGACGGATACGGCCGGGCTGTGGACGCCCGAGGACCGGATCGATCAGCTCGCCGTCGATCGCGCCTGGCAGCGCGTGGACGCCGCCGACCTCGTTCTGGCCGTCTTCGACGCCGCCGACCCGCCGGACGCGGACGATCCGCACTGGCGGCGCCTCCTGGGCGAGCCGCGCGTCCTGCTCGTCGCCAACAAGACCGACCTCGCCGCCGCCCCGCCGGACGTCGCGGCCGTCTCCGCCCGCGGCGCGGACGGCCTGGCGGCCCTCCGCCGCAGGATCCGACACCGCCTCGGCGCCGGCGACCTCGACCCCGCCGCCCCCGCCGCCTTCACCGAGCGCCAGGCGACCGCCCTGGCTACCGCCGCCGTCGCCGCTCGCCAGGGCGACGCCCCGCGCGCCGGCGCGGTGCTGGCAGCGCTGCTCGCCGAAGGCTGACGGCCCGCTCACCGGCCCTTGCGTCACACGTCCGGTTTCCCGGCTGAACAACGGGGCTTGAACCGTCCACGAGATGGACATACCACACGCGCCGACGGCCGATCCGGCTGGCACTACGCCAGCGGCTTGTACCAGACGTTCATGCTTTCGATCCGGCCGGCGATGTCGGTGTTGTTGACGAGGGTGCCGGCGAAGCGGTAGTTCTGGCGGGCGAAGGTGATGTTCATCCCGGCCGAGACGGCCCGGGCGATGGTGTAGGCCGTGCGGATGCCGCGGCGGGGCATCTCGGCCTCCATGGCGATCAGCAGGTGCGTCGCCAGGCCCTGGCCGCGACAGTCCGGGCGGGTCGCGAAATCGCTCATCTCGACGTGGCCGGCGGCGCGGTCCATCTCGGCCGAGGCGACGGCGACCAGCTCGTCGCCGCGCCAGGCGCCGACGTAAAGCACGTGGCTGGCCATCGTTTCGCGGAGGAAGGCCGGCTCGTGGATCGGGAAGGGGTACGTGGCGAAGACCTCGCGGTACAGCGCCGCCATGGCCGCGACGTCGGCGGCCGTGCAGGTCCGCAGGGAAACGCCCTCCGGCAGCGGCCCGGCGGGCGAGGCGGCCTTGCTCATCGCCAACTCGAGCACATCGCGCAGGCGGTCGGCCTCGGGGGCGTCGGCGCGGGTTTCGTCGAGGTATTTGCCGAGGAACAGGCCCGCTTCGCCGTCGAACAGCGCCGGGACGGTCGCCTCGGTGCGGTAGCCCGCGCGGACGAAGGCGTCGCCGGCGGCGGCGGGGACCTTGGCGAACAGCTTGGTGTAGCCGTGCTCGGCGGCGAGGGCGTCGGCGTGGGTGAGCACGGCGTCGGCCTCGCGGGGCGACAGCTTCATCACGTAGACGCGGTCGCTGGCCTTGCCGTGCTGGATCCTGGACGTCCCGAGGGTTGCAACGGTATCACACATCACTATTGCTCCAAAGCCGCCCCGCCGATCTGCTGGAGAATAGCCTCCACGCCGCCGGTGGCGACGACGCGCCCGTCGGCGAGCACCACGCCGTGCGTCGCGACGTCCCTGGCGAACAGCAGGTCGTGCGTGACGATGACGAAGTGGGTTTCCTCGCGCAGCTCGCGGAGCCACGCGGCGAACTCGCGGGTGGTCTTGGCGTCCAGGGCCGAGGTGGGCTCGTCGAGGAGCATGTACTCCGGCCGCAGCACGAGTCCGCGGGCGATCGCCACGCGTTGGGCCTGGCCGCCCGAGATCTGGGCGGGGTAGTGGTCGGCCAGGTCCGCGATGCCGAGCCGTTCGAGGATGCCCATCGCGTCGGCCCGCGCCTCGGCGCCGCTGACGCCCAAGGTCTTAACCGGTGCGAGGGTCATATTCTCCAGCGCGGTCAGGTGCGGAAACAGGTACAGTCGCTGGAAGACCACGCCGATCCGGCGGCGGAACTGGCGCTCGGGGATCTCGCCGATGTCGGTGCCGTCCAGGCGGATGGTGCCGGGCGGGGCCGGGAGGAACCGTCCGATGCAGTTGAGCAGCGTGGTCTTGCCCGAGCCGCTCTCGCCCACCACCGCCAGCACGTGCTCGGGCGGGAACGCCAGCGACACATCCTCCAGCGCCCGGGTCCCGTCGGCGTAGTCGAAGGTCAGATGTTCGATCTCAATCATGGGCGAAGCCTCGCCGTTTGATTCGGATTTCCAGGTACGACGCCGCCTTCATCAACGGGAACGTCACGGCGAAGAACATCACGGCGACGATGAAGTAGTACTTACGGGGCTCCCACGTCGCGCTGATGATCGACTGGGCCTGGCTGACGACCTCCGTCACGGCCACGACCGACACCAGCGCGGTGTCCTTGGTCAGGGCCACCACCGAATTCATCAGGGACGGCATGGCGATGCGGAACGCCTGGGGCCAGATCACCGCGAAAAACGCCTGCCCGCGGGACAGCCCCAAGGCCCGGCAGGCCATGACCTGCCCGCGATCGACGCTCATCAGCCCCGAGCGAACGACCTCGGCCATGTAGGCCATCGCGTTGACGCCGAGGGTTCCCGCCGCCGCGACGTACGACGGCAGGCCCAGGCCCCACCAGGCGAACAGCAGTTGGATCAGGACCGGCGTGCCGCGCAAGAAGTCCACGACCGTCCGCAGCGGCCACTTCACCACCGCCATCACGCCCCGGTCGCTGTTGAGCACCAGCCCGCACGGCACGGCCAGGACAAACCCGACCGACAGCGCCACCGCCGCGATACTGAGCGTCTTGGCGAACCCGGTCAGCAATTTGCGGGCGATGACGCCCAGGGACATCTCGCCCTCGTCGGCGGCCGTCTTGCCGGTGCCGAAGTAGCGATGATGAATGGCATCCATCGTGCCATCTTCTTCCATCGCCTTCAGGGCGCGGTTGATCTCGGCCAGCAGCGCCGTGTCTTCCTTGCGAACGGGGATGGCCATCTCTTCGGTGTAGAGCATCCGCCCCACCGGCACGAAGTCGCGCCCGGCCGAGCGGATCTGCCACCGCCCCACCAGATCGTCGCTGACGAAGCCGGCGATCCGCCGCTGCTGGAGCATCTCGAAGATCTCCGGCGTGCCCTTGTACGTGCGGACGTCCACGTCGGGATGCTGTGTCTCGAGATACCGCTGGTACGTCTCGCCCAGAACGGCGGCGATCTTCCGCTGCTGGCACTCCCGGATGCTGTAGATCTTGTACGGGTTGTCGCGATGCACGAACAACTGCGCGCCGCTGCGGTAATACGGACGGGAGAAGTTCACCTTCTCGGCCCGGTTGGGCGTGATGGCCATCGAGCCGATGATCGCGTCGTACTTGCCCGACAGCAGGCCGCCGAGAATCGAGTCCCACTCGGTGGGGACGAAGCGGACCTCCCGCCCGAGACGTTCGGCGATCTCCCGGGAAACATCCACGTCGAACCCCGTCAGGGTGCCCTGGCTGTCGTAGTAGCTGAAGGGCGGGTACTTGCCCGTCAGCGCCACCCGCAGCATGTCGGGCGCCTCGTCGTCCTGGGCCAGCGCGGCCGGCGCCGCGGTCAGCAGCAGCACTCCCGCCAGCGCCCAGCAGGCCGCACGCACGCCACGGCCGCGCCATCGGTGGAAGCGGCCGGGCTCAGCCATCACGATCCTCGCTGTCCCGCCGGTCGTAGCGGTCGGTGTGCTGGGGCACCAGGGAGATCGTCTTGTCGTGGTCGCTGAGGAGCTTCTCGATGCCCACGGCGTTGCGTTCCTCGTCGGCGTCGTTGAGCGCCAGCGTCAGGTCGCACTGGTCGCAGTTGCGGTCGCAGAAGATCGGCTCGTAGCTGTCGGGCTCCTTGTAGGTCGTGATGACGCCCTCGTAGTTCCGCAGCACGACCTTGTTGGTCGACCAGGAGATCAGGTAGTTGGGCATCACGGGGATCTTCCCGCCGCCGCCCGGGGCGTCGATGACGTACGTCGGCACGCAGAAGCCGCTGGTGTGGCCGATGAGGCTCTCCAGGATCTCGATGCCCTTGCCCACCGGCGTGCGGAAGTGCGACAGGCCTTCCGACAAGTCGCACTGGTAGAGGTAGTACGGCCGCACGCGGTTGGCCACGAGCTTGTGGACCAGCGCCCGCATGATCCGCGGGCAGTCGTTCACACCCGCCAGCAGCACCGACTGGTTGCCCAGCGGGATGCCCGCGTCGGCCAGCTTCGCCAGGGCATGCCGCGACGACTTGGTCACCTCCCGCGGATGGTTGAAGTGGGTGTTGATCCACAGCGGCTGATGCCGTCGCAACATCTCGACCAGCTCGTCGGTGATCCGGTACGGCAGCACCACCGGCGTGCGGGTGCCGATGCGGACCACCTCGACGTGCTCGATGGCGTCCAGCTCGGTGAGGATCCAATCGAGATAGTTGTCCTCCAGCAGGAACGGATCCCCGCCCGACAGCAGCACGTCGCGGATCTGCGGCGTGTTGCGGATGTAGTCCAGCCCCGCGGAGATCTGCTCGCGCGACGGAATCGAATCGACGTCGCCCACCCGGCGCTTGCGGGTGCAGTGGCGGCAGTACATCGCGCAGCTGTTGCTCACCAGCAGCAGCACCCGGTCGGGATAGCGGTGCGTGAGCCCCGCCACCGGACTGTCGGCGTCCTCGTGCAGCGGATCGGCCATGTCGCTCGGGCAGACGATCAGCTCGCGGGGCGAGGGAAACGCCTGCTTGAACACCGGATCGTTCTCGATGTCATGGGTGTCGATCAGCGACAGATAGTACGGCGTGATCGACAGGGGGAACTTCGCTATCGTCCGTTCGACCCGCTCGCGCTCGTCCGGCGTGAACTTCACGCCGAGCGACTGCTCGAAGGTGTCGATGTCGCGGATCGCGTGGCGGAGCTGCCAGCGCCAATCCCGCCAATGGGGATGGGTGGTCTGATCGGCGATGGCGGCGGTCGTCTTGGTGTTCGTCTGTAGTATTGTCATGAACTCGGCTCCTTCGGTTCTTGGTAAGCAAAGTGTTTGGTTGCGGTTACGTGCGACGGGCCGTGAAAGGGCTGCGCCTCCATCAGCGAGACTACGCGCTCCAGCGACTGCACGATGGCCGTCCGTTCCAGTTCGGGCAGCTCGCTGAGGGCCCTCGCCAGGCGGTCCTGCAGCAACGACGGCGGCGACTGGGCCACCTCCCGCCCGGCCGGCAGCAGCTCGAGGAACACCCGACGCCGGTCGGCCGTGCCGCGATGGCGGCGAACGTAGCCCTTCCGCTCCAGCCGGTCGACGATCCCGTTGACCGTGCTGGGGTTCAGGTCCACATCCCGCGCCAACTCCGTCAGCGTCACCCGGCCCAAACGGGCCAGACTGGTCAGGCAGATCATCTGCGGCGTCGTGACGCCGAAATGATCGTTGACCTTCCGCGAGTGCACATCCACCGCACGGATGATCCGGCGCATCGCCCGCAACACGCGGCGATCAAACTGGTTGTCCACATCCTTCTCAGTCATGGGTCACGTGAAAACACCCCCATCCTGCCCCGCGGATCAGTCCTGTCCGAATGATTCGTGTGCGAAAGATTATCATACTATACATCGTCGATCAAGGGAAAAACTATCCCTTCCCGGCCCCGGATCACCGGCACGGGTGTCGCCCCGCCGACAATATACTATAACTCTTTTTATCACCAATCTTTATCTTGCATCCAATCGCATGGAACCACACCCGTCGGCGTTCGGGAAATCCGTCAGTTCAGCGGGCCCCGGGGCGGGAAAAAGCGGAGAAACTTTATCGTGAGCAAAAGACGCCGGGAGATCGGCCGCCGGCCCGGCTCTTGTTCACAGCGGACCTCCCCAGGCAAACAGCGTGGAATCCCACAGGTAGCCATACCCTCTTTATTAATAGTGCTTTAGGCAAACCGTCCTGGGCCGGGCGCCTCGGTTATGCAGGGCACGTCCCGGCACGGAGAGAGCTGGAGGGCAAGCGCCGTCCTCTGCGGAAGACCCCATCCCGCGCGCTTTGGATCGAACCGTCCAGCGATGATGGACGATAGGAAAAAAGCCATGGACGACCTTGCCCATCGGTGACGCCCCCGCGGGCTGGCCGCCTGCGTCTATAGACTTCTCTGTGGACGGCCCGCCGGCCGCGCCGGAAGGGGGCCGCCCGGCGTGCCGGCAGGGCACTTGGCGCCGTACTTCCGCCCCCACACTGGACATACGCTCGAATGCGGCTGCGACGCCGCCCCCGTGGCCCAGCGGGCCGCCACGATAAGGACAAAACACCATGAGCGAGGAACCACGCTTCCAGGCGATCCTGTTGGACCTCGACGGGGTCTTGACGCGAACGGCCGCGGTGCACGCCCGCGCGTGGAAGGAAATGTTCGACGCCTACCTGCAGCAGCGCGGACGGCACGACGCCACCACGTACGACCCGTTCGACATCGCCGACGACTACCGGCAGTACGTCGACGGCAAGCCCCGCTACGACGGCGTCCGCAGCTTCCTGGGCTCGCGCGGCATCGACGTGCCCGAGGGCGACGCCGCCGATCCGCCCGACCGTGAAACGGTGCAGGGCCTCGGCAATCGCAAGAATGAGCTCTACCGCCGCGCTATCCGCACCGACGGGGTGGAACCCTTCGACGACGCCGTCCGCCAGCTCCGGCAGTGGCGGCGCCGCGGGCTTCGCACCGCGGTGATCTCCTCCAGCCGCAACTGCGGGCTGATCGTGGAGGCCGCCGGACTGGCCGACCTGTTCGACGCCCGCGTGGACGGCAATGACCTCGGGCCCGGCAAGCTTCAGGGCAAGCCGCACCCGGACATGTTCCTCGAGGCGGCCCGACGCGTGGGGGCCGACCCGCAGCACTGCGTGGTCGTGGAAGATGCCGAGTCGGGCGTGGAAGCCGGCCGGCGGGGCGGGTTCGGCCTGGTTATCGGCGTCGCCCGCGAGAAGGACCCCGAACCGCTGCGCCGCCGCGGCGCAGACCTCGTCGTCGCTACGCTCGACGAGCTTGGCGAGCTCGAGAGTATTGCCCGCCGCCCCATCCCGGACGCCCTTGAGCAACGCGAGGCCATCGCGCGGCGGCTGGCCGACGTTCCGCCGGCGCTGTTCCTCGACTACGACGGCACGTTGACACCCATCGTGTCCCGCCCGGCCGATGCGGTCCTCGCCGACGCGACCCGCCAGGTCCTCCGGCGCCTGGCCGCGTGCTGCCCGGTCGCCATCGTCAGCGGTCGCGACACACGCGCCGTGCGCGAGTTCGTCGACCTCGATGAGCTGTGCTATGCCGGCAGCCACGGCTTCGACATCGTCGGACCCGACCTCCGTCAGCGGCAACCGGACGCCGAAGCCGCCCTGGGGGCCCTCGACACCGCCCAGGCTCAGATCGAGCGACGCTTGGCGGCGGTGCCCGGGGCGCAGGTCGAGCGGAAGCGTTACGCGATCGCCGTTCACTACCGCAACGCCCCGCCCGAAAGCGTCGGGCTCATCGAGCAGGCCGTCGACGACGCGCGGGCCGAGCGGCCGGAGCTTCGCAAGCGCGGGGGCAAGAAGATCTTCGAGCTTCTCCCGGACATCGACTGGGACAAGGGCCGCGCGGTGCAGTGGCTGCTCGATGCCCTGGACCTGTCCGACCGCCTGCCGATGTACATCGGGGATGACGTGACCGACGAAGACGCCTTTCGCCGCCTGGGCGAGGGGATCGGCATCCGCGTGGGCCCGGCCGACCAGCCCACGGCGGCGCGCTACGTTCTCGCCGACACGGAGGCCGTTCGAGAGTTCCTCCAATGGCTGCTGCAGCGCCTGGACAATGCGCGGGCGGCACGACCGGCACCCCTTCAGTAGAGAACGCTTATGTCCGAACCGCAGATTCATGATTGGACGATCATCTACCCCGAGTGGAATCCCGAACTCGAGCCGACCCGGGAGGCCCTCACCACGCTGGGCAACGGCTACTTTGCCGTCCGCGGCGCGCTGGAGACGGCCGGCGCGGGCGGGCCGCATTACCCGGGCACCTACCTCGCCGGCGGCTACAACAAGCTCCCCACGACCATCGCCGGCCGCGTGATCGAGAACGAAGACCTGGTCAACTGGCCCAACTGGCTGGCGACCACCTTCCGCATCGAGGGCGGCCCGTGGTTCGACCTGGCCGACGTGGACCTCGACGAGTACACCTGTGAACTGGACCTGCGCCGAGGCCTGCTGCGGCGGACGATTCGCTTCCGCGACGGGCAGGGACGGCAGACGCGGTTCACCAGCGGCCGCATCGTCCACATGGGCCGGATGCACCTCGGCGCGCTGGAATGGACGATCGCGGCGGAAAACTGGTCCGGACACATCGAGATCCGCACCGCCCTGGACGGCCAGGTGCGCAACGAGGGCGTCGCGCGCTACGGCGACCTCAACAGCCAGCACCTCGAGGCCCTCGATGCGGGGGTCCTCGACGACGACATCATCCGGCTGATCGTGTGCACCAACCAGTCCCGCGTGCGGATGGCCCAGGCGGCGCGCACACGCGTCTTCACCCGCGGCCGCCACCAGACGCCCGAGCGGCGGATTCGACGCGCCCTCGGCTGGATCGCCCAGGACTTCGCCCTCGAGGTCGACCAGGGCAAACCCCTGCGCATCGAGAAGATCGCCGCGCTGTACACCTCGCGGGACAAGGCCATCACCAACCCCGACGAGGAGGCGCTCCAGGACGTGCGCGAGGCGCCCGATTTCCAGACCCTGCTCGACAGCCACGTGCGCCATTGGCGGCACATCTGGGACCGTTTCGACATGGAGGTCACCGGCCCCACGCGGGGCCAGGGGATCCTCCGCCTGCACACCTTCCACCAGGTGCAGACCACCTCGCCCAACACGCTGGACCTCGACGTCGGCGTCCCGTCGCGCGGCTGGCACGGCGAAGCGTACCGCGGGCACATCTTCTGGGATGAGCTGTTCATCTTCCCCTTCCTCAATCTTCGGCTGCCGGAACTGACCCGCTCGCTGCTGATGTACCGCTACCGGCGCCTGGACGAGGCGCGGCGGCTGGCCCGCCAGGGGGGCTACGAGGGGGCTACGTACCCCTGGCAGAGCGGCTCGAACGGCAGCGAGGAAAGCCAGGTGGTCCACCTGAACCCGAACACCGGCCAATGGGTGCCCGACAACACCTACAAGCAGCGCCACATCAACGCCGCGATCGCCTTTAACGTCTGGCAGTACTACCAGACCACCCACGACGTCGACTTCCTGGCCTACCACGGCGCCGAGATGATCTGCGAAATCGCCCGCTTCTGGGCGAGCATCGCCACCTACGACGACAAACGCCAGCGCTACACGATCTGCGGGGTCGTCGGCCCCGACGAATTCCACACCACCTACCCCGATGCCGACGAGCTGGGCCTCAACAATAACGCCTACACCAATGTCATGGCCTCCTGGTGCCTGCAGCGGGCCATCGATGCGCTGAACACCATCCCCCAGCGGCGGCGGCGCGAGCTGATGGAGGACCTCGGCCTCGCCGATGAGACCCTCGAACGGTTCGATCAGATCAGCCGCAAACTGTTCGTGCCCTTCCACGACAACGGCATCATCAGCCAGTTCGAAGGCTACGAAGCGCTCGAAGAGTTCGACTGGGACGGCTACCGCCGCAAGTACGGCGACATCCAGCGGCTCGACCGCATCCTGCCCGGCGAAAACGATACCCCCAACCGGTACAAGGCCTCCAAGCAGGCCGACGTGCTCATGCTGTTCTACCTGTTCACCGCCGAGCAGCTCGGCAAGCTGTTCGAGCACCTCGGCTACAGCCTCGACGGCGACTGGATCGGCCGCAACGTCGAGTACTACCTGCACCGCTCCAGCCACGGGTCGACCCTCAGTCGCGTCGTCCATTCGTGGGTGCTGTCGTGGACGGATCGCCACAAGAGCTGGGGGCTCTTCCACGACGCCTTGCAAAGCGATGTCGCCGACATCCAGGGCGGCACCACCGCCGAGGGCATCCATCTCGGCGCGATGGCCGGCACGCTCGACCTCGTGCAGCGGTGCTACGGCGGCGTCAGCATCGGCCGCGACCGGCTCTATCTCGACCCGCGTCTGCCCGACGAACTCGAACAGCTCAAGCTGTGCATCCGCTACCGCAACGAGTGGCTGCGACTGGTCATCAACCACAAGACCCTGGAGGTCACCCTCGAAACACGCAAGAACGGCCCCGTGACGGTCTCCCACGCCGGCCGATGCTACAACCTCACCCCCGGCGAACGACGCGTCTTCCATTTATCCAACCGCTCGACCCCCCTCCGGGCGTGAGGGCTCAGGGGGTCGGCGGCGTCTCCGGCGGCGCCGCCTCACCGGCCTGCTCGAGGAGTTGCCCCAGCGCCGACTGGAGGCGGTCGAGCGCCTCGGAGGCCTGGCGGAAGTCGCCCTGGCCGGTGAACTGCTGGTAGTCGTCGAAGGCCTGCTGGGCGCGGCGGATGAGATCGACCTGGACGCGGTCGGCGACACCGGCCGGCACGCCGGGCCGCGTGGCGGGCTCCTCGCCCGGACGGATCAGCAGCTCCAGCGCCTCGCGAAACCTTGGCGCGTAGGCCAGCCGGTCGTTGTGCATCACCACCACCAGCCGCAGTTCCGGATAGGCGGCGGTCTCGGCCTGGATGTAGATCGGCTCGACGTACAGCATCGTCTCCTCGACCGGAATGGCCAGCACGTTGCCGCGAATGACCCGCGACCCCCGCTGGTCCCACAGCGTCAGCCGCTGCGAGAGGGTCGGGTCCTGGTCGATCTTCGTCTCCACCTGCTGGGGGCCGATCAGGCGGCGTTCCTTGGGAAAGCGGTAGGCCAGGAACCGCCCGTAGTTCTCGCCGTCGCACATCCCGGCAATCCAGCCGATCATCACCTGCTTGTTCTTGGGCGTGAACGGCAGCATCAGGATGTACTCCAACTCCTGCGTTTCGGGCGACCGCCACATGATGTAATAGGGCTCGACGGCCTGGACGTTCTGGTAGTATTTCTCCGTCGCCCGCACCCACAGATCTTCGAGGTTATAAAACACCACCGGGTCGGTCATGTGGTACTTGGCGTACACGATTCCCTGCGTCAGCAGGTAGTCGGCGGGGTAACGGACGTGGGCGAACAACTCGGGGGGCATGAACTCGCCGGGCTTGAACAGGCCCGGGAAGACGCGCTGCCAGGTTCGGATGATCGGATCCTCGTCATCCATTACATAGAACGTCACGTCGCCGTTGTAGGCGTCGACGACGGCCTTGACCGAGTTGCGCATGTAGTTGACGCCCGACAGGTACGACACGCCGGCGGCCGGGGGGACGTTCTCCTGCCCATAGTCGTAGTCCCCCATGCCGCGGGGGTCGAACGGCTCGCTGTAGGGGTATCGCCGCGACGTGGTGTAGGCGTCGAGGATCCAGTAGAGCTTCCCGTCGATCAGCACGATGTAGGGGTCGCGGTCGAACCGCAGGAACGGCGCGAGGGCCTTGGCGCGCTTGAGAATGTTCCGGCGGAAGAGCACCCGGCTCTGCGGGCGGGGGTAGCTGCTCAGCAGCAGGCGGGTGCCGCCGAACTTCCAGCCATACAGGAACCGCCGCCACAAGGTGCCCAGGGGCACCCCACCGGTGCCGTCGTAGTGGACGTAGACGTTGCTTTCGCCCTGGGGGTAGTCGAATTCGGTCGTCTCACTGTCGGCGATGACGTAGTCGTCAGTCAGTTCCCCGTAGTAGATCCGCGGCTGATCCACCTGCAGCGACTCGGCGGTGCTGATTGGCGGGATCTCCTTGACGATCAGGTCGGGCAGGCCTTCGTCGGTGAAGTCGCTCACCGTGGTCAGCGTGATGCCGAAGCCGTGGGTGTACTTGAAGTGGCGGTTGATGAACGTCTGGCTGCCGGACGGCAGGTTGTCCAGTTGCAGTTCCCGCGCCGAGACCATCACCTGCCGGTAGCGGCCGTCGATCCTGTAGCGGTCGACGTCGACGTCGGCGAATTCGTAGTACAGGCGAATCTCCTGGAACTGGCTGTAGACCTGCGCCAGCGCCCGGTAGTCCCACAGGCGGACGTTGTCGAACATGTCCCGGTTCGTTTCGACCCTCCGCGGGGTCAGCTCGCCGGTGGCGGGGAATTGACGCTCCTCCACGGCGTCCAGGGCGAACCCGTGCCGCGTGAACTCGATGTTGTTGGCGATGTAAGGCCCTTCGAAGGTGATCTCGTTGGGCTCGACCCGCAGCCACTGCAGCAACCCCGGCAGGACGATCAGCGCCACCAGCCACACCACCCCCGCCGCCAGGTACGCCGCGGGAATCGCCGCCAGCGCGACCCCCTGTCCGGTCAGGCCGGCGTCGCGGAGGCGGTCGCCGCCCACGCGCTCGACGATCCGGCGCCGCAGCGGCCCGACGACCAACACCACCGCCAGCAGGGCCGCCACGACCGTCGTCACCCAGTAGCCCGGGATGCGGACGTGCACGTCGGTCCACCCCGGGCCCGACACGGCGCCCCACGGCGAGTACATCAGGTGATACCGCCCGAGAAACTGCCCCCACGCCCACGCGCCCAGCAGCACGGCGGCACTGACGAACACCGACCCGCTCTCGACGGGCGGCCTCCGGCGGCCGCGCCGGGCGCCGGCGGGATAGTGGATCTCCAGCGGGCCGTCCTCGGCCCATACGAACAGCCCGGCCAGACCGGCCACCAAGGCGATCACCGAGATCCACACGATCAATCCCCGCACTTCACCATAGAACGGCAGGACGAACAGGTAAAAACTCCCCGCCCGGCCGAAGCCCGGCTCGGTCAGCTCCGAGGGGGCACGGTGGGCGTACAGGGCAACCGTGTCCCAGGTGCCCAGCCCCCACAGCACGCCGACGATCGCGCCGACGGCGACGGCCGGCACACACACCAGCCGTCGCCGGCGGACCGACCACATCAGCGCGGCGACGCCCACGGCCGCCGCCAGGCCGCCGACCGCGGCCGTCCCGACCCGCCAAAGGACCTCGCGCCACAGACGGCCGGCGTAGCCGAGGGCGTCGAACCACAGCACCTCACCCCAGAACGTCATGAACGTGAAGCCCAGCCACGTCGCCGCGCCCACCGCCAGGCCGACGACCACCCAGCCGGCGCTGCGCCGTCGCACGCCGTAGCCGACCAGGGCCGCCGCGACGGCGACCAGCAGGATGATCACAACCGTGTACATCGTCTCCTCCCGCCCCGGCGGCGGCCGTCCTCACCGCAGCAGCAGCCGCCCGGGGTCTTCCAGCGATGCGACGACGTCGTTGAGGAACCGTGCGGCGGCGGCGCCGTCGATGAGCCGATGATCGTAGGACAGGCTCAGTGGCAGGATCGTGCGGACGACGACCTGCCCGTCGCGGACAACCGGGCGCGGCGCCGCCCGGCCGGCCAGGAGGATGGCCGACTCGGGGGTATTGACCACCGGCGTGGCGTACCGGCCGCCGATGCTGCCGAGGTTGGTGACCGTGAACGACCCGCCCCGCAGCAGGGACATGTCGAAATCGTTCGAGCGAACCTTCGCCGCCAGGCGGTCGATCCCCGCGGCGATCTCGGCGATGCTCAGTCGGTCGGCGTCCCGCAGGACCGGCACAACCAGCCCGCGGTCGCTGTCGACGGCGATGCCGATGTTGATGTAGTCCTTGTAGACGATCCGCCCCGCCTGCATGTCCAGCGACGCGTTGACGGCCGGGTGGGCCTTCAGTGCCCGGACCACCGCGTGGACAATGAACGGCAGCAGCGTGAGATGGACGCCCTGCTCGTCTTTGTGCTCGGCGCGGAACGCCTCCAGGCCGGTCACGTCGGCGTCGTCGAGGTTGGTGGCGCGCGCGACCTGGGTCTGCGATTCGTGCATCTTCTCGGCGATCGTCCGGCGGATCTTCGTCATCCGCTCCCGCCGGACGGGGCCGTACGCGTCGCGGTCGCCGCCTTCGCCGCCGGCGGCGCCCTCGCGGGCCGCGGCTTTCACATCTGACTCCGTGATCCAGCCCCCCTCCCCGCTGCCGGACACCTGCTGCAGATCCACGCCCAACTCCCGCGCCAGCCGCCGCACGTGCGGGGCGGCCGGAACGCCTTCCAGGATCGCCCGCCCCGTGTCGAAACGCGGCGCGGGCTGATCGGCGGGCTTCTCGGTTTCCGGAGGGGCCTTCGCCTTGGCCTCCGCCTGGGGCTCCTTTTCAGGCGGGGGCTTTTTCTCTTTCTTCTCGGGCGGCGGTTTCTTCTGTTCGGCCTTCTTCTTCCCGGCCGGTTTGGTTTCCCTGCCGCCTTCGGCGCCTGTCTCCAGTGTCACCACCGGCGTGCCGATCTCGATCTCCTGGCCCTCATCGACGTGGATGGCCTTCACGGTCCCCGCCTTGGGGCTGGGCATCTCGGCGACGGCCTTTTCGGTCTCCATCTCGATGAGGCCCTGGTCGGCTTCGACGGCGTCGCCGACGCTCACCAGGATGCCGACGACCGTGGCCGACTCGACGCCCTCGCCCATATCCGGCACGTTCACTTGTTCTTCCATCGTCACCCTTTCATATCGTCCACGGCGCCGGGCCATCCGTATCGATCTTCAACGCGGCCATCGCCTCGGTGAGCTTATCGCGGTCGAACTGGCCCCGCCAGGCCAACTGGACCAGGGCGCCGGCGACGATGTGCTCGGCGCTGACCTCGAAGAACCGCCGCAGGTCCTCGCGCGTGTCGCTGCGACCGAACCCGTCCGTGCCCAGCAGGAGCGTGTCGTCCGGCAGCCAGGGTCGGATCTGACCCGGCACCGCCCGCACCCAGTCCGACACGGCCAGGACCGGACCGGCTGGCTGGCCCAGCGTCGCGTGCAGGTACGACCGGCGCGGCTCGGCGTCCGGGTGCAGGCGCGACCAGCGCTCGGCGGCCATCGCGTCGCGGGCCAGCAGCGTCCAGCTCGTGGCACTCCAGACGTTGCTGGAAATACCATACTGCCGTTCGAGAATCTCCTGCGCCCGCAGGACCTCGAACAGGATCGATCCGCTGGCGATCAGCTCGACCCATGTGTCGCCCTTGTCGACCTGGCGGCTTGACACCTGGTACAGCCCCCTGGCGATACCCTCGGCGGCGCCGTCGGGCATCGCGGGCATGGGGTGGTTTTCGTTGTAAATTGTCATGTAGTAGATGACCGGTTCGCCCTCAGCGTACATCCGCCGCAGGCCGTCCAGCGTCAGCACGATCGCTTCGTAGGCGAAGGCAGGGTCGTAGGGCTGGACCGTCGGGTACGCCGAGGCCGTCAGCAGACTGTGGCCGTCCTGGTGCTGGAGGCCCTCGCCGCCGAGGGTGGTGCGTCCGGCGGTCCCCCCGATGAGGAAGCCCCGCGCACGGCTGTCGCCGGCGGCCCAGGCGAGGTCGCCGATCCGCTGGAAGCCGAACATCGAATAGAACATGAAGATCGGGATCGTTGGCACGCCGTGGATGGCATAGGACGATCCGGCGGCGATGAACGACGACATACAGCCGGCCTCGGTGATGCCCTCCTCGAGGATCTGGCCCTTGGTGGCCTCGCGGTAGTAGAGCATCTTGTCGCTGTCGACCGGCTCGTAGGTCTGCCCCGTGTGGGAGTAGATCCCGCACTGGCGGAAGAGCGACTCCATGCCGAACGTGCGGGCCTCGTCGGGGACGATGGGCACGATGTATCGGCCGATCGCCTCGTCCCGCAGCAGGCCGCTCAGCAGGCGGACGAAGGCCATCGTCGTCGAAATGGGACGATCGCCGGCCTCCAGCAGGTTGGCATAGTCGTCCAGGTCGGGCACCTCCAGCGGGCCGGCACGTTCGATGCGGTGCGGCAGGTAGCCGCCGAGGGCCCTGCGGCGCTCGTGGAGGTAGCGGATCTCCGGGCTGTCGTCGGCCGGCTTGTAGAAGGGCGCTTCGGCCACCTCCTTGTCGCCCAGCGGCAGGCCCAGACGGGTGCGGAAGGCCAGGAGCTGCTTCTCGTTGAGGTCCTTCTGCTTGTGGCTGATGTTGCGGCCCTCGCCGGCCTCGCCCTGGCCGTACCCCTTGACGGTCTGGGCCAGGATCACCGTCGGCCGACCTTCGGTTTCGACGGCGGCCTTGTAGGCGGCGTAGACCTTCTTCATGTCGTGCCCGCCGCGGTGGAGCGAGGCGAGTTTCTCGTCGGCGAGACCCTCGACCAGGGCCGCGAGGTCCGCATCGACGCCGAAGAAGTGCTCGCGCATGTACTGAGGGCCGGCCACGACGTACTTCTGGTAATCACCGTCGCAGACCTCCCCCATCCGGCGGATGAGCTTTTCGCCGGCATCGGAGGCCAGCAGCGGGTCCCAGTCTTCGCCCCACAGCACCTTGATCACACGCCAGCCGGCGCCGCGGAAGAAGCGTTCGAGCTCCTGCACGACGCTGCTGTTGCCGCGGACCGGCCCGTCGAGGCGCTGGAGGTTGCAGTTGATCACGAAGATCAGGTTGTCCAGCCGCTGGTTGCCGGCGAAGTGGATCGCCCCGGTCGATTCCGGTTCGTCCATCTCCCCGTCGCCGGTCATGACCCACACCTTGCGGTCGGACGGGGCCATCAGGCCCCGGTCCACCAAGTGCTTGGCGAAACGGGCCTGGTAGATCCCCATGATGGGCGCCAACCCCATCGACACCGAGGGCATCTCCCAGAAGTCGGGCATCAGCCACGGGTGGGGATAGCTCGATACGCCGCCTTCGCCCTGCAGTTCGCGGCGGAAGTTGTGCAGATGCGTTTCGCTCAGACGTCCCTCCAGGTACGCGCGGGCGTACACGCCCGGAGAAGCGTGGCCCTGGAAGAAGACCAGGTCGCCGGGGGTGGTTTCATCGCCGGCCCGCCAGAAATGGTTGAAGCCGACCTCCCACAGCGTCGCCGCCGAGGAGTACGTCGACACGTGCCCCCCGATGCCGTGCTGCTGGCGGTTGGCTTGCACGACCATGGCCATCGCATTCCATTGCACCAGGCTGGTCAGCCGCCGCTCCAGGTCAACATCCCCCGGGAACACCGGTTCCTTGTCCGGCGGAATGGTGTTCACGTGCGGGGTGTTGCCCAGCATGCAGATCTCGACGCCGCGAAGGAAGGCCCGTTCATTGAGGAAGGACAGGAGTATCTCGGCGCGATCCACGCCTTCGCGATCCAGGACGTAATCCAGCGATGCAAGCCACTCGACAAGCTCCTGGTCGGGGATCGTCTCAAGGTTGATCGGGGGCTTATGTTTCATCAGTGGCCCTCCTTCGACGCTGCGCGTTTCCGCGGCGCGATCTCCGTCGCCTCGCCCAGCCAGGCGGCGGCCGCGTTGGCGACGGTTTCGCTCAAGGTCGGGTGCTGGTGCACCGTGTCGGCCAGGTCCCGCGCCCGCAGGCCGGCTTCGATGGCCAGGCTGCACTCGGCGATCAACTCCCCGCAGTCGGCCCCCACGAGCCCGGCCCCGACGAGACGGCCGGTATCGCGCTCGAACAGCAACTTGGTCAGCCCGTCGGTGCGCCCGATCGCCTGGGCGCGGCCGGAGGCGGCCCAGGGGTAGCGGGCGACGTCCACGTCCAGCCCCTCGTCGCGCACCTGCGCCTCGGTGACGCCCACCCAGGCGATCTCCGGATCGGTAAAGACCACCTGCGGAACCGCCCGCATGTCGAAGGCCCCGCGCCCGGTGACGATGACCTCGGCGGCCACCAGCCCCTGCTTGAACGCCTTGTGGGCCAGCAGCGGCGGGCCGGCGATGTCGCCGACCGCGAAAACCCGCCCGTCGGTCGTCCGTTGCTGGCGGTCGACCTTGACGAACCCGTCGTCGCCCACTTCGACCTCCGTCGACTCCAGGCCGATCCCCTCCAGGCTCGGCCGGTGCCCGACCGCGACGAGGACGCGATCATACGTCTCGCTTCGCTTCTCGCCGGCGCGGGTCATCGTCACGTCCAGGCGGTCCTTGCGGGTCTTGATCGACTCGACGGTCGTAGCGAGCATGATCGATTCGGCCAGCGGCTCCAGGGCCTGCCGGAGCGGCTTGACCAGGTCGGCGTCGGCCCCCGGCATCAGCCGGTCGAGCATCTCCACGATCGTCACGCGGCTGCCGAGGCGGACGAAGGTGGTGGCCATTTCGAGACCGACGTAGGCGCCGCCGATGACCAGCAGCGTCTCGGGGATCTCCGGCAACGCCAGGGCCTCTCTGGAAGTCATCAACCGTTCGCTGTCGACCTTCATCGGCCCCGGCACCACCGGCAGCGAGCCGGTGGCGAGGATGAGCGTGTCACATTCGAGCCGGTCGTCATCGAGATTCTCGCCATCCAGGCGCAGTGCGCCGGGCCCCTCCAGCGTCCCCCGCGCGTGAATGACGCGCACCTTCCGCTGGCCGGCGAGGTGGCCCAGCCCGCCGGCCAGGGCGCCGATGGAGCGGTCCTTGCGGTCGCGCAGGGTATCGACGTCAATGGTGGGCCGCGCGTCGTAACGCACGCCCCACTCGGCCAACTCCTCGACCCGAGCGATGCCGCGACTGACGTGCAGGAGCGCCTTGGAGGGAATGCAGCCCTCGTGCAGGCAGAGCCCGCCAAGCGGCCCGCGCTGCTCGACAATGACCACCTCGGCGCCAAGGTCCGCCGCCCGGAACGCGGCCGAATAGCCGCCGGGGCCGCCCCCCAGCACGGCGATATCCGTCTTCATGGGTGTCGTCCTCCCCACCAAGGGCGGGCGAAAGCGCACCGCCCCCGTCGTTTACTCCGTCTCCATCATATGCCTGGAGGTCCGTCTCAGCCGCACGGAACGGCACGGCAGGCCGCAACGCCACGCCCCGGCCGCGCCGGTCGCACGGCATGGAGCACCTGCGTAGGCGGGCGCCGGCGGGACGCGTACCATTCCAATGATGTGATGGACCGTGGCCTTTTCAGGAGGATGTACCGTGGAAACCATCGACAAGGACCAACTGACCGCCATGCAGGACAGCCGCGAGGATCTCCTCATCGTGGAAGTTCTGGGCGAGGATGACTACAAAACCTACCACCTGCCCGGCGCGATCAATGTGCCGCTCAATGAGGGGTTCGCCCAGGCGATCCAGGAGGCGGTCGGGCAGAAGGACAGGCCCGTCGTGGTTTACTGCTCCGACGAAAACTGCCCTGCCTCCGCCAAGGCCGGCCGATGGATGGAACAGCTCGGCTACAGTGAAGTTTACGACTACGGTGGCGGCAAAAAGGACTGGCAGACCACCGGCGGCAAACTCGTCGCAGGGCCGAGCCCCGGCTGATCCGGCTGCCGCCCCCGGCGCTCCGCCGGCGCTACAATGACGTTCAGGGGCACTACCGAAAGGACTCCCCATGGATTCATCAGCCCAACTGGAGCACTTGCACAAGCTTTCGCGACTGATCCGTTACTGGATTGTCACGAGCACCCACGAGGCCGGCTCGGGTCATCCGACCTCGGCGCTGTCGGCGGTCGAGCTGATGGCGGGGCTGTTCTTCGGAGGGCCCTTGCGCTTTCGCGCCGGCGAGCCGAAGTACCCCAACAACGACCGCGTGATCTTCTCCAAGGGCCACGCGTCCCCACTGCTGTACGCCCTCTGGGCGGCGGCCGGGCAGGTCGACGAGAGCGACCTGATGGGCTATCGCACCTTCGGCAGTCCGCTGGAAGGCCACCCCACGACGCGCTTCACCTACGCCGAGGCCGCCACCGGCTCGCTGGGCCAGGGGCTGTCGATCGGCGTCGGGATGGCCCTGGCGGCCAGGCTCGATGAGTTGTCCTACCGGACCTACGTCCTGCTGGGCGACAGCGAGATGGCCGAGGGCTCGCAGTGGGAAGCCATCCAATGGGCCGCCCATTACGGGTTGGACAACCTCGTCGGCGTCATCGATGTCAACCGGCTCGGCCAGCGCGGGCCGACGATGTACGGCCACGACCTCGACGCTTACCGCCGCCGCATCGAGCCGTTCGGGTGGGAGACCCTCCTCGTCGAAGACGGCCACGACTACCGGCAGATCCTCGACGCCTACGAGCGCGCCGCCGCAGCCGACCGGCCGGTGATGATCATCGCCCGCACCATCAAGGGCAAAGGCGCGACGGTCCTGGAGGATCAGAACGGCTGGCACGGCAAGGCCCTCAGTGACGAGCAGCTCCAGCAGACCCTGGACGACTGGGGCGAGATCGACCACACCGTCCGCGGGCAATTCGCCTCACCCGAACCGCGCGAGCCCCGGCGGGCGACGCCCGCGGCGGCCGAGGCCCCGTCGTACGAGATCGGCGCCACGGTCGCCACCCGCAACGGGTTCGGCAACGCGCTGCGACGCCTGGCGCCGCAGTATCCCCAAGTGGTGGCCCTGGATGGGGAAGTGTGCAACTCGACCCATTCGGAATTCTTCCGCGACGCATATCCCGAGCGGTTCTTCGAGATGTACATCGCCGAACAGAACATGGTCGGCACCGCTCTCGGCCTGGCCCTGCGGGGGAAGGTCCCCGTGGTGTCCACCTTCGCGGCGTTCCTGACGCGGGCGTTCGATCAGATCCGCATGAGCCGTCACTCCGATCCCGATCTCAAGTTCGTCGGCTCGCACGCCGGCGTCGCCATCGGCCAAGACGGGCCCTCGCAGATGGGCCTGGAGGACATCGCCCTGTTCCGCACGATCCTCGACAGCGTCGTCCTCCAGCCGGCCGACGCGCTCTCGGCCGAGCGCCTTGTCGAGGCGATGCTCGGCCACCGCGGGATCGTCTACCTGCGGACGATGCGGGGCGGCGCGCCGGTCATCTACGGCCCCGACGAGACGTTCGCCATCGGCGGCTGCAAGGTCCTCCGCCGCAGCGACCACGACGTCGCCACCCTGGTGGCCTCGGGCATCACGGTGCACAAGGCACTGATGGCCCACGACAAGCTCGCCAAAGAGGGCCTGGCGGTTCGGGTGATCGACCTGTACTCCATCAAGCCCGTTGACAAAGCCACGCTCCGTGCCGCGGCCGACGCGACCGGGCTGATCATCACCGCCGAGGATCATTATGCTCAGGGGGGCCTTGGCGAAGCCGTCGCCGCGGCCCTGGCCGATCATCCCGCCGGCGTACACATCCTGGCGGTCACCAAACAACCCCGCAGCGGCAAGCCGTTGGAACTGCTCGAGGAACAGGGGCTGTCGGGCGACAGGATCGCCGAGACCGTCAGGCAGTTGGTCGGCCAGACGGTAGCCTAGCCCGCGGCGGGTTCACGCCAGCGTTCGCGGCGCGACGACGAGGTTGTTGATGATGCCCTTGACGCCGGTCGTGTGGGCGACGGCCTCATTGGCGCCGCGGTAAGCCGACCAGGACGGCAGCGACCCGGAGAGGGTGACGACCCCGTCGGCGACCTTGACGGTGATGTCCTCGGCATCGAGGTCCGCACAGCGTTCCAGGGCGCGCTCGATGTTCTCGGCGATGACCTTGCCGCGGACGTCCTCCGTGGGGACGACGACCAGTTCATTGATCACGTCGGCCACCCCGGCCAGGTGGCTGACAAGCTCATCGGCCAGTGTGCGCTTCCAATAGGACTCTACCCCTTGGCGGCCGGTTCAGTGGATTCCCAGTACTTGGGGCGCCCGTAGTAGTCGTACAGGCGAGTCTCGTAACGCCGGTTGACCGGCTCGGCGGGATCGAATTCGGGGCTGTCGGCGACCTCCCGGCGGGTCATCTCCACGTGAACCTGCCGATGGGCCCAGTCCAGGCTCGAGATCCATGCCGGGGACAGGAGCACCCGCCGGCTGAAAATGCGGGGCAACCAGCGGGACGCGTCGACGACCAGATAGCGGATCGTCCAGCCGTCGGTCTCGACCACGGCGTCGTCCAAACGGCCGATCTTCCCATCCTGTGCGGCGATGGCGTAGCCTTCGATGGCACGCACGCTTCGAAGGCGACTGTCGATGTGCCGTGAGACCTGCTCCCGGGGTCCGCCGTCGGCTTCGTCGATGTAGCGCTCGGCCAGCGGCTCGGCCAGCGGGGCCCGTTCCCAGTACGCCGCCCACCCGTAGTATTCGGCCAGCAGCGCCTCGCTCTCCCGCGAGACGGGCACATCGGCGGAAATCGGCGGGCTTTGCCTGATCTGCTCGCGCGTCAACGACATGTTCAGGATCGCCCGCGCCCAGTCGGCCGACCCCAGCGCTGCCGGGCTGATCAGCACGCGACGCCCGGGCAGCCAGCGGCCCGTGTCCACCACCAGATAGCGGACGACCCACGTAAAGTCGTCGAAGTAGAGATCCGCCACCTTGCCGAACACGCCGTCTTCGGCGCCGATGCGGTATCCGCGGATGCCGTTGACGTTTCTAAGCATGGCGTCCCCTCGCCTCCTGCTGTTGTCCGGCCTCCACCCAGTAGCACGGCAGGCCGTAATGCTCGTGCAATTGCTGTTCGTACCGCCGGCTGATCGGCTCGTTGGGGTCGTACTCGGGACTGCTCTTGATCTGATCGCGAGTCATGCGAACGAAGGCCTCGCCCCGCACCCAGGAGATGCGCTCGATCCACGCCGGGGAAATCAGCACCTTCTTGGCGGGCAGCCAGTTGCGGGTATCGACGCCCACGTAGCGGATGACCCATTCGTCGGTATCGACGAAGAACTCCTCGATGTGCCCGATCTCGCCGTCGGAGGCGCGGATGTGATAGCGGGTGACTTCGCCGACGCTGCGAAGATGCGGGTCGGCCTGCTCGGACTGTTCGGGCTGCGGCTCTGGTTGAGGCACCGCGCCGGAGGGAATCATCCCGCCGGCGGGTACCCCTACGGGCATCCAGTACGCCGGCCAGCCGTAGTAGCTCGCCAGGGTCGCCTCGTGTTGGCGGGAAACGGGTTGTTCCGACTCGATCGACGGACTGTTGGCGATCTGCTCGACGGTCAGCGACACGGGCAGCGCGCCGGTATCTGCGTTGGGCTCGCCCACCGAGGCCGGGGAGATCAGCACCTTTTGCCCGGGCAGCCACTTGCCGGTGTCGACCACGAAGTAGCGGATCGTCCAGGTGTGGTCGTCGAAATAGAGATCCTTCACCGTGCCGATGTCGCCATCGGTGGCTTCAAGCCGATATTTGACGAGTTCTTCCGTGCTTCTGAGCATCTTTCACCTCGTTGCGCGGGCAGTTGCAGCCGCGGCAGGCCATGCCGCTTTCACTGGAATACTAGGACGCCCGGCCTCCCACGCCCCATCGGAAGCCGCGGAACTTCGTTTTTCGGGCAGGTTCATACCCGATACCGGAGGACGCCCCAGGCTGCCGCGCACGATCCGCCCGCCACGGTCGGCGCGACAGCACATGCATAGAATTGCATGACCGGGCGCGCCCAATGGACTCAGCGCGCCGCCGGAAGATCTGGAGAAAGGCCGCCCTCGATGTTTGGAAAAGCCATCAAGTTGTTCACTGTTTTCGGTTTCACCGTCCGGCTCGACCTGAGCTGGCTGATCATCATGGCGCTGATCATCTGGTCGCTGGCCGGCGCGGTGTTCCCCGAGCGCTACGAGGGGCTTCACTGGGTCACCTATCTGGTGATGGGGCTGGCCGCGGCGCTGGGGCTGTTCGCTTCGATCGTCATCCACGAGCTGTGCCACTCGCTGGTCGCCCGCCGCTATGGGCTGTCCATGAAGGGCATTACGCTGTTCCTGCTGGGCGGCGTGGCGGAAATGCGCGACGAGCCGCCCAGCGCCAAGGCGGAATTCATGATGGCCATCGCCGGTCCGGCCGCGAGCGTCGTGCTGGCGGTGGTGTTCATCGCCGCCGGCGCGCTGGGAAACATAGCCGGCTGGCCCGGGCCGGTGGTGGGCGTGCTGACGTGGATCGGGCTGATCAACGGCATCCTGGCGGTGTTCAACATGATCCCCGGTTTCCCCCTCGACGGCGGTCGCGTCCTGCGGGCCGCCCTCTGGCACTTCAAGGGGAACCTTCAGCGAGCGACGCGCACGGCCTCTAGCGTTGGGGCCGGCTTCGGCGCGGTTCTCATCGGCCTGGGCATCCTGCACCTGCTGTTGCTGGATCCCATCGGCGGGCTATGGTTTATCCTGATCGGCATGTTCGTCCGCGGGGCCGCCAAGTCCGGCTACCAGCAGGTGCTCATCCGCCAGGCGCTCCAGGGCGAGCCGGTGCGGCGATTCATGAACAGTGATCCGGTCACCGTGCCGCCGTCGATCTCCGTGGCCGACCTGGTCGAGAATTACGTCTACCGGTATCACTTTAAAATGTTCCCCGTCGTCGACGGCGAGCGCCTCGCCGGCTGCGTAAGTACCCAGGAGATCAAGAAGGTCCCCCGCGAACAGTGGTCGCAGCGCACCGTCGGCGAGTTGGCCGCCGGATGCAGCGAAACCAACACCATCGCGCCGGACGCCGACGCCATCGAGGCCTTCCAGCGCATGAACCAGTATCAGGTCAGCCGTCTGATGGTGGTCCGGGATGGCACGCTGCAGGGGATCCTGGCGTTAAAGGACCTGATGAAGTTCCTGTCGATGAAACTGGACCTGGAGGGCGACAACTCGGTCGGCCTGACCGCCGACGTCGAACCGCGAGCCTCCGGCGATTGACGGCGCGCCGCCGACGTCACGCGAACGCGGCGGCAGTAGAAGCGACAAGCACATCCAATAGCGGAGAAGCATCTCATGGCTACCGAACACGTGGTCGCCCATGTTGGCGACCTTCATGACGGCCAGATGAAGCCGGTCGAGATCGACGAGAAGACCACCATCCTGCTGGTCCGACTGGACGGCCGGTACAAGGCGTTTACCCCGAAATGCCCCCACCACGGCGCCCCGATGGCCGAGGGCATCCTGCACGAGCATCACCTGCGGTGCCCCTGGCACCAATCCGTCTTCGACGCCGCCGACGGCAGCCTGCTCGAGCCGCCCGCGTTGGACGCCCTGGCCCAGTTCGACATCCGCGTGGCCGGCGACGAGGTGATCGTGTCGATCCCCGACGAAACCGTCACGTCCCGCACGCCCGCCATGCCCACCATGGACACCGGCCAGGATGATCGGACGTTCATCATCATCGGCGGCGGAGCCTCAGGGCTCATGGCCGCCGAGACGCTCCGTCACGAGGGATTTCGCGGGCGTCTCGTCATGCTCACCCGCGAGCACGTCCTGCCCTACGACCGTACGGAACTGAGCAAACGCTACCTCGCCGGCCGGGACCGCCCCGTCCCCACGCTGCGCGCCGAAGGGTTCTTCAAGGACCACGACATCGAGATCCTCTTCGAC
>CAZHRW010000004.1:0-32727 GCA_964535025.1 uncultured Planctomycetales bacterium
TCGTCGGCGCGGGCGATGACGTCGGCGTCCTTCTTGGCGCCGCCGGGCTGGATGACGGCGGCGGCGCCGGCGTCGGCGGCGACGTCGAGGCCGTCGGGGAAGGGGAAGAACGCGTCGCTGGCGACGGTGCAGCCGCCCAGGTCGACGGTGCCGGTCCCGCCGTACCGGCGGGCGAGCTGGACGGCCAGGCGGGCGGAGTTGACGCGGCTCATCTGGCCGGCGCCGGCGCCGAGGAGGGCCTGGTCCCGGGCCAGGACGATGGCGTTGCTCTTGACGTGCTTGCAGACCCGCCAGGCGAAGCGGAGGTCGTCCATCTCGGCGTCGGTCGGCCGTCGCCGGGTGACGCAGGACCAGTCGTCTTCGTTGAGGGCCACCAGGTCGCGCTGCTGGACGAGCAGCCCCCCCACCACGTACTTGAGGTACCGTTCGCGGTTGCGGCGGCCGGTGATCGGCCCGGTGGCCAGCAGGCGGACGTTCTTGCCCCACGGCTTGGCGTCGACGAGCGCCTCGATCGCGCCGGGCTCGAAGGACGGGGCGATGATGATCTCGGCGTAGAAACCGCCGGCCCCGGCGTCCTTGCCCCAACGGTTGTAGCTGAAGGCGATCGCCTCGGCCAGGGCGACCGTGACCGGGCGGTTGACCGCGACGATCCCGCCCATCGCGGCGTTGACGTCGCCGAAGTAGGCCTTGCGGTACGCCTCGACGAGGTCGGCGTCGATCGCGCAGCCGGCGGGGTTGGCGTGCTTGATGATCGCGACGGTCGGCTCGTCGAAGTCCTTGACCAGCTCGAAGGCGCCGTTGGCGTCGAAGTAGTTGTTGTAGGAGATCTCGCGGCCGCCCAGCAGGCGGGCGGTGCCGACGCAGGCTTCGTCGGTGTGGCCCGAGCGGTAGAACGCCCCCGTCTGGTGGGGGTTTTCGCCGTAGCGGGTCGCGTGGGCCCTGGTGTAGCTGAGCGTGAGACGGTCGGGGAAGGTCTGGCCCGCCCGGTCGGCCAGGTAGGCGCTGATCGCCGCGTCGTAGTGGGCGGTGAGGCTGAACGCCGCCAGGGCCAGGCGGGCGCGGGTGGCCTCGCTGACGCAGCCGTCGTGGGCCCGCAGGTCGTCCAGGACGGCGCCGTACTGGTCGCGGTCGGTCACGACGGTGACGTAGCGGTGGTTCTTCGCGGCGGCGCGGACCATGGTGGGCCCGCCGATGTCGATCATCTCGATGGCCTGTTCGAGCGTGCAGTCCTCGGCGGCGATCGCCTCCTCGAAGGGGTAAAGCCCCACGCACACCAGGTCCACCGGCTCGATGCCGTAGGTGGCCATGTCGGCCTGGTGGGCCGGGTCGTCGCGGAGGGCGAGGATCCCGCCGTGGACCTTGGGGTGGAGCGTCACGACGCGGTGGCCGAGCATCTCGGGAAAGCCGGTCCACTCCTGGATCTGGCGGACGGGCACGCCGGCGTCGGCGAGGGTGCGGGCGGTCCCGCCGGAGGAGAGGATCTCGATGCCCATCCCGGCGAGGGCCCCGGCGAACTCGGCGATGCCGTCCTTGTTGTAGACGCTGATGAGGGCACGACGTACAGGCGCATTCATGCTTGAGGGTCCTTCCTTGTCATCTCAAGTATCGCCCCCGGCCGCCCCGCCGGCGCCTACCGGGCCGCGTCGATCGGCCGCAGGCAGCAGACCAGCCCGTCGGCGCTGGCGGCGTACAGGGCCGGGGTGGTGACGTTGGGGACGAACAGGTCCAGGCCCGACAGCGGGATCACCGTCCGGACCGTCCCGAGCGTGGCGTCGACCTCCATCAGGGTGTTCCGCTCGCCCAGGATGTAGGCCGTATTGTCGATCTCGCTGAGCACCCGTCGCCCGTCCGCCAGCGTCCACCGCGCCCGCTTGCCGGTGGCCAGGTCGATCGCGTAGAACCGGTCGCCCTCGGCCAGGGCGTAGACGTTGTCGGCGCCCACCTGCACGGCGTGGCGGACCGGACGGCCGCAGCGGAAGCGCCAGATGACGCGGCCGCTGATCGGGTCGATGGCGTAGACGTTGTAGTCGCCGTTGCCGGCGAAGATGCCCTGGTCGCTGACGACGATGTCGCTGGGGAACGGCCCGCGGGCCTGGTGGGCGCCGTCGACGGGCCAGAGCTTCTGCCCGCGCTCGGGGCCGATGGCGATCGCGTGGACGCCGCCGTCGGTGCTGGCGACGTACAGGCGGTTGCTCATCACCTCGGGCGCCGCGGCGATCATCCCGTCGGTCCGCTGCTGCCAGATCGCCACCCCCGTCTCCAGCTCGAGGGCATAGACCCACCCGCCGACGGACCCGACGTAGACCCGCTCGCCATCGCTGGTCGGCGGGGTATTGGCGGCGAACTTGGCGCCGGTGAAATCGATCCGCGTGACGAACTCGCCGGTGCGTCGGTCGTAGACCGTCGCGTCGGTCAGCGTGTTGAACACCACCAGGTCGTGCGGCTTGCGGCCTTGCTGGCGGGCCATGACGGCACGGGGGCCCAGCACGGGCGGGAGCATGGCGCCGTCGATGTGGCAGGGCCGGAACACCGTCTGGTGCGGCCGGGCGATCTGCTCCGACCAGCGACGCTCGCCGTCGAGGGCCCCGAAGACCAGGACCTGGTTGGCGCTGGTGAGGCAGTAGACGTTCTCGTCGAGGTGCCAGATGTCGGTCACCCGCTCGCCCTGGGCGAGGGGGACCTTGTTCTGCCAGTGGTAGGCCAGGCCGACCTGTTCCAGTTCGATCGCGTTCACGGCGTAGTGCCACTGCCCTTGCGTCTGGGGGCCGCAGCCGACCAGGGCGGCCAGCGGGGCCAGGATCATCACCAAGGCGAAACGAGCCATCCTGGGGTACTCCTTTCAAGCCGCGCCGGCGGCGGACCGCCGGTGGCGGGCCGCGGCGCTGTCCTGTCTCACCCTTGCCGCCCGTCCGGGGCGGCCGGGGGTTCAAGATCGACGTACTCGGCGAGGTCAATCCGGTGCTGTCGCTCGAAGGCCCGAAGCCGCTCGATCCGCTCCAGGTCGTCGGTGATCCGATGGACCAGCCGGAACACGTAAGGCCGTCCGTCCAGGCGGGCCCGCAGGTCGGCGGCCATGGCGCTCCAGTCGCCCTCGTACAACTCCCGCTTGAGGACCACCAGCATCCGCTCGGCCGCGTCGAGCCGGGCGACAAACTGGCCGACCGCGTCGGCGGGCTGCTGGGTCGGGTCGGACCGCACCGTTTCCTCCCATCCCGCGTCGGCGGGGCTGAGAAAACCTTACTTTAAAAACGCGCCGCCGAAAGGTCAATGAAATCCCGTCCGGCCCGTGGGGACCGCGGGGCGCGTCGCGGTCAGTCCAGGTCGGCCAAGCCCTTGCGGAGGGCGTATTTCACGAGGCTGGTCTGGTCGTGGATGTTGAGCTTGCGCATCATCCGCCAGCGGTGGGTGTCGACGGTCTTGACCGACAGGCGGAGGCTCTGGGCGATCCGGCGGTTGGACTTGCCCTGGGCGATCAGCCGCAGGACCTGGCGCTCCCGCTGGGTGAGCAGCAGGTACGGGTCGTCGCCGTCCCGCCGGTCGATGCGCTCGAGGATCTCCGGGGAGATCCCCGGGCCGAGGTACGTCTGCCCGGCGGCGACCGAGCGGACCGCCTGGGCGAGCTGCTCGGCCGGGGCGCCCTTGAGCAGGTAGCCCCGGGCGCCGCTGCGCAGCGCCTCGGCGACGTACTCCTCCTCCCCGTGCATCGTCAGCACGAGAACCGCCACGCCCTCGAGCGTGCGGACGATCTGCCGGCAGACGTCCAGCCCGTGCGCGCCCGGGAGGGCGAGATCCCGCACGACCACGTCGGCCTCGGCCGCCGCGACGCGTGCGGCGACGTCCTGGCCGTCGTCGGCCTCCCCGACCACCTCCAGCCCGGGATGCTGCGACAGCAGCATCGAGATCCCTTGCCGGACGAGCGCGTGGTCGTCGATCAGGAACAGGCGGATCACGTCGCCGGTCATGTCCCCTGCCATTGCCGGGCCTCCCTGCTCGCGCCATGCGGCCCCCGAACCCGCCGCGGTGCACGCACACCGAAGCATCGCGATTCTAGCAGACCGACCGGCGATTGCAAGGGCGAACCGGCCTTCAGCGCTGCGTTTGCGCGGCCTGGGCGGGCGGGGCGGCTTTTGGGGGGCTTGTAGGCGCGAGCCATTGGGGCTATAGACGTTCCATGGCCCCGCCGCGGCGCCGACAGAGTGTGCGATAGATCACATCTTTCCGGCGCCGCGACCCCTACACTGGCCGGTCATCGTGCAAGGCGGCCGGCCGGCCGTCGGGCCGCGGTGCCGGGAGGACCGAACGTGCTCAGTGATTTGCAGATCGCCCAGCAGGCGAAGGTTCAGCCGATCGAGCGGATCGCCGCGGCGGCGGGGATTCGGCGCGACGAGATCGACCTGTACGGCGACACGAAGGCGAAGGTCAAGCTCTCCCTGCTGGACCGCCTGGCCGAGGCGCCGCAGGGCAAGTACATCGACGTGACCGCCATCACCCCCACCCCGCTGGGCGAGGGCAAGACGACCACCAGCGTCGGGCTCACCCAGGGCCTCGGGCAAATCGGCAAGCGGCCGTTCCTGTGCATCCGCCAGCCCTCGATGGGCCCGACCTTCGGCATCAAGGGCGGCGCCGCCGGGGGCGGCTACAGCCAAGTCGTTCCGATGGAAGAGTTTAACCTCCACCTCACCGGCGACAACCACGCCGTCGGCATCGCCCACAACCTCATCGCCGCGGCGGTCGACGCGCGGATCCTCCACGAGGACCACCTCTCCGACGCCGAGCTGGCCGAGCTGGGCCTGCGGCGGATCGGCATCCACCCCCAGGCGGTCGCCTGGCGGCGGGTGGTCGACGTCAACGACCGGGCGCTGCGGAACATCGTCGTCGGCCTCGGCGCCCGGATGGACGGCCAGCCCCGCCAGAGCGGGTTCGACATCACCGTCGCCAGCGAGATCATGGCCATCCTCGCCCTGGCCACCGGCATCCAGGACATGCGCGACCGCCTCGGGCGGATGATCGTCGGCTTCACACGCGACAACCAGCCCGTCACGGCCGAGGACGCCGGCGTCGCGGGGGCCGCGGCGGCCCTGCTGATCGAGGCGATCAAGCCCAACCTCATGCAGACCCTCGAAGGCCAGCCCGTGTTCGTCCACGCCGGGCCGTTCGCCAACATCGCCCACGGCAACAGCTCCATCCTCGCCGACATGATGGCCCGCCGCCTGGCCGACTACGTCGTCACCGAGAGCGGCTTCGCCGCCGACATGGGGATGGAGAAGTTCATCAACATCAAGTGCCGCGTCAGCGGCATGGTCCCCGACTGCGTCGTCCTGGTCGCCACGCTCCGCGCGTTGAAAATGCACGGCGGCGGCCCGCCGGTGGTCCCCGGCCGCAAGCTGCCCGCGGCGTATGGCCAGGAGAATCTCAAGCTGGTCGAGGCGGGAACGGCCAACATGGTCCGCTGCATTGAAATCGCACAACTCTTTGGGGTTCCTGTGGTTGTGGCGATCAACCACTTCCCGGCCGACACGCCGGCCGAGCTGGAGATCGTCCGCAAGGCCGCCCTGGCCGCCGGGGCCGTCGACGCGGTGGTCTCGACGCACTACACCGACGGCGGCCGCGGGGCCGAGGCCCTCGCCGAGGCCGTCGTCGCCGCCTGCGACCACGACAATGGCGTCCGCTTCCTCTACGAGCTCGAC
The DNA here is from genome assembly GCA_964535025.1 of uncultured Planctomycetales bacterium. Taxonomy (GTDB): domain Bacteria; phylum Planctomycetota; class Phycisphaerae; order SM23-33; family FEN-1343; genus JAAYZK01. The sequence continues at coordinate 5,688 of CAZHRW010000004.1, forward strand.
GAGCCGATCGACCGGAAGATCCACACGATCGCCACGAAGGTCTACGGCGCCGCCGACGTCCAGTACGAGCAGCTCGCCCACCGGCAGATCCGCCAGTTGATCGAGTGGGGCTACGACAAGCTGCCCATCTGCATGGCCAAAACCCACCTGTCGCTCAGCCACGACCCGAGCGTCAAGGGCGTCCCGGCTCCGTTCGTCCTGCCGATCCGCGAGATCCGCGTCTCGGCCGGCGCCGGCTTCATCTACCCCCTCTGCGGCGAGATGCGCACCATGCCCGGCCTGTCAAGCCGTCCGGCACTGCTCGATGTCGATATCGATGCCCAGGGGAGAATCCGAGGACTGTTTTAGAAGATCCTAAGTTTTTGCCATCACAGTGCTTATAGTATTTTCGCTGCCACTCTCCAGCATTCGCAAGCGCATTGCGGTAGGGGCAACCCGTGTGGTTGCCCTCCATCACCCACCGACGTTCATCCCGGCCCATCGAGCTCATGGGCAACCCCAAGGGTTGCCCCTACAGCATCCTACCGGCTATTGGTCGTCTCCGTTCTTCATCAACTCCCGTAGGACGACCGTCGCGTACGTCCCCGGCGGGGCGGTCAACCGCACGCGGAGGCAGGGCCCGGCGTCGTCGCGGTCGGTCGTGACGGCCAGGTCGGCCGGCAGAAACCGCAGCGTTCGCCGCGTGCCCTTGACCTTGTGGGCCCCGGCGCGCCGCCAGTCGTCGGCCGTCAGGCCGGCCTCGTCCAGCACCGCCCGCTCGATCCGCCCCGGCTCGCCGCCGGCGAGCTGGACGCGATAGCCGAACAGCGGCCCGGTCGCGGAGATCTCGCCCCGGGCCGCCCGCGGGCACTCGGCGACCGCATCGACGACGCTGAACACCCCCCCGCTGTCGGTCTTCTTGGCCAGATCCCCGCCGAGCACCGTGTCGAGCGTCTCGATCCGGGCGGCGACGACGCGGTTGAACAGGTGGCTCTGCAGGGCCGAGACGGTAAAACGCTTGAGGAACTTGTCGACTGCGGCGAAGGCGGCCCTGGCCGCCCCGCCGGAGCGGATCAGGGCGCGCAGGGCGTTGCGCTCGTCGCGGCTGCCTGGGGGCCAGGCGTCGAGGGCTTCGTCTAACCGACCTTCCTCGAAGCGCTTGCGCGCCTCTCGCACCCTGGGCGGGTCGTCGCTTCGCGGCTCGCCCAGCAGCAGATGGACGAACTCATCCAGCCGCCCCCCCACCGCTGCGGCGCCCAGCCGCCAGTTATCGCCGCGGCTGCCGAAGCGTTGCTCGCCGAAGTAGTTGGGCACGCCCCGCCGCCGCAGCACCTCGGCGATGGCCCCGGCGGCGGCGAGGGCCTCGGGCCCCACGCCGCGAATGCGGAGGTCGAAGCGGTTGCCCGCCAGGTGGCCCCACTTGAGTTTGTTCGTGTGCCGGGCGACCCAGAGCACCTCGACGACATCATCGGCGAACGTCTCCAGCGTGCGGCATTGGGCGTCGGTGAGGTGTTCGATGCTGAGGGTCTGCTCGGTGACGGCCTGGGCGTCCTTGAGGCCGGCGGCGCCGAACTCGCCACCCCTGCGGCCGATGGCCCGGGCGACGCGTTCGATCGCCGTCCGCGTCGCCACGCCGCGTTTTCGCAGGCCGAAATAGGTATGCGTGCCGGTCCCCGAGGGGGCGTACAGCGGCAGCTCGACGACGCGGAAATCCTCCGGCCGACGCTTGGCCGCCCCACCGACCCCGGGCAGGTCCGCCGTCAGGTATGGAAGCGCGAGTGTGTTGGACATGGAGCCATTCTAGAGGGGCCCGGGGACATTTGGAATCGGGAATCCGCCCCCGGCGGCGGCGGAACCGCCGTCTCGCGGTGTTCCACGTGGAACACCGCCGGAGCCGACGCCAACGGGTCCCGGCATCGTGGAGCGCGAATTTTCTTGTCGGCCCCCGCCCTCGGTGTATGATACCCCGGTGCGTCGATGGTTCCACGTGGAACATCCCACACGGGGATTCGCACGGATTGGGCATGGTGTTTGGATAAGGAGATCCGCATGAGCAAGCGACCCGCCTCTGACAGTCCCGCCGCCCAGCGTCCGCGCCGTCTCGGCCGCGGGTTGGCCAGCCTGATGGCCAATACGAAGCTGGAGGCCGAGGCGCCTGATGAAACCACAGCCGCCGCGACGGCGCCGGGGCATTACGAACCGGTCCGCCCGCCGGCGGAGGCCTCGCCGGCCGACGGCGCGCCGCTGAGCGTCCCGGTCGCGTCGATCCGCCCCAACCCCTTTCAGCCCCGCCGGGCGTTCGACGAGGAGGCGCTGGCCGAGCTGACCGACAGCATCCGCCGCCAGGGGCTGCTCCAGCCGCTGCTGGTCGTCGGCGACGGCGACGGCTACCTCCTGGTCGCCGGGGAACGCCGCCTCCGCGCCGCCAAGGCCGCGGGGCTGACCGAGGTCCCCTGCCTCCGCCGCGAGGCGACGCGGGAGCAGATGCTCCAGTGGGCGCTGACCGAGAACATCCAACGCAGCGACCTGAACATCATCGACCGCGCGACGGCCTTCCGCGACTACATGGACCGCTTCGGCCTCACGCAGGCCGAGCTGGCCGCTCACCTGAGCCTCCCGCGGTCTACAATCGCTAACACTCTGCGATTACTTGACTTATGTGACGCTGTTCGGCGGCATCTCGCCGAGGGCGTGCTGTCGTTCGGCCACGGGAAGGTTCTGGCGGCCCTGGCCGGGCGCGAGGGCGACCAGCGGCGGCTGGCGCGCCTGGCCGTCGAGTCGGGCCTGTCGGTCCGCCACCTCGAACAGCTCGTCGCCCGGACGATCAACAAACCCGACGGCGCGTCGGACGCCGCCCCCCCGCCGCCGCCGACCGCCAAGAGCGACTACATCCGCGACGTCGAACGCCAACTCGCCCGCGTGGTCGGCTCGAAGGTGACCATCCGCCCCAAGGGCAAGCGCCCCGCCGGCCGCATCGTCCTGGAGTACAACTCGCTGGATGATTTCGACCGCATCCTGGATCTCCTGGGCGTGAAGCTGGAAAGCTGACATGGCCTGGGGAGCTGACGACGCCTTCGTAATCCGTCCCCGTTAGGGCATGACCGGCCGCCGCCGCGTCCCGGCCGGATGCGGGCCGACGGGGCCACTGCAAGTTCTGCTTTTACAGACCGTAACACCCTATCCACTTTCTGCGCTGTCCGGGGGGGGTTGCGGGGCGAGTCCACTCAAGTTCCCCGGGCGAATGGGCCGATAACCTCACCGGACACCGTTCCTCTGAAGGCGGGGGCGCCGCGTAAGGAGCATGCCGTGTCGCTGAAAGTGCTGATCTGCGATACCGACCACCGTTTCGTCGAACGCGCCACCCGTTTCCTCGGCCGTCACGGCCACCAGGTGCTCATCGAGCCGCTGATCGACGATGTGTTCGAGGGCGTGCGGCGGTGGCGGCCGGACGTGCTCGTCCTGGCCAGCGAGGCGGTCTACCCCGACCACGGGGAGGTCCTCAAGCAGATCAACCAACTGCCCCGCCGTCCGGCGATCCTCCTGACCGGCCAGCTCGATCGCTTCGACGCCGCCTGGCGGGTGTGGCGGCAGGGCGGCGACGAGCTGCTGCTCAAGCCCATCCTGCACGCCTGGGAACTCCACACGGCGATCATCTCGGCCCTCGAGTGTGCCGCGCCCGAAATCGCCGGCCCCTCGGCGGCCGCGACGGCCTGACGTCGCCCCACGTTGACGGCGGGTATACTATTCCCCTGGACGCGGCGCAGGCTGTCTGCCAACGCAGGGCCGACCTGCGCCTGCGGTGGGCCCCTTGAAGCCGTGGGCCAACGCGGCCGAGGACACAAACCATGGTATTCAGCGCGCACGAGATCTTCGAGATCGCCATCCAGATCGAACGCAACGGGGCCGCCTTCTACCGGCGCGCCGCCACGATCGCGCCCGACGAGGCCAGCCGCGAGCTGCTGGTGAGCCTGGCGGAGATGGAGGATGACCACGAGACCACCTTCACCGCCATGCGCGACGCCGCGGCCGACGACGCGGAGGCGGCCGACGCGGAGATGCTCGCCACCGTCCGCGCCATGGCCGACAACCACGTGTTCGACACGGGCATGGACCCCGAGGCGATCCTCACCGGCGACGAGACCCTCGACGAGATCCTTTCGACCGCCATCGGCCTGGAGAAGGAATCGATCGTGTACTACACCGCGTTGAAGGAAATCGTCGCCGGCGCCGAGACCCGCCGGCAGGTCCAGGCGATCATCCTGGAGGAAATGGATCACATCGCCGACCTGAGCGGCCGGCAGCAGGCCGTGCGAAACAGCGGCGGGTAACGCGGCGCCTTAAGTCTGAAAGTCCATCGCCGGAGACTGTAAACTGCTGTTGTTTGGGTTTGGGAGCTTAGGACCGGGCCCGGCGCCGGCGTGGGTGGGGGATGAGGACCGACGATGGCGATGTCGAAATGGTTGCGACGACAGAAGCCCATTCGCAGGGTGCTGCTGGCGCTGGTGCCCCCCGTGGCGGGGGGGGTGTACTTCTTCGGCTGGCGGTCGCTGGCGATGGTGCTGGCGGCGTGCGGGGTGGGGTACGTGTTCGAGTGGATCTTCTGCCGCCGTCGCGGCGAGCCGGTCAGCGAGGCGGTGTTCGTCACCGGCGTGCTGTACGCCCTGGTTCTGCCGCCCACGGTCGGCTGGCACGTGGTCCTGATCGGCATGGCCGTGGCGGTCATCCTGGCCAAGGAGGTGTTCGGGGGGTTCGGGCGGAACATCTTCAACCCGGCCATTGCCGGGCGGGCGTTCGTATACGTGTCGTTCGCCGCGGCGATGACGGCGACGTGGGCGCCGAACGTTTACGACCTGCCCGACACGGCGTGGTACGGCGCGCTGGACCGCTGGTCGACCGGGCGGGTCACGGCCGAGGAAGCCGCGGCCTTGCAGGCTGAAAATCAGCGCGAGGAGGCGCGGGCCGCGTGGCTGGACCCCCGCTGGCGCATCTGGGAAGGCCGGCAGACCCTTCACGCCACCACGGGCGCCACGCCCCTGGGCGAGACCAAGGGCAAGCAACTGACGATCGAGCAGTTCAAGGCCACCGATCAGCCGTCCGAGAAGATCGAGCGGGCCGTCGAGATCGTCGAGGAAGATCGCCTGAGCATCACGGCGCTGCTGCTGGGCACGACGGCCGGGACGATGGGTGTGACCAGCGCGCTGCTGATTCTGGTGGGGGGGGTGTACCTGTACTGGACGAAAACCGCCAGCCGCACCATCATCCTGTCGGTGATCATCTCCTGCGCGGTGGTCAGTCAACTGCTGGCCCTGCTGGGCGTCCGCCCCTCCGGCGACGCGGTGCGGACGGTGCTGAGCGGCGGCTTTCTGCTGGGGGCGTTTTTCATGGCCACCGACCCGGTCAGCTCGCCCAAGACCGAGGCGGGGCGGATCCTCTACGGCTCGATCATCGGCTCGCTGCGGGTGATCATCCAGAACTTCTCGGCCTTCAACGGGGGCCTGATGTTCGCGATTCTCATCGGCAACATGTTCGCCCCCAGCCTCGACGCGGCGGTCAAGGCCCGCAAGGCCGCCCGGGCCGCCCGCGCCGCCGCAACGGCGGGGGAGGCGGCATGAGCCTCACGGAGAAACCCTGGTACCCCGAGGTCTACATGTTCGCCGTCACGGCGATCTTCAGCGGGATCCTCATCGGCTTCTCGGCCCTGACGCAGCCGCGGGTCGAGCGCAACGAGCAGATCTTCCTCCAGCGGGCCGTCCTGGTCGCGGTGGCCGCCGCGCAGGAGCAGACGCCCTCGGCGGAGATCTCGCGGCGCTACGAGCAGCGCGTGCGGCCGGTCAAGCGCGACCCGCGGGGGCCCGACGAGGCGGGCAACGTCATCGAGTACCAGCTCCTCGACGCCGAGACCGGGGCGATCGAGGCGATCGGCGTGCCCTTCGGCGGCCAGGGCTACTGGGACGAGATCCGCGGCGTGGTCGGGGTCGAGCCGGACCGGCGGACGGTGACGGGGATCTACTTCTACCAGCAGAACGAAACGCCCGGGCTCGGCGGGGAGATCGTCACCGAATCGTGGCGTTCGCAGTTCGCCGGTAAGGTCTTAACGGTCGGCGAGGAACCCCTTGGGATCGTCCAGGCGGGTCAGGAGGTCGGCGACGACGAGGTCCAGGCGGTGACGGGCGCGACGCAGACGTCCATCCGCCTGGAGCGGATGCTCAATGAGGATCTGGGCGCCTGGCAGGCGGCGACGGTGGAGGCTGCGCAATGAACGGCTCGGGCCAATCGACCTCTTCGGCGTCGTTGATGATCCGCGGGTTGTGGCACGACAACGCGATCGTCCGGCAGGTGCTGGGCATCTGCTCGACGCTGGCGGTGACCAACCGCGTGCTCAACACGATGGTGATGTGCGTGGCCCTGGTGGCCAGCCTGGGGTTGAGCAGTTGGACCGTGTCGATGCTGCGCCGCCTGACGCCCCGGTCGATCCGCATGATGGTCGAGACGCTCATCATCGCGTTCTACGTCATCCTGTTCGACCGCTTCCTGCAGGCGTACTGGCCGGACATGAGCCGCCAGCTCGGCCCGTACGTGGGGCTGATCATCACCAACTGCATCATCCTCGGCCGGATCGAGGCGTTCGCCAACGCCAAGCCGCCGCTGCCGTCGCTGGTCGACGGGATCGCCAACGGGTTGGGCTATACCATGGTGCTGCTGATCGTCGCGACGCTGCGGGAAGTGATGGGGATGGGCACGTTCCTGGGCGTCGAGGTGCCGCTGTTCTCCGGGCCGCTGTGGGACCGCTGGCTGCTGCTGGTGATGCCGCCGGGGGCGTTTTTCACGCTGGCGATGGTGATCTGGGGGTTCAGACAGATCGGGCTGATGCAGCGGGAGGAGGCGGGCTGATGGGGTACGACTCGACGGCGCTGAACATCCTGGTGATCACGTTTTCGGCGGTGTTCACCAGCAACATCGTGCTGACGCTGTTTCTCGGGCTCTGCCCGTTCATCGCCGTCTCGCGGGAGCTCAAGACCGCCGCGGGGATGGGCGGGGCGGTCATTTTCGTGCTGTTCTGCACGGCGATCCTCAACTGGATGATCTATCACTGGATCCTCGTCCCGCGAGAGCTCCAGTCGCTTCGGTTCATCGTGTTCATCGTGACGATCGCGGCGTTCGTGCAGTTCGTGGAGATGATCATCGACCGCTACAGCCCGACGCTCTATCAGGCGCTGGGGATCTTCCTGCCCTTGATCACCGTCAACTGCGCGATCCTGGGCGCGTCGCTGTTCATGATCATCCGCGAGTACTCGCTGCTGGAGACGGTCGGCTGGGGCCTCGGCAGCGGGGTCGGCTGGGCGATGGCGATCGTCGCGATGGCCGGCATCCGCAGCCGCCTGGCCAACAGCCGGATCCCCCGCGGGCTGCAGGGGCCGGGCATCACGCTGATCATCGCCGGGTTCATGGCCCTGGCGTTCATCGGCTTCACCGGCATCTTCCAGACCGCGAGATAGCGCAAGCCGGAGATGCCGCCGTGTGCCGTGCGTCGGTTCGCTGTGTGTGGCCGTTTTGCCGCTTCGGACCTGCCTGCCGGCAGGCAGGTCTGTTTCGAATTTCGAGCTTCGGATTTAGGGTTGATCGGCCGATGGGTGACGCACTCGTATCGATCCTGATCATCAGCGGTCTGGCCGCCGCGTGGGCGGCGCTGCTGGTGCTGGTGCGCCAGTACGTGATCCGCTACGGTAACGTGACCATCACCATCAACGATGAGGCGCCCATCACCGTCGAGGGCGGCTCGTCGCTGCTGGTGGCGCTGACCGACCGGAAGATCTTCATCCCCAGCGCGTGCGGCGGGCGGGGCACGTGCGCGTACTGCAAGGTGAAGGTCCTCGATGGCGGCGGGCCCGTCTCGCCGACCGAAACGCCCTTCCTCTCGCCGGCCGAGCTGGCCGACGGGACCCGCCTGTCGTGCCAGGTGAAGCTCCGCGAGCCGATCCGCATCGAGATCCCCGCCGAGCTGCTGGCGGTCAAGGAGTACGAGGCGGTCGTCGACGCCATCACCGACCTGACCTACGACATCAAGCGGTTCCGTTTCCGCCTGGTCGATCCGCAGCGGATCGAGTTCATCCCCGGCCAGTACGTTCAACTGTTCACCCCGCGCTACAAGGGCAGCAACGAGGAGGTCTACCGGGCTTATTCGATCGCCTCCGACCCCGGCGACCGGACCGCCATCGAGCTGATCATCCGCCGCGTGCCCAACGGGATCTGCACGACCTACTGCTTCGATTACCTCCGAGAGGGCGACACGGTCCGCTTCAACGGGCCGTACGGCGAGTTCGGCCTCCGCGACAGCGACGCGGAGATCCTCTTCATCGCCGGCGGGTCGGGCATGGCGCCCATCGCCTGCATCCTCCACCACATGCGCAATACCGGCAGCACCCGCAAGGCGACCTACTTCTTCGGCGGCAACACCGTGCGCGATATGTTCATGGCCGACGAGATGGCCCGGTTCGAGCGCGACCTGCCCAACTTCACGTACGTCCCCGTCGTCGCCCGCGCCGACGAAGGCGACGGCTGGGAGGGCGAGACGGGCCTGGTGACCGAGGTGGTCGACCGCCACGTCGGGTCCGACTCGGCCGCCGAGGCCTACCTGTGCGGCTCGCCGGGGATGATCGACGCATCCATCAAGGTTCTGCAGGCCCACGGGATACCCGACGAGCGGATCTTCTACGACAAGTTCTCCTGACGGGGGGCGAGGCAGCGATGAAACGACCGCCCAAGATGCAGAAACTCGAAGATCTCCTGCGATCCAGCCAATTGGTCGCCGGCGGCTTCCTCGGCCACGACACGCGACCGGTCGAGGAGATCATCGAGGCCGACGCCGCCACGCTCGAACGGCTCGGCGTCCAGCCGGCCGACCTCGGGCGGCGGATGGCCGAGTTGACCCGCATCGCCCGCGCCGGCCTGGGCAGCTTCGTCGACGCCGGCGAACACCTCGAGGTCGCCTGCGACGATAACCGCGGCGTGATCGTCTGCCCGTGGGGCGACGGGACCCGCCACCACAAAACCATCACCACCGCCCGACGCACCGACACCGACCAAACCGTCCGCTGGTCGGACCTGTCGGCCCACCTGATCGCCCAGCACGGGTTCTTCCAGGGCCGAGGGTCACCCTTCCGCATCGAGCCGCGGGAACTGGTCGAGGTGATCTTGTGAATCGGCCGCCCAGACGCTATCCTGGTGGCGGTGAGCCCCCCGCGGCCGAGCCGGGCCAGTGGGTGTGCGGCGTCTGCGGGTATGTCTATACCCCGCGCCGCCACGGCGGGACGCCCTTCGAGGCCCTGCCGGGCGATTGGCGCTGCCCCGGCTGCGGGCACCCGAAATCTGTGTTCATTCCGCGACCGCTGTCGCGGCAGAAAGGAAAGCTCGACGATGAAGTACGTCTGTGATGCCTGCGGTTACATCTATGATCCCGCCGTCGGCGACCCCGAGAACGGCGTCGCGGCCGGCACCGCCTTCGAAGACCTCCCCGACGACTGGGTCTGCCCCGAGTGCGGCGTCGGCAAAGACATGTTCAGCCCGGAAGGCTGAGACCCGCCGACACCGACGGGAGCCGGACGGAGCCATTCACACCATTCGCCACGCGCACGGCACGGGGACGTAGCGGCACGGCACATCCAGATCCTTTTTTCGAGCAGCGCCAGGCGCTGCGCGTTGGTCGGCCAGGTGAACTCGGACGGCTCATGGCGTGAGGGAATACCCGGGTAGGGCCACGTGAGATTCTCGTGATGGACCAGGCCGTTGTGCCCGGACCGGGCGGCCAGCTCGATCACATCCGGCGAGGCCGTCCAGGCAACGGTCAGGCCGGTCAGCTCCACGGCCGCCGATCCGAAGGAGATCCCCTCGTCGTGGCGGAGCGGCTCCCCGGAGCGATTCTCAACGGCGGCGATCACGTCGCGGGGTGTTACCACGTGCTTTCCTCTCATGCCCCTTTCGGCAGGACGGTGAGGAACACGTGGGGGCGGACGTCGGGGCGGCCGGTCAGTTCGGCGGTGATCTTGAGGGTCTCCAGGAGGGGCCAGCCGGGCTCGATGGGCAGCGCCGTGGTGAAGGTCCGCGTTTGCTTGGCTTCGAGGACCCAGGCGGTGTACCGCCGCAGCGGGGCGGGGGGGAAGGTCATGGTGCGTTTCCAGCCGGCGACGGCGTCGTATCGCCAGACCTCGATGCGGACGGGGTTGGCGGTGTCCGACTCGATCAGCAGGTCGCCATAGCTGGTGTTCCTGGCGGTGATGGTCAGTTCGACCGTGTCGCCGACCTCGGCGGTCCGCCGGTCGGCGCTCAGTGTGACCGCCAGATCGTCCCGGGCGGCCGTGCTGAAGAAGGGCCCCTCGCCCCCGCGGTCCGCGCAACCGCCCAGCAGCAGCACGGCCGCCAGAATCGCCGGCCTCGTGGGGATCGTTCTCGTCTTCATCCAGGGCCTCCAGTCAGCCACGGCGAATATCCACTCTCCAAGCAGTCGGCCCCCTCCCTGTTGGATCGTGGATCGTCGCCGTCTCTCGCCTAATGCCTGCCGTATTCAAACACCGCCGGGTACACCCGCCGGACGGTCTTGCGTCTATTATACCCTCGGGCGAGTTCCATGAAGATATCCAGGTCGCGTTGCAGGTTGGAGCTGGCGTCGTCGAAGTAGAAGCTGCGGATCGGCATGTTGTCGCAGTGGCGCGACAGGGCCGGCTGGATGGCTTCGGTGACGATCCCGTTCATGCAACTGAAGGGGCTGATATCGATGATGCCGTCGGCGCCCTTGCGCTGGAGATAGGCGCTCTTGCCGATGGTCAGGACCATCTCGCCGACGGCGCTGTCGGCGGGCAGGTACTCCCACACGGGTTTGAGGACCTCCTCGTAGAGATCGTGCGGCTCCTCGTAACCCCGGAAGTCCTCGGCGAACGGGGCATAGAGGGCGTGCTCGTCGGCGGCCTGGACGGTGTCGCGGACTACGGCCTTGAGCCGTGCCAGGCTGATCCGCTTGCCATGGCGGATCAGGTCGTGGTGCTGGCCCCAGTTGGTGTACCACACCCACTCGCACATGTCCGACAGCCACGCCTCGCCGCCGTGCGCTTCGATCTTGCGGACCGCGTCATCGTTGCTGAAGGCATTGAGACGGCAGAAGATCTCCCCGACCACGCCGATGAGCACGCGGTCTTTGGTGTAATGGGCCGGGACATTGCGGAAGCGGTCACGGGCGGCGACGAGCCCCTCGAGCAGGGCGGCCATGCGGTCGCGGCTGTTGAGATCGGGACGTTCCAGGACCGCCTCGATCTCCTCGAGCGACCTTTCCACCGCCGCGTCCGCCGCGCCGGGCTCGGTTTCGTAGGGGCGGGTCCGCAGGAGTATCTTGCGGAGGATGTCGCCGGCGACGAGGGCCCGCCAGAGACGGCGGATCATGTCCGGCGCGTGGGCGGCCAACCCGCCGTAGCTATTCTTGCTGGTGGGGCTGATGATGGGGATGTTGTCGTAGCCCATCTCCCGCAGGACATGCCGCAGGTAGGGGGCGTACTGGCCGAACCGGCAGGGGCCCTCGGCGACGGGCATGAAAAAGGCGGTCGCGTCGGGGTCGAAGCCGGGGGCGTGGACGATCCGCATGAAGTCGCCGAGGGTGACCTTCTGGGGGTAGCACTCCTCGCCGCTGCTATACAGGGCGCCCCATTTGAGTGTTTCGTCGTTGGACGGCTCGACCATGCGGGCGTTGATGCCGGCCGAGCGGAACACGGCGGTGAACACGCGGGCGCCGATGTAGGTCATACGGGGCACGTAAAGCGTCCGGCCGTCCAGATCGGCCGGGGCGGGTGATTCGGTTGCGGTCATAGGTTCCATGGTCAATCCGCCATTGTCCTCGGCGTGCCCGCACGGGGGCGGTCACACCAGTTGTTTGTGCGCTTCGGTCAGAATCGGGCGCAAGAAGCCCTTGCTGTCGAGATAGGCTTCGCAGCGGGTCATCATGCCCGCGTCGTTGCTGTGGCCGTCGAATTGCAGCGTCAGGAACGGTCGTCCGCTGGTCGAGCGGATGAAGTGCTTGACGAAGCTGTCCGGGCCGCACTTAAAGTTGGTGACGTAGATGATGTCGAGGTTCGGGTAGTCCGCCACCAACTTGGCCGCCGCGATGATTCTGCGGCCGTAGTTCCAGTACATGTTGTCGTTAATGGCCCGCACGTCGATGGCGTCGGTGTCGACGCAGTCGATCGGGATGACGTTCACGCCGTACGATTCACGGAGCTTCCGCTGCACGGCCAGGGAGACGCCGGCGTCGTGGATGTTGTAGGGGCGTCCGACGAGGAGGATCCCGCGTTCGTTGCGTTTGTGCAGGGTCTCCAGGGCCTCGGCGCCCTTGGCATAGCAGGCGGTGCGGAACCGCCGCAGGGCCTCGAAGGCGGCGGTCACGGCCCGATCGACCCGGCGGGCGGGGATGCCCAGGGGCTTGAACAGTGCCCGCAGCGCCTTGCGGATGGCGGCGGGGCCTTCGCGGAACCGCAGGACCGGCGAAAGCCACCACTCGGGACGGATCGACGCGAATGCGGGGCTGGACCGGATAACATAGGGGAGGGTCTGACCCCACGGGCACATGTAGGAGTTTCGCTCCTCCCAGCGGGTTTCCATGCTGAAAACGTTGGGCAGGAAGAGGTAATCGGTCCCGCGGGCGGCCAGCTCGGCGACGTGCCCGTGGGCGACCGTGATGGGGAAGCACGGCTCGGCGACCACGGCGTCGAGGCCGGCGGTAACGGTGGTGCGGTTGGTCGGGTCGCTCAGAACCGTCCGCAGGCCGCACCCGGCCAGCAGCGTGCGGTAGAACGGCAGCAGCTCCAGCGTGTACATGCACCGCGGCAGACCCACCAGTGGGGCGTCGTCGGGCACGGACGGCAGGTCGCTGTCGTCCAGGAGCAACTGCTCCCGAAAGGCGCCGATGTCTTCGATGATCGGCTTGCGGTCGGTCTTGGCCCGCTTGCGGTACCGGTCGGAGCACTTGTCGCCCCAGTAGGTCTTCTCGCCCTCGACGGTGAACTCCTGGATCGCGCAGTGGTTCGAGCAGCCCTTGCAGGTGAACTCGCGGAGGGTGTATTGAACCTTATCCATCTCCCAGCCGCGGAACCTCGTCGTTCGCCGCTGAGGGCGCGTCGAGGCATACGCCCCGCCGCCGACCGCCCGAGGCGCCGCCGCGACCGGTTCGGCCATTTTCTCCCGCGCCAGCAGGGCCGCGCCGATGGCGCCCATGACGCCGTTGTGGGGGGGCACGACGATGTCCTTGTCGAGGATCGACGCGAAGGCCGCGGCGACCGCGTCGTTGTAGGCGGTGCCGCCCTGGAAGAAGATCTGATCGCCGATGTGGCGGCCGCGGACCACGCGGTTGATGTAGTTGTGGGCGATCGAGTAGGCCAGCCCGGCGATGACGTCGCCGGTCTCGGCGCCGCGCTGCATGACATTGTTGACGTCGTGCTCCATGAATACGGTGCAGCGTTCACCCAGGCGGATGGGGGCCGTCGAGGCCAGGGCGAGTTGGGCGAACTCGTCCTTGATGGACACGCCCAGTTCCTCGGCCCGCTCCTCCAGGAAGCTGCCGGTGCCGGCGGCGCAGGCGTCGTTCATGGTGAAGTCGACGACGATCCCGTCCTGGAGGCTGATGAACTTGGAGTCCTGCCCGCCGATCTCGAAAATGGTGTCGGGTACGCGGTCGATCATCTTGCGGCCGATGAAGCTGGCGCCGGTCTTGTGGCAGGTGATCTCGTCCTTGACGGTGTCGGCCCCGACCAGCGCGCCGATCAGCTCGCGCCCCGAGCCGGTGGTCCCCACCCCGTGGACGACGATGCGATCGCCGACGGCATCGCGGATCTCCAGCAGCCCCTCGGTGACGACCTCGATGGGACGGCCGCGGGTGGGGGTGTAGATCTCGTAGACGACACGGCCGGCGTCGTCGACCAGGACCAGGTTGGTCGAGACGCTGCCGACGTCGATGCCCAACCAGGTGTCAACGAGTTGGTCGGTCGGCTCGAACGTGTAGGGCTCGACCTGGTCGCGCAGCAGCAGGACGCGGTGGGTGCTCAGCGGCTCGGTGGTAGCAAACTCACTCGTCTCGCCGCCGGTGCGCAGGCGCGCCAGGCGGGTCATATCGACGTCGTCGGTCTGCCTGCGCCCGATCGCCGCGGCCCCGATGGCGACGAAGTGCGCCTGGGCGTCCGGGACGATCAGTTCCGCCTCGCCGACCTCGAACGCCTCCCGCATCGCCCGCACCACGGCGGTATTGGCCGCCACCCCCCCGATGAACGCCGCCGGCGGGATCAGCTTGCGGCTGCGGACGACCGCCGAGCGGTAGTTCCGCGCCACGGCGTCGCACAACCCGCGGAGCACCTCGGCCGGCGAGTAGCCCTTCTGCTGGGCGTGGATCATGTCCGTCTTGGCGAACACGCTGCATCGTCCGGCGATCTGTGCCGAGCGCTCGGTGTCGGCGACGACGCGGCCGATCTGGTCGACCTCGTAGTGCAGGCGGCCGGCCTGCTGATCGAGGAAGCTGCCGGTCCCGGCGGCGCAATCGCCGTTGGTCTGGTAATCGACGATCCCGCCGGCCTCATCGAGCAGGAGGAACTTGCTGGTTTCCCCGCCCATCTCGAACAGCGTCCGCACACCGGGGATCACCATCGCGGCGGCCGCGGCGATCGCCTTGAACTCGTTGACCTGCCGGACGCCCAGACGCTCGGCGACCGCGGGGCCGCCGCTGCCGGCGACCGTGATCGCGGCGATGTCGTCGCCCCCGACCAGGTCCACCACGTCGTCGAGCATGCGACGCGCCACGTCGATCGGTCGTCCCTGCGTTCGACGGGCGGCCGTCACCCACAGCGATACCTCCGACGTTTCGTCCGGCAGCGCCACCGGCGCGAACACCCCCGGCGGCGCATCGGAGGTCAACCGTTCGGCGGCGGCGCCGTCGGCCAGCACCGCCACCTTGACGGCGACGGACCCCACATCGATTCCGATCCAGCAACCCATGTAACTCCTCCCGACGGCACGAATGGCCGATATAGGTCTATGATCTATACCATCCCTTCAGTGAAGCGGGCGCCTTGCCGCCGGGGCCAAGGTGCCGTCTTCATCCGACGGCGCAGCTCAGCATCGGCCGAATGTCGGATCATCCGCCCTCTGGTCCCAACGCCGCTCGCTTCACCTCCACGCCGGGGCCGCCCTCGGTGGCGTCTGCCGGCAAGAGCCGTCCCAATTGCCTGATAATATGAAACTAGAACCCCCGGTTTTTCAAGCGAATTTGAGAACGCCCCCGGCGGTCGGCTGGCCCGACCGGCAGGGGCCTTGCCGTCCAAGTCCAAGTGCCGGTGGCTCGCCCCCGATGTCAAATCAAGCGCGGGTCGATCCGCCATGGTGGGGCGGACCGACCCGCGCGGGTGGGTCAGTCAGGTCGGCGGGTCCGTCAGCCGATGAGGCTGAGTACCGACTGCGGCGTCGCGTTGGCGATCGACAGGACGCTGGTCGAGGCGTTGACGAGGATCTGGTTCCGCGTCAACCGGGCCGTCTCGGAGGCGAAGTCGGTCTCGCGGATCACCGAATCGGCCGCCGCGACGTTCTCGTAGGCGACGTTGAGGCTGTTGATGGTGGTCTGGACGGTGTCCTTGATGAAGCTGCCCAGCCGGCCGCGTGCCGTGGCGATCTGCTCGGTCGCCGCCTCGATGATCGTCTGGGCGCCGGCGGCATCGGTCCGGAGATCGTTGGCGCCGCCGGAGGCGATGTCCGAGAGGACCCCCTCGGAGGCCGCCCCCAGCTTGGTGGTGAAGACGCTGGGAAGGCCGACCACCTCCTGACCGGTCACGCCGATGTTGGGGCTGAGTTGGAAGGTCGCCCCGCCGCCCTTTTCGACCGTGATCGTCTCGGTGTTGGCGGCGGTGTCGACGAGGTCGTCGGTCATCGTGAACTCGATGTCGAGCGTCGGCGTCCGGACGGAGGCCGTGTAGCCGTCGACGGAGGCGACGGCGTTGTTGATGGTGACGACGGCATCGGCGCCGGCGCTGGTGGTGTTCAGGCCCTCGGTCAGCCCGGCGTTGTTGGTGCCGGCGACGACCTCGACGCGGACGAACTCGTCGGCGCCGAAGGCCTTGCTGACCAGTTCGCCACCGGAGACGATGACCCCGGTGATACCCGACAGGGCGTTCACCGCGTCACCAAGGTCCGCGGCGGTGGTGCCGTCGGCCACGGTGATCGTGGCCGAGCCCTTCGCCCCGGTGATCTCATAGGTCACCGACTCGCCGGCCCCGTCGGCGTCCACATCGGCCAGGGCGCCGCCGTCGGCTTTCGCCGCCGCCGTCACGACCTCGACGTTGACGGTGAGGTCGGCGTCGGCAACGCCCTTGGCGGCGTTGACCGTGACGTCCCGGACGGTTCCGCCGGCGGTGCTCGTGCGGAACCCCTTGGACCCGTCGAGCAGCCTTTCGCCGTTGAAGCTGGTCTGGCTGGCGATCCGGTCGATCGAGTCGAGGATCCCGTCCACCTGGAGTTGGTTGGCGCGGATCTCCTCGGCGTTCAGGCCCCCGGCGTTGGCGGACTGGACGGCGAGGCTCTGCAGGTCGCCCAGCAGGTCCGACACCTCCGCCAGCGCGCCTTCGGCGGTGGCGACGATGCTGTTGGCCCGCTCGGCGTTGGCCATGGCGGCCTTGATGCCGACCATCTCCGAGCGGAGGTTCTCGCTGGCGATCAGGCCGGCCGGATCGTCGCTGCCGCGATTGATACGGTAGCCGGTGCTGAGACGCTCCAGCGATGTCTTAAGGTCCGCGTTGTTCTGGTTGAGATAACGCGCTGAGACCAGTGAGGCCACGTTGGTGTTGATCCTGCTCATTGTCGGTCTCCGTCTGTCTTTCTTGCTGACTGGGTTGCCGGGTCGTCGCCGACCACGCCCGCGACGACGATCGGGGCGGCATCCGTCCGCACCCGTCGGCTTGCGCCGAGGCATCCCCGGCATCGTCGCCGGTGGGAACGTCCTTGATGCCGCCGTGAGCCGACAAGGTGCCTCGCGTGGCGTCGGCGGGCGAGTCACGCCGGAGGTCCACGGGGGACGTTCATGCCGCGGCCCCGGCGGAAGCACCGGCGGCGAGGAAATCGGAATCCACTAGGAATATAGTACTTACGGAAGGTTTCTCAGCCGGGCATACCCCCGTCCCCCGCGGCGATGCCGGCTCGCCGCTGTTGAGCAGGTCCGCTCGAGCGCCCCGTGCGGCCAATTTGCGGAGTTAGGGCCATTACCATATCCGGTTATGACGGAAACGACGACGGAAACGGCGGGCCTCAGATCAGATGCCCCGCGAAGGGACTGCCGTTGCGGACGAGGATGACGGTGCGGAAGCCGGCGATCAGGGTGCGAAGACGCTCGGCGTAGGCGGCTTCTTCGCCGACGTCGGGCAGGCGCAGGCCCAGGATGACGACGTCGGCGTCGCGGCTCTGGGCGTGCATGACCTCCACCGCGGTGCGCTCGGGGGGGCGGATGATCGCGTCGACCTCGGCGTCGATGCGGGTCTCGCTGACCAGTTCGGCCAGGCTCGCCTGCATCGCCTCCCGCTCGTCGGCGTCGGCGACGATCGACCGGACGCGAATCGTCGCGCGGTGCCACTCGGCGTTGAGGTTCAACAGGTAGGCCAGCAGCAGCATCAGGTCGCCGTTGTTCTGTTTGCCCCGCCACCACACGTCGATCCGCCGGCGCCGCCGGGGACCGTCGGGCGGGTCGACGCGGGCGAGGATCATGCTCTTGCCCAGGCGGACCCCCGAGCGCATGATCCGCAGGTTGGCCTGGAGCCGTTCGCGCTTGCCCGACCAGCCGAACATGACCGTGTTGGACTGCAGCCCCGCGATGCCGTTGGCCTGGACGATGTCGATCACCCCCGGCTCGAACTGGCGGACGACGTTCACCTCCCCGAACGCCGCCAGGCGGTGGGCCGCCAGGGCCGCGTCCAGCGCCTCCTGCCGGCGACGGACCTCCTCGACGTCCTCGCCGGGGCTGCCCAGCATCACGTCGCAGATCGTCAGCACCCCGCGGTCCTGGTTGAACCAACTGGCCATCCGCACCAGCCCGATCCGCTTGGCGACGTCACCGGCGAACAGCAGGATGTGGGGCCGCCAGTTGCGCGCGTCGAGGGCGTGCTGCTTCAGCTCCAGCAGGGCGAAACGGGCCAGGGCCACCCAGAACCCCGCGCGGACGTCGCCCCAGCGCCGCTGCAGCGCCCGGTGCCGCAGGACCAGCCACAGCAGCCCCTCCAGGCCCACCGCCGCGATGCACGCCCAGCGGTTGATCAGGAACATCACCGCCACCGCCGCTATCGCGCCGGCCAGCGAGAGTGGCCACGGCACGCGGATGGTCGGCCGGTAGGACGGATCGCGCACGAGGCTCTCGGCCGCCGCGGCCAGGTTGATCGTGACGTAGAGCGTCAGGAAGAAGATCGTCACCCACTCGGCCACGGCGTTCAGCCCGCCCAGCATCACGGCGGCCAGTGCGATCGCCCCGGTCACCCACGTGGCGAGGGTGGGCTGGCCGGTCCGGGACGTGCGGGCCAGGAAGCGCGGCGCCAGCCCGTCGGCCGCCAGGGCCTGCAGCACACGGGGCCCGCCCAGGGCGCTGCCGAATGCCGACGACAGCACCGCGCCCCACATGCCGGGGTAGATCAGCAGCATCCCGCCGACGGCGATTCGGCCCCACGTCACGCCCGGCTGGGCCAGCTCGTCGGCGGTGATCTTCGTGCTGACCGCCAGCAGGAACGGCACGATCAGGTACACCAGGCCCCCGGTCGCCACCGCCAGGAGCGTGCCCCGGGGAATGGCCCGCTGGGGATCGGCCAGGTCCCCGCTCATGCCGATCCCGGCGGTGAAGCCGGTCACGGCCGGGAAGAAGACCGCGAAGACGTACCAGAAACTCTCCACCTCGGCCGTCGGGAACGTCGCGGTCACCTCCGGGCGGTGCACGCCGCCGGTGAACATGCCGCCCGCCAGCGCCAGCAGGGACAGGCCCACCAGGCCCATGATGGGCAACTGCAGCAGCAGCGACGCCTTGGCGCTCTTGCCGGCGATCAGCGTGGTGCCCACGATCAGGGCCCCCGCCAGCACCTGCTGGGCGTGCGGGTGGGTGTTCAGCAGCGACTCGGCCGGCAGGAGCATCGCGATCGACTCGGCCAGGCCGAAACAGTACAGCGTGACGCTCAGCGTCCGGCACAGGAACAGCGGAATGCCGATCGCCCCGCCCAGCTCGAGCCCCAGGCTGCGGGAGATGAGAAAGTACTCCCCGCCGACGCCGACACGCATGTTCGTGGCGACCGCCGACGCGCTCAACGCCGTCAGGGCCGTGATCCCGGTGGCCACGCAGACCATCACCGCGGTCCAGACGACGCCCAGGTTGCCCACGACCCACCCGAACCGCAGGTACATGATCACGCCCAGAATGGTCAGGACGCTGGGCGTATACACGCCCAGGAAGGTCCCGAACGTCCGGGATTTCGCCGACGGGGCCGACTGGACTGAGCTGGCGTTGGCCATGGCGCTACTATACGCGGGAGGGCCCGCGCTTGCGATGGTTAGGCTTCGTCCGCCGAGGCGTACAGCAGCGTGTTGCGCCCGCACGGACGGCCGCCCCAAGCGTCGAGGACCTCCAGGTAGGTCGCCTCGCGCCACCGGCGGTGGGCGATCTCGAAGACCTGGCCGATCCGGCCGTTGCCCCGCTCAGCGCTCATGGGCGTGATCATCTCGTAGGGCCACTCGTCCATGTGCAGCAGGTAGTAAGCCGTGGTGTCGACCACGGTTCGGATCGTCTTGCCGTTGACCGACAGGTCCAGCAGGCCGGCGCCGAATCTTTCGGCGACGTGGGCGATGTGCAGCGTATGCGACAGGGCCGCCAGGGTGTACGGCATCGAGCGGGTCCGCATGGTTTCGCGGGGCAGGAAGCCGTCGTCGGTCATCTTGAGCGGCAGGGTGTGGGCCCAGCGCTCGAAGACCTCGACGACCAGGTCCAGGTCGTCCAGGGCCAACGCGCCGTTGAGCAGGTAGATGCAGCGGGCGTCGTCCCAGTTGTTGTACATCTCGACGCCGTCGTGGAAGATCGTCGGGCGCTGCGGCTCGACCATCGCGCGGATCCATCGCCGCGTCGCCGCGTGGGCGCGGGGCGCCCAGCCCGGGTAATCGTCCAGCAGGTAGCAGGCCAGGAAGAAGTTGTGGAAGGCTCCGAACAGCACCACGTCGCCGCCGTACTCGGCGCCCGGCGTCCAGGGATCGTCCACCCGTCCCTCGGGGAACATGTACGTCGCGCGGTCCAGGCACCAGGCGTGAGCGAGTTGAAGGGCCTTCTCGGCGTAGCGCCCCTCGCCGGTCAGCCGCCAGCACATCGCCAGGTCCATGCAGGTGCTGCTGAGCTTGCCCGCCAGGGCGCCGCTCTTGCGGTTGGCGGCCTCGTTGACCACCCCGTCCTCACCCGGCACGTAGACGGCGTCCTGGCGGAAGTGCTTGCTGCCGCCGTTGGCGCGGATGCTCAGGGGCGGCTGCTCGAGGGCCGCCTCGCCGGCGGCGAGCAACTGCGCCACGGCCTCGGCCCACGGCGCTTCGCCGGCGGCGGCTTTGGCGTTGACGGCTTCAACGTGCCGGCGGGGGAGGAAGACGGCATGCATGACACAAAACTCCTTCTGCGGGCAAATCGGCCCGGCGGGGCGCTCAGCCGGTGATGAGTCTGCGGAGGACCTGCTGGATCTCCGGCTGGTCGTCTTCGGGGCAACTGTAGCTGAAGCAGGCGTTGGGCGTCAACGTCGCCGTCGCCCGCCCGCTCGGACCGGCGAAACGCACCTGGACGCTCTTGAGGCCCTCGGCGTACTGCTCGATGAACTGCAGGCCGTGATCGGTGTCCATGAACTTCGGGGCGTAGGTGCCGATCATGTAGCTGGTGGCGGCGTAGTCGCCGGCGCGGACCCCGCGGAGCTGGAACTTCGACGTTTCCTTCATGAGCTTCTCGACGGCGGCGAGAAGGTCCAGCTCGATCGGGTCGGTCACGACGGCCATGCCCAGCCCGGTCGCCAGGAACGCCCCGACCTGCTCGACGGCGGAACTGCCGCCGGCGTAGACCTCCAGCCGCTCGGCCTCGGGGAACGTCCCGAACGGCAGCAGCGCGGCCCGCTCGACGATGTCGGTGAGCACCTCGCGGGTTTGGGCGTCCACCCGCTGGACCGTCAGGTTCGTCCGCCGGATCAGCGTCCCGAACGCCGCCGGGCCGGCCCCGTCGGCATGCAGGACGCCCACCTCCTCCGTCTCGGCCAACCCAAACCGGTCCAGGGCCTCGACGATCTCCCCCGGTTCGCCCAACCCCCTGCACGTCGCGAAGTTCATCTTGAATGACGCCACAACACCTCTCCCATCAGCGGGCCAAAGACGCGGATCATACGCGCTGACCGTCGTCAGGGCAACGGTGCAACGAAACGAAGGCGCCATTGTGACCCTTCCGACGGCGCGTATAATCCGACGCAGCCGGGGAAAGGAGCCGGCGAAACGCCATGGCCAGCTTGCAGCGGACAACGGGCAGCCAACTGACGCGGTGGGGGATCCTCTTCCCCATACTGCTGGCGATGGTCATCACCGCCGGGACGATCGGCTACCACCTGCTGGCGGGGCTGTCGCTGCCGGACAGCTTCTACCTGACAATCATCATGATCTCGACGGTCGCCCAGGCCGGGTCCCGCCGCCAGATCGAGCATCTCCGCGGCATCGCCGTCCCGGGCGCCGGCCGCCGGGAAGCCGCCGGACCCGACCGGGCGCCGTAGGTTGCTTTCGGCGCGGCGAGATTCTACCTTGACCTGATCGACCCCGTCCGGCGACGGGGCGCCGGGACGAGGAGCGAACATGGCCACCGGGGCGAGCATCCTGTGGGCTTCACTGGGCGGCGCGGCGCTGCTTGTCGCGGCCGTCGGCGGCTGCGCGGGGCCCGAGCCCATCGTGCTGCCGGAGGTGACCCCGCCGACGGGGTTTGCGGCCCTGGCGGAGGTGTTGGCGGCGGTGGTGGATGACGACGGCGCCGTCGAGCCGACCGCCCTGGCGGTGCAGTTGCCCCAATTGGAGCGGCAACTGGTGCACCTGGCGGGGCCCTGGCCGTCCGCGGCACGTCAGAGGGGGTCCGACGAGCGGCTCGCCTGGCTGTACAACGCTCGGGCCGCCTGGAGCCTTCGGATCGTCGCGCGGGAGCGGCGGGTCGACGCGGTGTTCGGCGACGTGTTCCACCTGCCCGACCGCATCGGGCCGCGACGGTTGATGGAAACGCCCTTCCCCCTGGACGGCGGGACGTGGACGCTGGCGGCGATCGACCGGGAACTGCTGGCCTACGAAGATGTTCGCGTCGCGCCGGCGGCGCCCGGGGCGACCGACTGGGCCGCGCCGCTGCCGACCACGCCATTCGAGGCGGCGACGGTCCGTGCGGCGGTGGGGCCGCGGTTCAACGCCTGCCTGGCCGACGAGCGGCGGGTCGTCGTCGATCATGTCGCCCGGCGGTTCCGCGTGCCGCCGGCGCTGTGGGCGGTGGCCGACCGGATCGTGGCGGCGTACGAGAGGCGGTATGGTACCGCCGAGGCCATGCTCGTCACGGCCCTGCTGCCCTACGCCCAGGGCCCTGCGCAGGGGCGGTTGATCAGCGCGATGGGCTACGAGGCGGCCCGGCGGTCGGATGCGCCCGGGATCGTGACGACCGGGCCGTGAGCTTTCAGGAGGACCTCCGCATGCAGGCCATTGCGGCGCTGGGACAACGGACGATCGACATGCTCGACGCCCACGGGCGGTTCTGGCGGTTCGCCGGCCAGAGCCTCTACAAGGCGCCGTCGGCGGTGACCGGCCGGCGGAGCCTGCGGCTGACAGGACGGCAGATGTACGAGATCGGCACCCGCAGCCTGCCGGTGATGATGGTCACGGGCATGTTCGTGGGCATGGTGCTGGCGGTCCAGGCGGTTGGGCAGTTCAAGAGCGTCGGGCTGGAGGGGCAGTTGGGGGCGATCGTCAACAT
This sequence comes from uncultured Planctomycetales bacterium, assembly GCA_964535025.1. Classification (GTDB taxonomy): domain Bacteria; phylum Planctomycetota; class Phycisphaerae; order SM23-33; family FEN-1343; genus JAAYZK01. Next base: position 28,696 of record CAZHRW010000004.1, read on the forward strand.
GTCGGTGCTGCGGGAGCTCGGGCCGGTCCTGGCCGGCATCCTCCTGGCCGGGCGGGTCGGCGGGGCGATCACCGCCGAGCTGGGCACGATGCGGGTCACCGAGCAGCTCGACGCCCTGCGGGCGATGGGGGCCGACCCGGTCCGCCATCTCGTCGCGCCCCGGCTGGTGGCGTGCCTGCTGCTGGGGCCGCTGCTGGTGATCTACGCCGACCTGATGGGGATCTTCGGGTCCTATTACGTCAGCGTGTTCATCTACGACATCAACGGCGCGACCTTCTGGTCGCACGCGGCGGCGGTAGTGGAGTTCTTCGACATCCTCATGGGCCTGATCAAGAGCCTCGTGTTCAGCGGGGCGATCGTCCTGATCTGCTGCTACAAGGCCTTTCACTGCCGCGGCGGCGCCGCCGGGGTGGGGCGGGCCTGCACGGAGAGTTTCGTGGTCAGTTGCATGATGATCCTGGTGCTGGACTTCTTCGCCAACGTCGTGCTGGACGGCCTGTACCAGTCCCTGTACGGCGTGAAGATCATGGTCACGTAGCGATGCGAGCGATCCGTAACTGGTTGAGCCGTCACCGCCATCCGGTGAATTTCTGGCTGCACATGTTGGGCATCCCGCTGACGATCCTGGCGGTCCTGCTGGCGGTCGCGGCCCACTGGCTGCTGGCCGCGTCGCTGTTCGTCGCCGGCTATGCTCTGCAGTTCATGGGCCACGCCGTCGAGGGCAACCGCAGCGGCGAGGCGATGCTGCTGCGACGGCTGCTGAAGCTCGACAAGCCCCGTTAGTCACCCACCCGGCCGCCACTGGACGTCGACGAAGTCTCCGAGGATCGGCTCGGCGGGCTTGCCGCGTCCGGCGGCGTAGAGCAGGAGGTTCCGCACGAGGGCGAAGGCGCTGTCGGGGGCGTAGCCGCGAAGCTGGTGGCCCGTGTAGCCGACCAACCCGGCGGTGAGATCCTCGGCGCTGAAGACGATTGCGGGCCACTGGCCGACCACCACCGCTTCGAGGCGGGGTTCGCTGTCTTCCTCGCCGCCGAGACGCGAGGCCCGGCGGTAACGGACGTTGTCGATGGGGGATCCCTCCAGGTGGAAGATCTCGCTCTGCGGCGACAGAGGGCCGACCCTGGGGTACGCGTCGTCCAGCAGCGTCAGCACTTGCCCTCGGACGGCGTCGGCGAAGGGCTCGCGGCCGCCGGCGGCGTCGACGATCAGCAGCCCCCCCGCGTTGACGAACGCCCGCAGCGCCCGACGGTCGGCGTCGCTGAGCGTGAACGCCTCGGTCCCGGTCATCAACGCCGCGGCGTAGGTCTCGGGTGGGAGGGCCGCGATGCGAAGCGGCTCGCTCAGCTCGACCCGCGTGGCGCAGCGGCGGGCCATCCGCTCGACGAGCCGTTCGTAGGCCATCGGTTCGGGCCTGGCCCGCCCGTCGTGGTCGAGGACCGCGACGCGAACGGTCCGTTCGATCCGCGGAGGACCCTCCTCGGCCAGCGGGGTCGTTTCGGCGCGGCGGCGGAACTCGCCGAGATCGGTGGCGTGGAAGTACAAGTTCGCCGCCAATTGGAAGGCGTCGGCCCGCCGGTCGGTCAGGCGCATGTGCCAGGCCTTGGACAGGTCCGTCGGCGAATGGATCGCCAGCAGCCGTACCCCGTTGGAAATGCCGTACAGCTTCATCGGCGACCCCAGCGGCCGATGAGCGTTGAAGATCGGATGGTCGGCGGCGATCGGCTCGACCGCCAGCTCGGGCAGCATCTTCCGGTAGACCTTGAGCATCCCCACGTTGAACGCGGCGCTGCTGCCGGCGGCGTCGGAAACGATCAGGCCGCCGCCGAGGACGTAGCGGCGCAGGCGATCGATCTGCTCGTCCGTGAATCGCGGCGTCGCGGCCCCGGAGATCAGCAGCACGGGTGTCCGCCACAGTTCGGCCGGGGCGTCGACGTCGAGCACCTGCCAGCGGACGGGCCGCTCAAACCGCTGGACGAGCCAGGCGGTGAGGGTCGCCACATCCCGCGGGCGCCCGTTCCAGAGCCCGTCGTAACGGAGCTTGCCGATCAGCACCGGCCGGCGGCCGGCGGCCAGGAACGCCAGGGCGTAGGCGGTGTCCACGCCGTCGCCCCAGGAGCCGTCCGACCGCTGGCGACGGACCAGCTCGGCGGCGCCCTCGGCGTACCAGTCGTGGACCCCCAGCGTGCGGTGCCCCCCGGCGGCGCCGAGGCGTCCGAGGGCCCAGAGGTACTCGGTGTAATACTGCGGGCCGCGGCGGGGGTTCTCCCACGCGCTGAAGTGCTCGCCGAGCCACGCCCGTCCGCGTTCGATGGGCGCCCAGGCGGCATCGGCGTCGGGGCGGATGGTGTCGTCGCGGTGCAGTTCGTCGTAGCACTGCAGCAGGCAGGCGACCCCGCAGGCGGTCATCGAGCCGTACGCGCTGCGCCGGGCCGTCGTGTACGACCAGCCTCCCTCGGCGGTCTGGGTCCGCCGCCAGTGCGCCTCGGCCCGCATCCAGTAGGTTTGCTCCACACCCACCCCCCGCTGCGCCGCGGCCCATACGGCCCGATGGGCGGCCTGCGTGGAGGCGTTGTTCCACCGGTCGTCGCCGGGCCGCTCCCCGTACGCGCCGTCCGGCCGGACGGCGGCGATCAGCCAGGCGGCGTCGGCGGCGATCGTTCGTTCGACGGGCGAGTCGTCCGGCTGGGCGGGCAGTTGGGTCAATGCCAGCACGCGGAAGCTGCGGGTGGTGACGCTGTCGGTCTCGACGGCGCACAGCCGGCGGAGGGTCTCGGCCATCGCCGGGGCCTCGGGGTCCTGGCCCGCCGTCAGCAGGGCATAGAGGATCAGGGCCGTCCGCCCCGCCTCGTCCCGCCCCGGCACGCCGGACTGGTCGCCCGGCCAGCCGTCACCGGCGTGCGCGTCCCACAGGTAGGCCACGGCCCGGTCGATCGCCGCGTCGACGGCCTGCTCCGACGGCGCCGGCCGCGCCGCCGAAGTCGTCGCAACGATCAGGACCGCCGCAACCCACGGCACACTGTGACAGCGAAGACTCACGGCCGCCAGAGCATCAGGACGCGGGGGATCTGGATCTCGTCGAGCAGGTCCGCGTCGATCGTCACGCCGGCGGCCTCGGAGGCCTTGGCGCCCATCAGCATCTGCGTCAACGAGTAGCGGGGCTGATAGCGCACGACGTGCGGGCGGGTCAGTTTCGCCTGGCCGGCGGCGCCGTCGATGGCGTCGGCGAGGTAGCCGATGCTGTCGACGAGCTTCTTATCCTTCGCCTGTACGCCGACCCAGGTTTTCCCGTTGGCCAGGGCCTCGACCTCCTGGCGGGTAAGCATCGTCCGCCCCTCGGTCACGGCCTGGACGAACAGCCCCTGGACGGTGTCGAGCAGGTCCTGGAACTCGGCCAGGACCGCCTCGCTGGGCTCTTCGAAGGGGTTGAGCCCCGCCTTGTACTGTTGCGACTGCGTCGAGCGCCTCACGATCATCTTCATGCCGATCTTTTCCATCGTGCCCACGAGAATGGGCATCTGGGCGATCACGCCGATCGAGCCGGTGATGGTGGTCGGCTCGGCGTAGATCGCATCGGCCGGCGCTGACACATAATAGCCTCCGCTGGCGGCCACGCCGCCCATGGAGACGACGACGGTCTTGTCGGCGGCCTTGAGCTTCTTCATCAACGCGTACATCTCGTCGCTGGGCGCCACGGCCCCGCCAGGGCTGTTGACGCGGACGACGACGGCCTTGACGTCGTTGTCGTCCGTGACCTCGCGGACAAACGTATCGAACCGCCGCGCCTGTTCGGGCGTGATCAGCCCCTGCACCTCGAACAGGGCGATCGTCTCGGACGGGTCGCCCTCGGTGATGACCTCCGTCCGCATCGTCCCGCCCACCGAGGCCGAAACCATCACCAGCAGGTAGACGTTCAACAGGATCGAGATAATCAACACGCTGCTGACCAGCCCCACGAACAGCCGTCCGATCAGGTTGCCGGCGGGTTGCTTCATCTCGATGCGGATCGGCTGGTTCGCCTGCGGCGGCGGCGGG
>CAZHRW010000005.1:0-2775 GCA_964535025.1 uncultured Planctomycetales bacterium
CCGCGCCTGCTCCGGCGCCGCTGGCGACGCCACGCACCCGGTGAACAGCGCAACCAGCGACGCGATCCTAGTCTCGTTATCCTGAGCCTTCGTGCCCATGCGGTCTTCCAGAAACCCGGAAATAAAGTCACTCTCAACAGAAGCTTGTTTGTTCCCAAGCCGCCCTCGCATAAAGATGGGAAGGACCCACTGGGGGGTGAGCTAGGCGGTGGGCGTGTGGGCGGAGCGGTCGGGCACGACGGCGTAGACGGTGCCGGCGAGCGTCACCGTGCGGATGCTCTCCACGTGGTAGGTCCTATACGGGATGGTCCGCCGCACCCCCTGCCGACCAGCCGCGTTCGCCGCGTCGCGTAACCAGTCGCGTCCCAGCTCCTCCAGCTCTTCGCCCGTCACGTCCTGCCCGGTGGCCAGGTCGATCCATCGCTCCCAGATCCGCACTGGCCTGCCCTGCTCATCGCTCTGCGGCCTGGCGACGATATACCACCGATCCCGTCCGTCATGCCGCGCCAAAAACCGGCCGATCCGCCGCCCGTGTCCGCGCCATAGCTTGCCCGCGCGAAACGCCTCCGGCTTCGGGTGTCCTTCGCGTCGCCTTTGCGCCCTGACGTTTTCCTGATAGCGGTTCGCCAGAATGAAGCGGCCCAAGCAAAGCTTCTCGACGCCATGCGGCCACCGATCTGCCGTCGGCGTCCCGTCCAAGCGCGACTTCGCCAGCAGCCTCGGCTCAGTCCGCGTTACGGCCGACACGATCACGGTGCCCCGATACTGGTCGAGGATCGCCAACAACCGGCTGAGCGTGACGCGCTTCATGCTATCCCGTTAGCCGGTCCAACACCCTGCGTACTTCCGCGATCTGCTCGGCGTGGACGTTGCATCGTCCCGGGATGCCGTTGGCGCCGTTGACGGCTGCCTTCACGGTAGTCACGTCGCGCCGAAGCTCACCGATCTCGCGGTTCGCCCGGAACACCCAGCCGTAGATCGGCAACAGGCCGACGCACAGCACGCCTTGCATCGAGAGGATGAGCACCTCGATCATCGCGCCCGCCTTCCTAGCTGCCGCCCTTGGCCCGGACCTTCTGCGATTCCTTCGCGGCGGCCACCGAGCCCGCGATCTTGGGCAGGTGCTCCGGGTAGCGGTCCCCCGCCTCGCGGATCGCCCAGTGCGCGCAGGGCAGGGCCACGTTTTCCAAGAAAAAGACCGGCACGTCGGCGGCGTCGGTGAGCTGACCGACTTTGCGAACGATCTTTTCCTCGTCCCCTACCACGACAAACGCGAGCAGCTCCGCCATCCAGTTTGATCCGGCGGCGGCGAACCGGTTTTCGAGTTTGTTCACGCTCAGTTGCCACTCGTCTATCGCGTCGTCGACGCGGTCGTAGAAACGCCAGAGGACATAGCCCAGCAGCCCGCCGGTAACCAGCGTGGCGCCGACGGATAAAAGGATGATCAGCCAGGTGGCCATGGGTGTTTTCTCCAGGTGTCAGGTGTCAGGTGTCAGGGCGCAGGCTTCACTTCTTCTTGCCGGGCGTCCTGGTTTGGGCGCCCAGGTGGGCCGCGTAGCAGACGGCGAAGACGACCAGGGCGACCAGCATCGTCGCGACGGCCACGCCGGGCCCTAGGCCAATCCACCAGGGCGAGAGTTCGGCGGGCCGCTCGACGATCACGGTCTCCGGCGGTGGCGGCTCGGCGGGCTGAATAGGTGCCGGCGGCGGCGGCGTGGGCGGCGTGATCACGCCGGGTGGCAGCGTAGGCCATGCCCCACCGCCTTCGCCGTAGGGTTGCGGTGCGGGCCGCTGAAACGGTCTCGGCATGGGGCGACGAAACAAGTTGCCGCTGTTTCCGTCGGGAGGGCAACCGCCAGGTCCGCAACTGCCGGCCGTCTGCGACGCACCGAAGGCCCGCCAGATCGCGGCCGTGCTCATCGCCCCGCCGTAAGCGCTCTCGCTCTGCGAATTGGCCCGAAACGATACGACACCGACCACCGCCGAACCGTCGCCGAGCAAAAGTGGCGATCCTGATCGGCCGGAGGCGGGCGGCGGGATGAACATGAGGACCTGGCCGTCCTCGCTGTAGCCGGTGGCGTGTCCGCGGTAGGCGCTCGCCCAGCGGCCCTCGGCGCAGCCGAGCGTGATCACGGCCTCACCGGGTTGCACGCGGTCCTCCGGGCCCGCCAGCGGGATCTGTTCGGGCAACAGGCCGCCGAAGCCCGAAGCAGGCAAAACGCAGATCGCCACGTCGCACGCCTGGTCCAGGGCGACAACGCGGCCCGGTATGGGCGCCGAGCAGTGGCCCGAATGAAACATATCGCACTGGACCGCCGCGCCCGGCGACTCGACGACGTGGGCCGCGGTCAGCACGTAGACCTGGCCGTCGAGGATCCGGATCACGCAGCCCGAGCCGACCCCGCTTCCAGCCCGGACACGGCACACCGCATCGAGCCAGCCGTCGTCCATCGGCGCCGCGTCGGCCGGGGCCCAGCAAAGCGCAAGCATCACACACGTCAGTAGGTAGCAGAGGTGCCGTCTCATAGTCTGTCCCGTCCCGAGTAGAAGATCAGGGTGCCAAGTCCCAGAAGCACAAGCGAAAAGTACGAATAGAGCCCCGCGATCTGCCAGTCCGAGGCCACCTGCCACGCGGTCCAGCCGTAGGCGCCCGAGGCGAAGGTCAGAAGCAGCCCGACGAAGGTTCTCATGGTAAAAAATCCGCTAACCGGGCCGCGCGGCCCTCTAGGTGCAAAGCTCAGTGGTGTGGTGTGGCCGGCGGCCCGATCAGCAGGC
>CAZHRW010000006.1:0-4843 GCA_964535025.1 uncultured Planctomycetales bacterium
GTGAGCGACCTTCTTTTCTGGCAGATCGTCATGCGGCCCGCTGGCGGCTCCAGTAGTCGTCCCAGAGCTTCGAGTAGTACAAGGTGCCCAGCGCCATGATCGCTTCGGCATTGTCCGCGTCCCACCGCATTCCACGGGCCTTCAGCCGCAGCGTCAGCGTGCCGCAGAAGGACTCCGTCGGACCGCTGCCGCAGTCGTATCCCTCAGCACGGAACGTCGGGTAGTCCGTCATGTCCACCCGCTTGGCCACGTACTGCTGCAGGGAACGCAAGGCCTCGGCTTTGGCTCCGCTTCGATGCCGGCGCAGGTAAGGACTCAGCCGGTCCAGCAGCACCAGCGAGCCCTGCTCCCACACCACCTCCATTATCATCTTGCGCCAAGCCAATGCCTTGGAGGTCCCTTCGCCGTACAGCACGTGACTGACGCCGATCACGTGCTCGCGCAGGTGATAGTAATCCAGGATCGTCCGATCCAGCACCGGCAGTTGCTTGCCGTATTGCCGGGCGATCCACTCCGCCCCGTCGGTCACCGCGTACTTCCGTTCAGCCTGGCCAAGCTCAATCTTGCCCGCTTCCCGACGCATCAGACGGCCCAGGACCCTGTGGTCGCCGCGGGTGCCCACCGCGTACAGATGCGACTTGTCGGGGTCATAGAACGAGATGAGCTTGAACTCCTTGTAGCCCCCATCGCTGCCGCACTTCGGCCGGCCCGGACGGGCCGTGCTTCGGCGGCCCTCCTTCGCACGCTTGGTGGCCTCCGTTGCCCGTCGCTTGCGCTTCTGCTGGTCGGTGACTACCGGGACCATCACACCGTCGGCCCCCGTGATCACCGTTCGATCCGTACAATCCGCCGACGTCCAGTTCGGACCATACGCACCTTGGCGGATCGCGCACTCCGCACGCCGGCCTTCCCGCTCGACCAGGTCCCGCAAGGCGCTGGAACTGACCGTCACCTGCGCCGTGCGCGCCAGGTTCTCGCTGGCCGGCACAAACGCCGCGTTCAAACTCAGACGGCAGGCCATCTCGCGAAGCCCGGGGCTGTAGTGCTCATCCAGCACGCCCAGCCATACGTCCAGCGGCGCGTACGTTCCGTCCGCACTCCAGTAGATCGTGCGGCGGTAGGTCACCTCGCCGTTGATGGTTTTGTGGCGGCTGAGCTGGCGGCCCTTATTCCTCCACCGCCGACCGTCCGGGCTGGCCGGAGGGGGGGAAAGCCTCCCGACCGGACTGCTCGGCCAGGAGGCTGATCGCCTTCTGATACGCCTGTTGGCGGAACGCCGCGTGGGCGTCCCGCACCGGTTCTTCCGTGTCGGCGATGATCCGACCGGCCTGGGCCGCATTCATCGCATCGCAGATTCTCTGCTTCAGCGCCTCATACTCCTGCTGCAAAACCGCATCCAACTGTTCCGGCGTAATCCCTTGATCTGCCATGACTTATCTCCTGTTAGGGTAAACATCATAAGTCATTATAAATAAAGGGATTAGATGGCGCCAGAGAAAAAGGCCCGTCACCGGCCGACGGCCGACCGGCCCCAACGCCGGACGCCACAGCAGAGAGGGACGCCTCACATGTCTTCCGGCCGGCGGCCGAGCGCCCAGCCGCCGATCTCCCGCCACGCCTCCGGCGGCGAGGCCGACGAGGCACGGTAGAGGCACAGCCGCCGCAGCGTGATCGCCCCGGCCAGGCGCTCGCCGATCGCCGTTGCGATGGCCTGCCGTTGCCGCGGGCGCAGGGCGCCGTAGATGAGACTCAAGTGGGGCCGGTACTCGTCCTCGTCCTCGTCCGACCCGCCCGTCCCCAGCAGTTCGCGGGCCCGCCGGCGCAGAGCCGCCAGGTCCCCGTTGTCCTGCACGGGAAGAAATACGCACCGGAACCAAGCCTCCGAGTGCGCCGCCCGCCCGAGGACCACGCGCAGGGCCGCCGTCGAGGCGGCCACGTCGGCGGCCACGGCCGCCAGCGCGTCCTCGGGGCCCTCGAGGCCGCTGAGCAACGTGATGTGAGGCCGAAACGCCGGCTTCGACAGCCGCCGGCTGTACCGCCGGATCGCCGCCGCCGGCGCGGCGGCATCCTCGTCGGCGGGGATCAACCACAACGCGCAGGCGGTATCGTCCATCGCTGCTCTCGGTCGGGTAGGCGCATCGAGCCGTTCGCACGTTTAACGACTGGACAGTCTACCGTGGCAAAGGGACGTCCGATAGACGGTTTTCCCTTGTCGAGTCGCCCGGTTTTCTTGCGGAAACGGTACCCCGACGATAGACTTATGTCGACCGGGTGGCATGGACGAGGAGTGGCCATGGACGACGCCGTGTGGAGTGACGGGACATGCCCGCAGGCCCTTTATGTAACGGGCGTTAAGGTGACCCCCTTCGAGTCGTACGACCAGGCTGTCCGCTGCGCTTCGAGGATCGTGGAGGGTTCGCGGCGGTCGTTCTGGATCGCCATGAACCCCGAAAAGGCCTTCCGCGCCAAACGCGACCAGCGGCTGCGGGATGTTCTAAGTAAAGCCGATGTTGGGATTTGCGACGGCATCGGGATCTCGATGGCCACGCGACTGCTGCTGGGGCGACGGGTGCGGCGGATCACCGGGTGCGACCTGTTCTTCCACCTGCTCGACGCCGCGGCCGAGCGCGGCTGGGGGGTCTTCCTGCTGGGGGCCGACCCGGCCTCCAACGAGCAGGCCGCCGAGAGTCTCACACGGCGCGACGGGCGGCTGCGGATCGTCGGCCGCCACAGCGGGTTCTTCGAGGACGTCGAGCCCGTCATCGAGGCCATCAACGGTAGCGGCGCGCAACTCCTTTTCGTAGCAATGGGTTCGCCGCGCCAGGAATACTGGATCGCCGAGCACATCGACCGCCTGACGGCCCGGTTGTGTCTCGGTGTCGGCGGCAGCTTCGACGTGGCCAGCGGCAGGTCCCGGCGGGCCCCCCGCTGGGTTCGTACGCTCGGTCTGGAATTCCTCTACCGCGCCGCCACCACGCCCGGCTGGAAGCTCGGCGCGCGTTGGGAGCGGACGTGGGTGAAGATCCGATACGGCCTGGGCGTTCTGCGGGAGCGATTCATCGGCCCGCGCGCGTAGGCGGCGCCGCCGGCAGGCTGCTGTGCCCGGACGGACCTCCATCGCCGATTCCGCCGGAAAAATGCCCACGTCGCGGCCCCGTTAGCCGATAGGAATAGTACGACTGCGACGTGACCTGTATCAGTCCATCTCCGACGGTACTGTCGGAATCGCCGGATGTAAACGATGCCGACGACGACCAACCAAGGAAGCACGGAAATGACCACGACCACGAAGGCCAGGGGGGCCGCGACGCGGATCGTCCGCACCCGTTTGGGGATCTCCCTGCTGGCGGCCGGCGCGCTGCTGTGCGGGGGTTGCGGGCCGAAAGGGATGACGCTCGACGAGTTCCTGGCGATGGAAGCCATGGCCACGGCAGAAGTTACCGAGCCGCCACCGCCCGTGACGTTCGGCCCGCGCCTGGCGCCATATGCGATTGGCCCCGGCGACGTCCTGGCCGTCAACGTCATTGGCGGGCAGGAGACCCAGATGCCCATCGCCGTGGAGGCCCGTGTATACGAGGACGGGACGATCGACCTGCCGCTGGTCGGTGCCGTCCAGGTCGGCTCGCTCGAGTTGACCGAGGCCGAGAAGGCCATCCAGGCGGCCTATGTGGCCAAGGCGTTCCAGGAGGCCGTCGTGCATCTCGTGCTCCAGCAGCCGGATACGATCGACGTGCTCGTGACCGGCACGGTCGAGCGGCCCGGGCTGATCCGCCTGCCCCGCAACGAACGGGGACTCGTCCAGGCGGTGGCGGCGGCGGGAGGGTTCTCGCAGGCGGCATCGGGTTGCGTGAAGCTGGTGCGGCTGCGGGAGCCAGCCGAGACGATCACCGTGAATCTGACTCATCCGGACCAGGTTCGCACGGCCCTGGCGCTGCCGCCGCTGCAGGAGGGCGATATGGTCGAGGTGGCGGCCGCCGATCCAAACACCGTGTTCGTGGGTGGGCTTGTCAACGTGCCCGGACCGCAGAGTTATCCCCAGGGTGTCCGCGTGACCGTCCTGCAGGCGCTCGCCGCGGCGTCGGGGCTGCGGACGGATGTGTTCCCCGACCAGGCGGTGCTTGTCCGCCACCGCGCCGACGGCCAGGCGGTCCGCGTTTGCCTGGACCTCTCGCGGATCGAAGACGGCGACGATCCGAACCTCCAGCTGGCCGCCGGGGACATCCTCTGGGTGCCCCATACGGCGGGGACCCGCGTACAGGAGTGGATCAACCGCAACATCTACTTCCGGGCGGGTGCCAGTGCGAGCCTGAACTACAACTTCTTGCACAACAAGGATATTCTGAACGGAGACGAGGAGGGTACAACGGTGTTGATCGGCAATTGACCGCCGCCGTCGGGCCCCATAGCGTTCGATCGGCGGCAATGGGTCGAACTGCTAGGCCATGGCCCTGGCGACGCCTGCCGACCTCGCATGACGAAGGTCGCCCTTGGGCATACGGCAGCGTATGGACTTAACGCATTTTGCACTTGTTTGGCCGGGTGAACGTGCTAGAATAAGTATCAAGCTCAAAGCCATCTCAAAACCCTTTAAGGCGGGGCTGTAAGGATAGGTATGTTGGCTCTTCTACTCTCCCCCAAGGCCCGACCTGCGGTGGCTTCGAGTTGGTGCGGACGTTCGAGACAAGTCGGACCGTGAAGGAGACGTCAGGCGGATTGATCTCGAGCGGCGCTGAAATCGGGACCTCCCTTCACAGCATGTGGTTATCCGTCGTCGGTTGTGAAACGGAAGGCGACGACGGAGCGCGAATGAGCTTGGTCGGCCGACGGGCGTGCCAGCCCGCCG
>CAZHRW010000007.1:0-5464 GCA_964535025.1 uncultured Planctomycetales bacterium
CGGCGTCGAGGTCGCCCGCAGCGGGTCGATGGGCGGCGCCGTCGGCGAGCCGGTGGCGCACGACGCCCTCAGCGCCGGCATGCACGAGGAGCTGGAGCCGGCCGAGTCGTTCGCCCTGGCGGTGCCGGACGGCGTGCTGACGGCCGGCGAGAACGTCCTGGCCATCCAGGTAGTCAACGTGGACCCGGACAGCTCGGACGCCCTGATGGCGCCGAGCCTGCGGGCGAGGGTGATCGGCGAGCCGGCTGCCGGCGACCTGAACGGCGACGGGACCGTCGACATGGCCGACGTGGACCTGCTCGCGGCGGTCATCCGCGGCGAGACGACCCTCGACGGCACCGACCTGAACGGCGACGGCACGCTCGACGACGCCGACCTGGCCCTGCTGGTCCGCGACGTGATCGGCACGGAAATGGGCGATGCCAACTTCGACGGAACGGTCGACTTGGTGGACTTCAGCCTGCTCAAGCAGAACCTGGGCATCTCGGAGGCCTCGTGGGCCGACGGCGACTTCAACGGCGACGGCGTGACCGACCTGGCCGACTTCGCCGTCCTGAAGACCCACTTCGGCTTCGAGTCGTCCACGCCGATGACCGCTCAGGCCCCCTCGGCCGACCTGCAGACCATCGATCTGCTGGCCGTCGAGACCGACCCGCTGGACCCGCTGGCCGACGGCCCGGTCGCCTGACCGGCGAGCGGGTCGTGCCGTGACAAAGGATCGAAAGGAGGGCGGCGGCGCGGAACCGGGCAACCGGCTTTCGCGCCGCCTGCTTTTCCAACGGCAGACTGCAGGAACGGCAAACGGCAAGAAACGGCGACTATCGAACCTGTCTGCGGGCGTGATTCGCGAAGAACCTGCCCGTGTCGGTCTCGAAGTACCACCCGGAGGTCCCGTCGCCGGGGCAGGGAGACGGGCCGATTTTGACGGCGTCAGCCGTCGCGGCGTCGACGAAGGGGTTGACGGGCATCCGCTGAAGATACGGGCCAAATCGGCCGTCAGGGCCCTGTCGGCCGGCGGGGTCGGTCTTGGTGACCAGGTCCCGCTTGAGATCGGCCCCGTCGACGCGGCCGTCCGCCTGCCGGCCGGGCGGGGCATCGTTGTGCTGCAACTTGTACAATTCGATCTGTACACGGACGAGTTGCAGGTCGCTCTCCAGTACGGCTTCTCTCGCTTCGGTCGACGTCCGCGCGCGGTGTCGGAGACTCGCCCTGCGCGACACGACGGGCTGGGGGGGCATCTCCTCGGTGGCGCCGAGATGGTTGGCGTAGAGGTTCTGTGACAAACGGCGCCGACACCCCCGGGTGGCGTCAGCGCCGTTGCCGTTGCTCAAGGCTCAGGCCTCAAGTCTCAAGCCTGTCGTTCTCACGGCAGCAGGATGAACGTATCGGTGCCGTTGTCGTTGATATCCTCGCGGTCCAGCGTGAACAGGTCCTGGTTGCCGATGAGGTTGTACGCCACGTTGGCGCCGACCCGCAGGTAGAAGACGCGGTTGACGAGGTCCTGGAATTTCGTCAGCGACGTCTCGGGCACCCAGAGGATGTCGCCGGGCTTGAGGGCGATGTTGGGGTCGTCGCCCTTCATCACGCGCTTGAGGTTGAGTTTCACGTGCACATCCTCGCCGTTGGGCATACGGCGGACGAGCGTGGCCGTCGAGGGCGTCACGTCGGTGCGCAGGCCGGCCGAGCCGGCCAGGGCCTGCAGGACGGTGATGGTCGTGCCCGGCGGGTAGGTCTGCGGGCGCGGGGCGTTGACCAGGCCCCCGACGTAGTAGGTGTTGGGCGTGGCGGGGTGCACGCGGATGATGTCGCCCGACTGGAGGGGCTCCATCGTCAGCATGGCCTTGATCCCCGTCGGGTCGGTGAAGTCCACCGTGACCGTTTTGTCCGGCTGGCGCAGCCGCTGCAGCGTGACCTGCCCGCTGGACATCAGCGACATCCCGCCGGCGGCGATCACTGCGTGCAGCAGGTCGCGGTCGGTGCGGCGCAGCGTGATCAGCCCGGGGTTCGTCACCGCGCCCATCACGATCACGCGGGTCGGCGCGGCCTGTTCGAGGGTGATGTGGACCGACGCCTCGCGAAAGTAGCGGGGCACGTACGCCTGGCGGATGGCGGCCTCGGCCTCCTGGATCGTCAGGTCGTTGACGTCGAGCTTGCCCACCATGACCAGGTCGATCTGGCCTTCGTCGTTGAGCCGCGCCCGCGCGGGTTCGACGGCGAACTGCTCGCTGGTCGTCCGCACGGTCACGGTGATCACGTCGCCGGGCCCCAGCCGATAGCCGCTGAGCCGCTGGTCGATCACCGCGTTGTCCGCCAGCGCCTTCCACTGCGGCACATAGGCGCCCTCGGCGTCCGCCCGCGCCTGGAGAAGCTGGAACTCCTCCAGCGAAAGGCGGTGATCCATCCTGCCGCACCCGGCCAGTCCCGCCAGCGCGACGCAACCCAGGACCACCGCCGCGCGGCGCTTCCAACCCTCTGCCAATCGGCCAGCCGTGCCTCGCATCATGACGTCCCCCCGAAGTGATGGGCAATCCCCTCGAACCATCGCGCGGCGTCCTCGTCGATGCCGCACGGGCGCTATCGGCGCAAACGGGCGGCCGGGTCAACAAGGATCACGGCGATATGCACGCCGGCCGGCGGAAAATCCCGCGGGGCGGGACGGCTCGCCGGGTTTGGCTCGCCCGGCTAGAATAAAGTGTATGCTACCTGCGGATCGGTGGCGGTCCCGGCCGCACTGCGCCCGGGACCGGGTCGACCGAAGGGGGGGATAATGATTTCAGGCGTGACGGTGTTTCTGTGCGCGTTGGCGGTGGCGCTGGTCGCCATCCCGCTGGCGGCTCGCGTGGCCAAGGCCGTGGGGGCCCTGGACATGCCCGCCGCGCGCAAGGTGCACGAACGGCCCATTCCGCGGGTGGGGGGGCTGGCCCTGGCGGCGGGGACGATCGGCGTGGCAGTGCCGGCGATGGCCCTGACGGTCGGTGCGGTGCCGGCGGCGGTGGCGGCGACGATGGTCGCCGCCGGCGGCGTGTTCGTCGTGGGGCTGATCGACGACATCGTCGGCGTCTCGCCCAAGCTCAAGTGCCTGGCCCTGCTGGTCGCCGCGGCGTACGTCAGCGTCGCCGGCGGCGCCGTGACCCGCCTGGACCTGGGCGGCGGGTGGACGCTTGAACTGGGAGCGTGGGCGCGCCCCCTGACGGTGCTGTGGATCGTCGGCGTGACGGTGGGTCTGAACTTCATGGACGGTCTGGACGGCCTGGCGGCGGGGATTGCCGCGATGGCCGCCGCCGTGCTGTTGATTGTCGCCCTGGCGGTCGGCCAGGGGGCCCTGGCGGTGCTGATGCTGGCCCTGCTGGGCGCCCTGGGGGCGTTCCTGGCGTTCAACTTCAACCCCGCCAGCATCTTCATGGGCGACTGCGGGAGCATGTTCCTGGGGTTCCTGCTCGCCTCGACGGCGGCCGTGGCGGCCGCGACGACCGGCGCCTTCGCGGCGGTCGCCCTGCCGGGCGTGGCGCTGGGCATTCCGATCGTCGACGCGATGCTGACGTTCATCCGGCGGGGTGTCCTCGAACGGCGGTCGATCTTCAACGCCGAGCGCGGCCACATCCATCACCGGCTGATCAGCCGCGGGATCGATCACCGGCGGAGCGTGCTGCTGATTTACGGCGCCACCGCCGGCGTGACGGCGATGGGCATGACGATGCTCCTGACGCGGGGCCTGTCGTCGCTGGCGGTGCTGGCGAACGTGATGATCCTGCTGGGACTGCTGTTCCACTGGGTGGGGTCGCTCCAGGGCGGCCAGATCGTCCGGGCCGTCCGCCGCAACGCGATGATCCGCCGCCAGCGGGGCCGGTACCGGCGGCACTTCGAGGACATGCAGTTGAAGCTGCGGGTCGTCACGGGCTTCGACCCGTGGTGGGACCACCTGTGCGAGGCGGCCGAGCGGATGGAGTTCGTGGGCATGACGCTCGAGCTGGTCGGCCGCGGGGGGTCGGTGCGGCCGCTGCGGTGGGACAGCCCCCGCCCGACGGCGTCGTCGGACGGCAGCCAGCGGGTCCACGTGACCCTGCCGGTGCGCCAGCGGCGGGAAGGGGACCCGGCGACGCTCAGGGTGGAACTGTCCGGCGAGCAGTCGCTGGAGGCCGCGGCCGACGCGCTGGGGTACTTCTCCAGACTGCTGGACGAACACAGCCTGGCGGACCTGGCCCGGCCGGCCCGCGCGCCGGCGGCCGACGCGGCCGCAACGGAGGCTTGCCGCGGCGCGGCGACGTCGCTACAAAGTGGTTCATGACAGCCCAACGCGACGCCACCACCGTGATCCAGCGCTACGACGGCAACCCGGTCCTCGCCGCCGCGGATGTGCCCTACCCGGCGACGCTGATCTTCAATGCCGGGGTCGAGAGGTTCCAGGGCCGCTACGTGATGGTCTTCCGCAACGACTACGGCGATGATTTCCACGGCCCGCCCAAGGCCGAGCGCGACACCAACCTCGGCCTGGCGGTCAGCGACGACGGACTGCACTGGACCGTCGAGCCCGAGCCGATCTGGAAGATCCGCACCGAGGAGAACCGGCGGATCTACGACCCCCGCCTGACCGTGCTGGACGGGCGATGCTACATCTGCTTCGCCATGGACACCCGCCACGGCATCCGCGGCGGCGTGGCGGTCACCGACGACCTGAAACACTTCGAGACTCTCAGCCTCTCCGTGCCGGATAACCGCAATATGGTGCTGTTCCCCCAACGCATCGGCGGCCGTATGGCACGGCTGGAACGGCCGTTTCCCATCTACGGTCGCGGCAAGCCCGAGGCGTTCGACATCTGGTACAGCGAGTCGCCCGACGGGCAATTCTGGGGCGCGTCCCGCCTCGTGCTCGGCAGCGAACAGGTGGACTGGTCCAACTGCAAAATCGGCCCGGCCGCCCCGCCGGTCAGGACCGACGCCGGCTGGCTGACGCTCTTTCACGGCGTGTCCAAGGACGAATCCCGCCCGCTGAACACCTGGGGCCAGCACCCCTGGACCAAGACCTACGCCATGGGGCTGATGCTGCTCGACCTCGACGAGCCCTGGCGGGTGATCGCCATGGCCGACGGGCCCGTGATGTTGCCCGAGGCCGACTACGAACTCAGCGGCTACCGCGGCAGCGTGCTGTTCCCCGGCGGGATGATCCTCGAAGACGACCGACAGGTGAAGATCTACTACGGCGCCGCCGACACCGTCGAGTGCCTGGCCACCGCCCGCCTCGACGACCTGCTGGCCCTGTGCCGCCCGCGCTGAACCGCCGCAGACGAGGCCGGCGCGCGCGGGTTGGGAGAGTTTGTTAGCCAACGATGCCGGATGCCGTCTTTTGGGGTGCCATGCCGAAGCTAAGGCGTGTATTGCTTCAAAGTTAAGATGCCGTCCCTGCAAGGGACGGCATGCGGTTTTGTTAGCCTATCCTGTCCCTGGTTACGCGAAAACTTCGCCCGCC
>CAZHRW010000008.1:0-24905 GCA_964535025.1 uncultured Planctomycetales bacterium
GGCCCCCCCCGCGACGCCCCAGGGGGGGGGGGGCGACGAGCCGTGGCGGCGGTTGGGCAGGAGGATGTCCAGTTGCCGGACCCGCCGTGTGGCGTGGAGGCGGCTGTCTTTTTGAGGTCGGAGTATTCGGAGTATTCCGATTATTCCGGGTTTCCCACCGATACAGGTGATGTATCCGATACAACCCGCGGTGCGGCTGGCGGAGTAAATCCATCCCGTCAATCGTTTTAAAACGCAAAGTGGTCTATAATCAATAGTGCAGGCCGCCAGCGCGGACCGATCTTTACCACAGGGGCCTCCGGCCGGGCCGGAGGAGCCCCGGGAGAGGTGAAAAAAAGGATTGGTTTTGTATTGGATGCGTAACCTGTTTTGCGTAAGATAGCTGCGTCAGATTTGTTTTGTGGTGGACCACGGTACTCGTTTCTGCCGTCGTGATCGGCGGGCGTAGCCGTCGATGACGGCCAAGACACTGAGGGGTGCCCATGCACACCGTAACGAAGAAAGAGTTGATCGACCGGATTGCTGACGAGACCGGCAGCAAGAGAGTCATGGTCAAGAAGGTTGTCCAGAGTTTCCTCGACAACATCATCGAGGAGCTCGGTCACGGCAACCGTCTTGAGTTCCGAGATTTCGGCGTCTTCGAATCCAAGCAGCGCGCCGCGAGGGTGGCCCAGAACCCCAAGACGCTCGAGCGGGTTCACGTGCCGCCCAAGCGGACCGTGAAGTTCAAGGTCGGCCGCCTGATGAAGCAGAAGCTTCAGGAAGGCATGGGCTCGACGGCCCAGCCGGCCGGCATGCAGCGGATGACGCCGCCGGGCTCGGGCGACTGACGGGCCGTTCCGGCCGGTTGCCAACGGGTTCAGACGCTCAAGCCGCCGCCGACGCGCGGGTTACGGATCCGCATGTCGGCGGAGGCGCGGCGTTGAGCCAAAGGGGGCCTCATTGCCCGCCGGCGGGCCGACCTACGGCTTGGGCGTCAGCCGCAGCGATGCCGAGTTGACGCAGTGCCGCTTATGGGTCGGCCCCGGGCCATCATCGAAGACGTGGCCGAGGTGGGCGCCGCAATTGCCGCAGAGGATCTCCGTGCGGATCATCCCCGCGGAGTGATCGGGCCGTGTAACCACGCGTCCGTCGGCGATCGCCTCGGTGAAGCTGGGCCACCCGCAGCCGGAGGGGTACTTCGTCTGGGAATCGTACAGCATCTGGCCGCAGACGACGCAGCGATAGACGCCCTCGGACGTCGTATCCCAGTACTCGCCGCTGAACGGCGGCTCGGTAGCGCCTTGCTGCGTCACGCGATACTGCATCTCGGTCAGGTGGTCCGTCCGGGGGGTCTTGTTCATCGCAGCGGTCTCCTGGTCCAACCTGCCGTCTGATCCCGGCGCCGGAGCCGAGCCTTCGCAGGCGAGCAGCAGCAGGATCGCCGGCAGGGCCAGTGGAAGCAGGACAGGGTTCATGACAGTCGTCCTTTCACCGTATCCTACGGTGCGGGCGGACGGTCCTGTTCACCGCAACTACATGGCGTAGTTATAGAGAACGGACTCGGCCACGTCGGCGCTGATGATCCCCTCCGACAGGAGCGTGGAGATCGACTGGGTCATCGCGACCATGCCCTGTTTCGAGCCGGTCTGGATGATGCTCCGCAGCAGGTAGGCGCCGCGGCGGCGGATGATGTTCCGCACGGCGGCCGAGGTGGTGAGGATCTCGCAGGCGACCTGCTTGCCGCCGTCGACGGTCGGCAGCAACTCCTGGTGGATGACCCCCTGGAGGCAGTCGGCCATCAGGTTGCGGATGTGGCCCTCTTCCTCGGGCGGGACGTAGCTGAGCAGGCGTTCGATGATCTTGTCGATGCTGATCACGTGCAGGGTCGACACCACCAGCACGCCCGTCTCGGCGGCCGTCAGGGCGATGCGGATGGTCTCGTAGTCGCGCATCTCCCCGATGGCGATCACGTCGGGGTCCTGCCGCAGGGCGGCGCGGAGGGCCTTGTGGAACGACTCGGTGTCCTTGCCGACCTCCCGCTGGCGGATGAGGCTGTTCTTGTTGTCGTGGACCGTCTCGATGGGGTCCTCGATCGTGATGATGTGCTTGCGCTGCGTGCGGTTGATCTCGTCGATCATCGCCGCCATGGTGGTGGTCTTGCCCTGGCCGGTCGAGCCGGTCAGCAGGACCAGTCCCTTGGTCCGGCGGGTCAGCTCCCGCACCGTCGCCGGCAGGTTCAGCGCCTCCAATTGCCACGGGCGCTCGGGCAGCAGGCGGATGACGGCGCCGACGGTGCCGTTGCTGCGGGCGATATTGATCCGGTAGCGGCCCTGGTCGTCGAAGAGCATCAGGTCCAGGTCGCCCGTGCGCTCGAAGGCGGCGATCTGCTCGTCGGTGAGCAGCGCGTAGCAGAGCTTCTGGGCGATCTCCGGCGGCAGCGGCTTCTGCGTCGCGCGGCGCAGGTCGCCGTCGATGCGGAACATCACCGGCGTTTCGGCGCAGATGTGAACGTCGGTGGCCTTACGGTTCTTGGCCTCGGCGATGAACTTGTGAATCTCGTCGATCACCCCGGACTCCTTGGCGGCGGGAAGACGGGCTATTGGACCATGCCCGCCGGCCCGCCGTCAAGGGCCATTCGCCCCCCGGCCGGCCGGCCGGTACAATCGGTGGACCGAGCGAGCCTGCCGATGACACACGCACCCGACAGCGACATCCTGGCGGCCCTGGCGCCCGAGCGGCTGCTGACGGCCTACGCCCACGGCCTGTTCCCGATGGTCGAGCGGGGCGCGCTGATGTGGTTCAGCCCCGACCCCCGCGGCCTGCTGCCGCTCGACGAGCGGTTCCACGTGGCCCGGCGGCTGCGGCGGACGCTGCGGCGCGGGCGGTTCGCCTGCACCGTCAACCGGGCCTTCGGGGCCGTCGTCCGCGGCTGCGCCGAGCGGGGCGACGGGACGCCGACGTGGATCTCCCCGGAGATCGCCATCGCCTACACGCACCTGCACGCGCTGGGGTTCGCCCACAGCGTGGAGGCCTGGACGGCCGACCAGGTCGGCCGCGGCGAGCCGGCCGGCGGCCTGTACGGCGTGGCGCTGGGCGGGGCGTTCTTCGCCGAGAGCATGTTCCACCGACGCACCGATGCCGGGAAGGTCGCCCTCGTGTACTGCATCGAGCGGCTCCGCCGGCGGGGGTTCGCCCTGTGCGACGTCCAGTGGACCACCGAGAACCTCCGCCGCTTCGGCGCCTTCGATCTGCCCCGCGAGGCGTACCTCGACCGCCTCGCCGAAGCGGTCTCCATGGACCGCCGCTTCGCCTGAGGCGCAATTCCTGCGCCCCCCTGCGACCGTGCCGCCTGGGGGAACGCTCCGAGCCAGATCCCCGTTAGCCATGGAATGAAAGCGACTTGCAACAGATATGGGTCGCGCATCCGAGCCTTTTCCCAGCCTCTACAGATTGTACAGATCACATAGATTACCTAAATTAACATTTTCCCTGTTGCTATTTAACCCATCTTCCCGATTCTACCTGTGTAACGCAGTTTACCCAGTTTAACATCCGGGTGGGCTGCCGGGGGCCGGCCGGGATCACGGCGGCCGGGTGGCGTGGCTGGAAGTCACGCGGCGCGAGAAGCGTTCGACGACGGCAACGGAGGCGGGCGCGTCGGACGGAAACGAACGGAAGGTGGTGGACCGATGGATATGGTCGAGGTCTTCAAACAGTATCTGGAGCACCTGTTCGCCGGCAAGCGGTGCGAAGCGCGGGAGATCATCATCGCCGCCGAGGACCGGGGCACCCCGGCCCGGTCGCTGGTGACCAACGTCATCTGGCCGGCGATGGAGCAGATCCAGAAGCTCTACGCCGACGGGCAGATCGACCGGATCACCGAGCACATGGCCACGCGGATCAACCGGATGATCGCCGACCAACTCCAGGGGTACATGGCCCGCAAGCCCAAGAACGGACGGCGGATCATCGTCACCTGCGGCGACGGGGAGGCCGAGGAGCTCGGCGCCCAGATGATCGCCGACCTGTTCGAGGTCGACGGCTACCACGTGTGGTTCCTCGGCGCCGGCGTGCCGGAAGACGAGATCCTCCAACTGGTCGGACAGCTTGAGCCGGACGTCCTGTGCCTCTACGGCGCCCAGCCCAAGGGCGTGCCGGGCATCCGCCGCCTGATCGACCACGTCCGCGAGATCGACGCCGTGCCGAACATGCAGGTGCTCGTCGCCGGCGGCGTGTTCAACCGCGCCGAGGGGCTCGCCGAGGAGGTCCGCGCCGACCTGTTCGCCCACAACGCCCGCGAGGCGCTGCGCCTGGTGGAAGAGCACCCCATCCGCATCCCCCAGCCCGACGTGCCCCAGCCCGGCCGCCGCCGCAAGCGCAAACGCCGCACGGGGTCGAAGCTCGAAGCCGCCGAGGCCAAGTAAGTTCACTGTCGGTATGTCCCGTGAATCGGCCGCGAGGGTGTGCCCGTCATGCCCTCGCGGCCGCTGTCTTTTGAGGCTTGAGGCCTGAGGCCCGAGGCTTGAGGAACGCCCACGGCGAGGGCCGCGAGGGTCCAGGCCATCTCGTCAGGGGGGCAACGGCCGTCTTGACTTCCCGGCGGCGGCGTGGTGCACTGGGGCGCGATGACGGATCAATCCCCCGTGGTGTTCTTCTCGGCGGCGGAGGTCAGCGGCGACACGCACGCGGCCAACCTGATCCGCGCGCTGACCGCGGCGCGGCCGGAGGTCAAGTGCGTCGGCATCGGCGGCCCGCGGATGGCCGCGGCCGGATGCGAGCTGATCGAGGAGACCGTGGGCGACGCGGCGATGCTGTTCGATCCGCTCGCCAAGATCCCCTATTACCGCCGGCTGATCCGGCGGGTGGCCGACGAGGTGGCCCGCCGACGCCCGGCGGCGATGGTGCCGGTGGACTCGCCGGGGCTCAACTGGCACATGGCCGCGGCGGCCAAGCGCCGCCGCGTGCCGGTGATGTACTACATCGCCCCGCAGGTGTGGGCGTGGGCGCCGTGGCGGATCCGCAAGGTCCGCCGGTGGATCGACCACGTCGCGTGCATCCTCCCCTTCGAGCCCGACTATTTCCGCCGGCGCGGCGTGGCGGCGACGTTCGTCGGCCACCCGCTGTTCGACCACGTGACCGGCCGGACCGAGGGCTACCCGGCCCCGCCGTCCGACGGCGCCTGGCGGATCGCCCTGCTGCCCGGCAGCCGTGCCGGGGAGATCCGCCGCCACGCCGCGGCCCTCGTCGCCGCCGCCGAGCGGATCGGCCGGCGGTTTCCCGCGGCGCGGTTCACCCTCTGCGCCGGCGACGAGCGGGTCGCCGCCTGGCTGGGCGAGCAGGTCGGCCGGCCGCTGGAGACGGCGGTGGGGCGGACGGCCGAGGTGATGGCCGCCTCGCACCTGGCGCTGGCGGCGTCGGGGACCGTCACGCTGGAGGCGGCGGCCCTGGGGCTGCCGATGGTGGTCTTCTACCGCACCCACCGGCTGCTCGGCGCCCTGGCGGGCCGGTGGCTGGTCCGCACGCGGTACTACGCGCTGGTGAACATCCTGGCCGATCGGCCGCTCGTCGACGAGCTGATCCCCTGGTACGGCGACCCGGCCGTCCTCGCCGACGCCGCCTGCGAGGCCCTCGATCACCCCGACCGCCTCGTCGAGACCTCCGCCGCCCTCACCGCCCTCGCCGGCACACTCCGCCGCCCCGACGGCCGCACCGCCTCCGAGGCCGCGGCCGAACTCGTCCTCAACACAATGCGCCAGGGCATTGGCTGAGTGAATCTCCGCATCGAAGCGCAAGGCGCTGCCCTGCGGAGCGAGAATCTAGCCTTCCCGCGCTTCACCGATGAGATAGATGGTGTTTTTGCCCCTGGCCTTGGCGGCCAGGAGGGCTTCGTCGGCGCGGGCGAGGAGGGTCTCGATCGTGTGGCCGTTCCAGGGGAAGGTGGCCAGGCCGCCGGAGATGGTCAGCGTGCCGGCGGCGCCGGGCCCCAGGGCGCCGAACGCGTGGGTGCGGACGGCGGCGCCGAAGCGGGTGGCCAGGTCGTAGGCGGTTCGCGGGGGCTGGCTGCCGGGCTTGCGGGGCGGGCCGAAGTCGCAGAACAGGACCGCGAACTCGTCGCCGCCGATCCGCGCCACCAGGTCGTGCCGGCGGGTGGTCTGGATCATGAGCTTGGCGATCTCCCGCAGGATCTCGTCGCCGGTGGCGTGGCCGTACGTGTCGTTGTACTGCTTGAAGTTGTCGATGTCGTAGACCATCAGTGTCGCGGGCACGAGCTTCTCGGCGGCGATCTCCAGCCGCTTGGCGGCCTCCCGCAGGAAGTAGCGGCGGTTGTGCACGCCGGTGAGGTGGTCGGTCATGGCCAGGCGGGTCAGCGTGTCGGTCCGTCCGGCGGCGACGGCCAGCGAGGGCAGTTGGCCGCGCAGGTCGGCCAGCCAGCGGGTCTGCTCGTCGTCGAGGGTCACCGGCTCGACGGCCCACAGCACGCGGGGCGGATTGGACGGCACGCGGCAGAGCTGCTGGACGCCGGCGCGTTGGTCGGACCGCCCCCATTGCACCTCGCACCGGCAGACCTCCGCCACCTGGGCCGCGACGGCCTCGCACAATGCGTCGGTCGAGCCGGTCGCCTCGATCAGGTCGCTGAGCTGGCGCGCCGACAGCGCCGGCGCCGGCGCCGCCGAGCGGGACGTGCGGAGGATCTCCCGCCACTCCCGACGCGTCGGCGGGATGATGAAGTAGTCCTCCATCAGGGTTCGCGGGTCGATCTTCCCGCGGCGCAGCTCGTACTCCCCGACGGGCGTGCACAGGCCGTACACGCGGCAGTCCGGCTGGAGGCGGCGGATCGCCCGCACGAGGTTCGGCAGGTCCGGCTGGGGCAGGGCGATGAGGATCGTGTCGTAGGGGCCCTGCGAGAGCGTCTCGAGCGCCTCGATGGGATCGGCCTGCGTGGCGACCGCGGCGCCGGCCATCGCATCGCCGAGCCGCGCAACCACCGTCGGGTCGGCCAACAACAGAATAGTCGGCGCCTCACTCATGTACGCGTTCCAGCAGGGCCGCCAGCTCCTGCGGGCTCAGCAGGCCGCTCGCATCGGCCGGCGGGGTGGCTTCATTGGCGTAGGTCTCGTTCTGGTCGACAGTTTCATCCCTCCGGCCCGCCATGCCGTCCGGCAGGCCGCCGACGATCCGCCCGTCGGGCCCCAGCGCCCGCACCGGCAGGCCGCGACGCTCGGCCAGGGCCATCACCGCGTCGGCCCGCGGCGGGCGCGACGCCACGTCCACCACCAGCGCCGCGGCACGGCCGGTCAGGAGGGCCACGGCGGCGGCGTAGGGATCACTCGTGGTCAGCACGGCTCCCGTCGTGCCCAGGCGCGACGGCGCCACCGCCGCCGCGGCCGTGTTGACCAGCAGCACGACGTCCGGCGCTTCGGTCCGTGTCAACGATCCGCCTATACTATTCATGAGGTCACCCCCTATGATCTTAACCCGAATACCTTAATCCGTAAAGATGTCGCCCTTAGGGCCGACGGCCCAAGCGGTTGAATAGGTGTTGCCATGGCCGCCCGTGTCGGCGACAATAAAACTGTGCGGGCTGGGCTCGGGCGATCGTCGGCGAGCCCGGCCGGGAAGCCGTATATATAGAAGGCCTGTGCTGGAAGGGAGTTAGGCAACAGATGGCAAAGAAGATCGCAACGTTCGCATCCGCAATCCTGCTGACGGCGGCGCTGGGTGCCGGCTGCGGCGCCGACCGCAGCGGTGGTTTCGCGGCCGCCGTCGCCCAAGTGCCGGGCCCCGAAGCGGTTGGCGCCACCGAGTGGCTCGAGTACGTCGACGCCCTCCGGACCACCGCCGTCGTCACCACCTACGCCGACGACGGGACCGCCGTGGTCCGCACGATGCGCCTGAACGTCGACGTCAACGACGGTGTCCTGGCCGCCGAGGGCAACCTGCCCGGCGGCTCGTGGACGGCGCGGATCACACTGGACGATTGGGGCGTCCTCAATCCGCTGGGCATCGGCTGGGTCCACGACCACGGCGACCTGCACCTTAACAAGCAGCAGAAACAACAGCTCGCCCGGACGCTGCGGCTGATCCTCCACCGGATCCGCGGCCCGGTCAATCTCCTGGAAGGCGGCGGGGAGGAGATCGTTGCGGTCGAGGACGTTTTCGTGGCCGGGTACGACGCGACGCGGATGATCGCGGCCGGACGACCGGAACTGGCGCTGGCGTACTTCTTCTCCGACGGCCAGCTCCGCATGATCACCCAGGGCGCCGTCGAGCCCGGCGGGACCGGCGAGGTGACCGTCTATACCACCGAACGAACCGCCGCCGGCGCGATCCAACCGGCCGCGTTCGAAGTAATGAAGATAGGACGGGACAGCCTGATCGGACGGCAGAAGATCATGGCTGTCCGGCTGACCGACGTGAGGCTCGACTGATCGCGGCCCGGCACGGGGTTGGGGCGTGCTCGCGAGCCGAGACACGAAAAGAGAGTGACCGACCATGAGCCTGGACATCGGTCCCATCGTGGAGGGGTGGCCCTACGAGCCGGGCAAGTTGAGCGTCCGACGCGTGCTCGGCGAGGACGGGCGCGAGAAGATTCAGTTGCGGCTGGACCTGGGGATTCTGCAGATGGAGACTACGGGTCGGCCCGACGGTCGCCGCCCCCATGGCTACGAAAGTTACCTGGCGTATTACAAGGCGAGGCTGGTCCGGTATTGCCGGGAGCACGGCAACGATGAGGGCTTCCGGTTGAGCAGTCGTGATTGCGAGCTGCTCCGCAACGAGATGCTGATGTACTACCACCGGTACCTCAGCGAGTTCGCGTTGGACGAATACGACGCCGTCATCCGCGACACCACGCGGAACATCGAGTCGATGGACCTGTGCAGCCAGTACGCCCTCGGCGAAACCGACCAGGGCGCCCAGGAGCGGTTCCGCCCTTACATCCTCATGATGCGGGCCCGCGCCCGGGCCCTGGAGGCGCTGAAGGACGACGACTACAGCGGCGCCCGCGTCGCCGTCGAGGACGGCCTGGAGGAGATCCGCGAGAACGCCCTGTGGACCGCCGAGCCGGACGAGGAGACCGAGGACAGCGTCGAGGTGCAGATCCTCGAGACCCTCCTGGAGGAGATCGCCGAGCGCGAGCCGGTCGACCCGGTCCGGGCCGTCGAAATCGCCCTCGATCGCGCCGTCGCCGAAGAGCGCTACGAAGACGCCGCCCGCTACCGCGACCAACTCCGCATCTGGAAGGCCCACCCGCCCCGGTAGACCGGCGAACGGATGAAAGGCGCGCCGCCGGGAGCGACTACCGCCCCCGGCGGCGCGTTGCTTTGTGGGGGCGCACGGGCGGGGCCCGATCTGTCCGTTCTCCGCGCGGCGCCGGCGCCTATAATGTCCATGGATTGCGTTGGGGGGCTCTTGCCGGCCCAGGGGTGAGACGATGCGCGTGGGGGTTCTCAAGGAGACCGCCGCCGGCGAGACCCGCGTGGCCGCCGTCCCGCGGACCGTGCGCCGGCTGGTCGAGCTGGGGTTGCGCGTGGCGGTGGAGGCGCAGGCGGGGTCGGCGGCGGGGTTCGACGACGATCAGTACCGCCAGGCCGGTGCGGCGGTCGATCCGTCGGCCGCCGCGGTGCTCGACGGGGCCGATCTCGTCGTGAAGGTCCGCCCGCCCCGCGCGGAGGGGGCGGGCGTCGACGAGGTGGCCGGCCTCCCGGCGGCGTGTACGTTGATCGCCCTGCTCGATCCCGTGCGGGACCCCCACCCGGCCCGGCGGCTGGCCGAGGCGGGGGTCAACAGCTTCTCGCTTGATCTGGTTCCCCCGATCGCCCGCGGCCGGGCGATGGACGCGGCGGCGAGCATGAGCGCGCTGGCCGGCTACCGGGCGGCGGTGCTGGCGACGGCGGCGGTGGGGCGGATGGTCCCGCTGATGATCACCGCGGCGGGCACGTTCCGCCCGGCCGCGGCGCTGGTCGTCGGCGCCGGCGTCGCGGGGCTGGGGGCCGTGGCCACGCTTCGGCGGTTCGGCGCCGCCGTCACGGCCGCCGACGTCAGCGCCGCCGCGGCCGAACACGCCGCCAGCCTGGGCGCCAAGGCCGTCGTCGTCGCCGCCGGTGACAAGGGCGAGGCCGCCTGTCGGCAGGCTCAGCAGCAGCTCCTGCCCCACGTCCGCCGCGCCGACATCGTCATCGCCGCCGCCCGCCTGCCCGGTGAGCCCGCGCCGGTCCTGATCACGCAGACCATGACCGAGGCGATGGGCGGCGGCGGGGTGATCGTCGACCTGGCCATCGCCGACGGCGGCAACTGCACCTTCTCGCAGGCCGACCGGCGGGTCGTCCACCAGGGCGTGACGATCCTGGCGCCGACGCACGTGGCGGCGCAGGTGCCGGCCCACGCCAGCAGGATGCTCGCGGCCAACGTGCTGGCCTTCATCGAGGAACTCCTCGCCGCCGGCGACCTCGGCGGCCAGACGGATAACCCGATCCTCCGCGCTACGCGGGTCACGCACGCCGGGAAGGTCGTTCACCCGGCTGTGCTCGAGCGGATCGCTATGGAGGGCCGGCCATGAGCACGACGGCGGCGATCATCATCTTCGCCCTGGCGCTGCTGGCGGGGTGGGAGGTGACAGCCCGGGTGCCGGCCCGGTTGCACACGCCGCTGATGAGCGCCGCCGCCGCCGTCGGCGGGGTCATCGTGGTCGGCGGCATCGCCGTCGCGGCCCGCGGGGGCGCCTGCGGCGCGACGGTCGGGACAGTGGCGGTGACGGCGGCGACCGCCGCCGCGGCCGGCGGGCTGGTGCTCACCGCCCGGATGGGCAGGATGCTCAAGCGCCGCAAGGAGGACCGGCCATGAGCGGCGCGGCTGACCTGGCCTACCTCGCCGCCGCGCTGTTGTTTGTCGCGGCGCTGAAGGCGATGACGTCGGTGCGGACCCTCCGCCGGGGCGCCCCGCTCGCCGCGGGCGGGATGCTGCTGGCGGTCCTCGTCGCGCTGCTGGTCCCCCGCGGTCCAGCCGCGGCCGAGCCGGCGGCGATCACCTACCTCTACGTCTTCGCGGGCCTGCTGGTCGGGGCCGCCGGCGGCGCCGCGGCGGCGGCCGTGGTGAAGGTGACCGCCATGGGGCGGCTGATCGCGATCTTCAACGGCCTGACGGCCCTGGCGGCGGCCCTGGTGGCCCTGGCGGCGCTGTGGACGGCGTCGCCGGCCTCGCCGCTGTACACCCGCGGGTTCGCCGCGGCGTGCGGCGTCACGACGCTGCTCGGGTGGGCCACCGCCGCCGGTGCCGCGACGGTCGTCGTCCGGGAAGCGAAGCTCCTCGGCGCCGGCGCGCCGATCGTCCTGCCCCATCACGGGGGCGCTGTCCTGGGCACCCTGTCGGGGGCGATCCTCCTGGCGGTCCTGTTGTACGTGCTGCCCGCGCAGCGGTGGCTGGCGGCGCCCCTAGCCGTGGCGGCGGCGGCCGGGGGCGCCCTGCTCGCCGGGCCGATCCGTTCGGCGGACATGCCCGTGGCGATCTCGATGCTCACCGGCGTCGCCGGCCTGGCGGCGGCAGGGGCGGGGCTCGCCCTGGCCAACCCGGGCGTGGTCATCGGCGGGGCCCTGGCCGCCGCGTCGGGGATCGTCCTGGCGCGCCGGACCTGCCGAGCGATGAACCGGTCCGCGGCCGCCGTCCTGTGGGGCGCCGCCGGCGGCGGTGAGGGCGACGCCGGCACGGGCGTTCGCCGCTGGACCGTCGAGGATGCCGCGGACGTGCTGGGCGCCGCGTCGCACATCATCATCGTTCCCGGGTACGGCCTGGCGGTCGCGCGGGCCCAGTACGCCGTGAAGGAGCTCGCCGACCTGCTGACCGCGCGGGGCGCGAGGGTTCAGGTCGCCATCCACCCGGCGGCGGGGCGGATGCCCGGACACATGAGCGTTATCCTGGCCGAGGCCGACATGGACGTTGAGCGGATGGCCGACCTCGCCGCCGTCAACGGCGATTTCGCCGACGCCGACGTCGCCCTGGTCATCGGGGCCAACGACGTGGTCAACACCGCCGCCCGGACGGACCGCCCGGCGGCCCTCCACGGCCTGGACATCCTCGACGCCGGCCGCGCCCGCACGGTTCTCATCGTCAATCGCTCCGACGGCGCCGGCTTCAGCGGTGTCGACAACCCCCTCTTCCAGGCCGACAACGCCGCGATGATCCTCGGCGACGCGAGAGACGTTCTGGTGAGGATCAACAGTGCGTTGAAGCGCGACGAGGAGGGCCTTACGTCATAAGGCCCAGGCGGCGGCTGATCAGCTCCACGCGCTCGATCATGGCGCCGGGCATGAGATTGTCGGAGATGCCCAGGATGACCCGCGGACGGCCGTCGACGGCCTCGAGAATGGCGTCGAGGTGCGCTTCGAAGTCGCGCTGGGCGCACTCGGGGCCGAACAGCGACGAGGGCACCCCGCCCCAGATGGCGACGTCGTCGCCCCAGGCGTCGAAGGCGTCGGCAAGGGTGGTGGTGACGAGCGGGGCGGTGGCGAAGCACTCCATCAGGTCCCAGCCGCCGGCGCGAAGCTGGGGCAGGATGGCCGACGTGTCGTTGTCGGCGTGCATCGTGAGGAACTTGCCGGCGGCATGGATCTCGCCGAAAAACCGCTCGCAGTGGGGTAGGATATAACGCTCGAACAGCCGTGGCGGCGTGTACTGCGTCGAGAGATGCCCGCCGTGCAGGAGCAGGACCGCCGGGCTGTCGAGCACCCGCGGCAGCAGGCGCTCGGCGAAGACGTCGGTAAGGGTCTCCAGCAGGGCGTGGACCGGGTCGGGATAGTCGGCCAGGTGGAAGAACGCCTGGTCGTAGCCGGCCAGTTCGCGGACGAACTGGTGGAAGGGCACGTCGCCGATCGACGTCATCGGCAGGCCGTCGTCGCCGATGTCGCGGTCGTAGGCTTCGTAGGCGTCGAAGGCGGGCTCCCAACGGGTGTGCTCGGTGATGTACGTCCAGACCGTGTAGTCGTCGGGTGTTTTGAGCGGGTACTCGATCACGTGGCCGGGCAGGCCGTGGCGGGTCAGTTCGTCGGAGAACTGCATCACCTGCCGGACGGTGCCGACCGGCGTGCGATACTCGGTGATCTGGAAGTGGCCCTCGCGGCGGTTGACGATCTCGACGGTCTCGTAGCGCTTCTCGAAGATCTTTCCGCTCCGCGCCGGCGTGCCGCAGCCCAGGGCGCGCTCGATCTGGCGGAGCGTTTTCCCCCGGTACCGCTCCGGCAGGGCGTTGTGCTTGACGGCGGCGCGGTACCACAGCTCCATGCGAGGGATCCACGCCATCCGGTCGGCGGGTTCGCCCCGCAGTACGGCCAGTACGCGTTGGCGGTCGGTCATCGCCACGGCACGTCTCCTTTGGTCTTGGGGCGGGGCATTCTACCGGCGGCTGTGGTATGCTGTCGACCATGAATACGGTTGAACTGTCCGAGTACGGCCGCCGGTCGACGGAGCCCTCGCCGGTGGCGCGGATGATGAGCGCGTTCGCGTCGGGCTTCCGCGACGGGGTGGATATCAACCTCGGTGTCGGGTACGTCAACGAGGCGACGATCCCCACCCAACGTGTGCTCGACGCGGCCGCCGAGGTCCTCGCCTCGCCGGAGCGGTTCCGCCAGCCGCTCAACTACGGCGGGCCGACCGGCTCGCTGCCGCTAAAAGAGGCGATCCGCCGCTGGTGGCTCGACAACGCCATCGGCGGCGTCACCAAGGCCCACCTGGACGGCCGGCGGATTATTATCGGCCTCAGCGGCGCGACCAGCCTGCTGTACGCCGTCGCAAGCGTGATGGATCCCGGCATCGTCGTCACCGGCGACCCGATGTACTACATCTACACCAACGTCCTCCGTCGTCGCGGCTTCGAGATCCTCGCCGTCGGCGAAGACGACGAGGGCCCCCGCGTTGACCTGTTCGAGGCCGAGCTGGAGCGGCTCGGCGAGCGGGCGGCGGGCATCCGGTACATCTACCTCGTCACGATCAACAACCCCACCGGCACCATCTGCACCACCGCCCGCAAGGCCGCGTGGATCGATGCCGCCGGGCGCCTCTCGCGGCGACTGGGCCGGCGGGTGCCCGTGATCCTCGACCGGGCGTACGAGGACCTCATCCACGATCCCGACGTCGCCCCGCCCGCCTCGGGCCTGACGCTCGACGGCGACGGGCTGGTCTATGAGGTCTCGACGCTGTCGAAAATCGTCGCCCCGGGGCTGCGGATCGGCTACATGATCGGACCCGACGACACCTTCCTGCGGGCGATCGTCCAGGCCTCCAGCGACATGGGCTTCAGCGCCTCGCCGGCCCTGCAGTCCGTGGCGGCGAGGATGCTCGACCGCCACGTCACCGAGCAGGTCCAGGCCGTCAACGCCGGTTACCGCCGGCGGGCGCAGGCGGTCGGCGCGGCAATCGACGAGCTGCTGGGCGACGTCCTCGAAGGCCGCACCGGCGGGCAGGCGGGGTTCTACTACTACCTCACCTTCCGCGACGTCCAGACGCACGGCGATTCGCGCCTCTTCCGGTTCCTCTCCCGCACCACCGGCGACGCCGCCGTCGACGGCCCGGCCGACAACCCTCACCCCCGTGTCGTCACCATCGGCGGCGAGATCTGCGTCGACCCCGGCGGCCGTCTCGTCGATCTGGGCAAGCGCCAGATGCGGCTGTCGTACGGCTACGAGGAGCCGTCGCGGGTGATCGAGGGCCTGCGGCTGATCCGCGAGGCCGTCGCCTACGCGCGGCGGTAGTGTGGGAAGGCCCCGTTTAACGGTCCACGAACGCCTCGAACACCGCCGGCGCCGCGGCCCAACTGGTTGGCTCCCGGCCGGTGAGGATGCGGTAGAAATCGACGCGCGCGTCGTCGGCGGCGCGGGCATCGTGGGTGGTGTCGCCGACGAAGAGGACGCGGTCGTACTTGCCAGCGAGGCCGGCCAGGGCGCCCGGTTTCGGCAGAAAATCCTGGGCGAGGAGGGCGTCGAACAGGTCGGCCATGCCGTCGCGGCATAGATCGTCGCGGACGGCGTCGGTCTTGGAGGCGCTGACGACGACGAGGTCGGCGCGGTCCCGCACGCCCCGAAGCGCCTCGCGGCAGCCGTCGAAGACGACGGCCTCGCGGGCGCTGCGGGCGATGAGCTCATCGCTCAGGTCGCTCCATCGCAGCGGGGCGTCGTTGTAGCCGTACCGCTCCTGGAGGCGGCGGTAGGTGGCGGTGCCGTGCTGTTCGCCGCGGGCTTCGACGTCGGCGACGGCGCGGGCGAAAGCGGTCAGGTCGGGCACGGGCAAACCCGCGGCGGCCCACCGCTCCATCATGATCGTCAGGGCCACGAATCGCTGCACGCCGGCGGTGGCCTCGTCGACCATGTTCACCTGGTGGCACACCTCGTCGATCTGCCCCTGGTAGGGCTCGAGGGCCGGCCAGATCCGCGTGATCGCCAGGTTGAAGCCGTGCTGCCACTTGGCGGTCATCGTGTCCTTGCACGTGCCGTCCCAGTCGACGGCCAGGCAGCAGGCGTGCCGGCAGGGCCAGGCATTGAAATCACCCGAGGTGGGCGTGAGGATGTCGGTCATGATGCTGGCTAACCTTTGGGACTGAACTTCCCGTACAACACCGCGGCGGCCGTTCGGAGCACCGTGCGGCCGGTCCCATAGGTGCACAGGACGGTCGGCCAATCGGCCGGCAGCTCGTAGGGCAGGGGGGTGGCGCTGACGACGACGACGGTCTTGGAGGCCTCGCGAAGCATCTCGATGACCTTCGCCGAGCTCAGCGTGTTCTTGGTCTTGTAGTAGGTCACCACGAACATGTCGTAATAATCCATGTACGAGCGGACCTTTTCGAGGTCGGCGTCGGTGGCGTTCTCCTCGATCTCGACCAGAGAAACGTTCTCGCTGTGCGGCAGCATTTCCTCCCAGAACATCCCCGGGTGCATCCAGGTGTCGTTGGCGTTGAGGTACTGACGCGGCACCTCCTCGACCAGCAGGACCCGCGTTTCCGACGACAGCGGCAGCAGCCCCGCCTCGTCCCGCACGACGTGCACGGCCTCCTCGGCGGCGCGTCGTTCGACGTCCCGAAGCTCCGGGGCGTGGACGACGCTCTCGGCCTTGGCCGGGTCGTGTCGGTAGGTCGGGCCGAACAGGCCGCGGGCGAGCTTGGTGCGGAGGTTCTTGATCATCAGGTCGTCGAGGTGGTCCTCGGTGATCTCACCGTCGGTGACGGCCTGCATCGTCAGGCGGATGGCCTCCTCGCGCAGCGGGCCGCACTCCTTCATGAGGATGGCGCTGGCCCCGGCCTTGATCGACAGCATGCACGCCCGCGGCACGCCGTACTTCTTGGCGATGGCGCCCATGATCATCGAGTCGGTGCAGACCATGCCCTCGAAGCCGAGTTTGCCGCGGAGGATGGTGTTGATGATCGCGTCGGAGACGCTGGCGAGGTTGTCCGGATCCCAGGCGGGGTAGATCGAGTGGCCGACCATGATGGCGCCGAGCCCCTCGCCGATGAGGCGGCGGTAGGGGGCGAGGTCTTCGGCCCAGAGGGCCTCGTCGGACTTCTCGATGGCGCCGACGTCGTGGTGGGCGTCGACGACGGTGGCCCCGCGGCCGGGGAAGTGCTTGGCGCAGGCGATCATCCCGCCGTCGGTGTAACCCCGCAGTGCCGCTGAGGCCATGGCGTTGACGTGCTCGACGGTGGTGCCGAACGCCCGCGTGCGGATGTACGTGGCGGTCGGGTCGAAGCAGATGTCGACGACGGGCGAGTTGATCATGTTGAACCCGATCGCCGTCAGCTCGATGGCGAGGGCCTTGGCGACGTCGTAGACCAGCTCGGCGTCGGCGAGGCGGGCGTAGCCGAACGGGTGGGGCAGGTGGAGCGTGCCGCCGCGGACGCAGTCGCCGCCGTCGGCTTCGCAGTCGAGCATCATGTGCAGGGGGATGTCGTAGGGGCGGTCGTCAGCGACGGCCTTGACGTCGGCGAGCAATTGGGCGTATTGGCCGACGTCCATGTAGGGCGACTTGCACAGCAGGTCCTTGCGGTCGTCGATCAGGTTGGCGGTCAGGTCGGCCGGAGAGAGCTGGTCGAAGGCCTCGGCCTGCTCGCCGGCGCGGGCGTACCGCCGGAAGCCGCGAAAGTGCTGGGTGATCCGCAGCCCGCCGCAGTGGAGCTGCGTGATCGTCCGCCGCAGGTCGGGCGTGAGCAGTGTGCCGTAAAAGGCCTGGGTGAACATCTGCCCGACCTTCTGTTCGAGCGTCAGCGTGCCCATCAGGTCGTCGATGATCTTCTCGTTGGCGTTCATGGTCTGCTCCGTGTCATGCGAGGTGGCGTTGTTGTCCGGAGGGTCTGTTATGGCGTCTGGTGTGCGTTTTGGCAAGGCCGTTGCCGTCGACGTCCGCCCCGGCGGCCGTTACGATGGGGGTGAGGCTCGGAAAGGAGCGCGTGCATTGATGCGACGTCTTGTCGACCTGCATACGCATTCGACCGCCAGCGACGGGACCGCCTCGCCCGAGGCGATCGTGGCGCTGGCCCAGCAGCGGCGGCTGGCCGCAGTGGCGCTGACCGACCACGACACGACCGACGGCCTGGCCGCGGCGGCCGCGGCGGCGGCGGGGTTGGATGAGCTGACGTTCATCCCCGGCGTCGAGCTGTCGGCCGTCAGCCGGGGCACGTCGTACCACATCCTCGGCCTGCACATTGATGCCGACGCGCCGGCGCTGGCGGCGATCATCCGGCGTCTGCGGGACGCCCGCCGGCGGCGCAACGACCAGACGCTCGACGTGCTGCGGGGGCTGGGCATCGACATCACGCCCGACGACCTGCCGGCCGACGGCCGGGCGGTCGGGCGGCCGCACATCGCCCGGGCGCTGGTGGGCAAGGGGCTGGCCCGCGACGAGGCCGACGCGTTCGACCGCTACCTGCTGCCGGGCCGTCCGGCGTACGTCAAGCGGGACCGGCCCCCCCCGAGCGAGACCATCGACGCCATCCATGCCGCCGGCGGTGTGGCGGTCCTGGCCCACCCGATCCACCTGGGCTACACCAACGCCGCCCAGTGCGAGCGGATCGTCCGTTCGCTGGTCGGTCGGGGCCTGGACGGCGTGGAGGCCTACCACAGCGACCAATCGCCCGCCCAGACGCGGCTGCTGATCGACCTGGCCCGGCGGCTCAAGCTCGTCGTCACCGGCGGCAGCGACTACCACGGCCCGTCGTATCCGGGCTTCACGCTCGGCCGTCCCCGCGTGCCCAGGACAGTGCTCCCGCCCCTGGAGGCGCGGGCGATCGCGATCCGCGGTCGCTGACGCGGGCTTGACGTTCCAGCCGCGGCGCGGACCATGGGACCGTCCTGAATTGAGGAGACCACCATGCCGGAATGGACCACCGATCGTACCGCTGTCGAATGGACCGCCGTCGCGGACTCGCAGACGTTGCACTTCCGTCTCACGCGGCCCCTGCCGTGCGCGTGGCGGCTTCGCGTGGCCGTCGAGGCGTCGGCGCTGGACGAGGCCGGTGCGGCACAGCAGCTCGCCGCCGCGCTGGGCGAGGACGCCAACGAGGCGCCGGCGCCGCTGGAGCCGGACGCCGGGGGTGTCGTGCGCTGCGGCGACGGGGCGGTCCGGATCGACGGCGGAAGCCTCCGGCTCGAACAAGCCGGGCGCGACGTGGCCGTGGATGTGATGGGGCATGTCGACGGCGCCTGGCGGGTGGGCGGGCCGCTGGAGGCGGGCGAGCGGCTGTGGGGGACGGGCGAGCGATTCAACGCCCTGGACCAGCGCGGCCGCGACGTGACGATCTGGGCGGAGGACCGGTGGCTGCAGACGGAGGGGAACAGCTACGTGCCGATCCCCTTCATCCTCTCCAGTCGCGGGTACGGCCTGCTGGTGAACCGCTACGAGAAGATGCGCCTGGACCTGGGGGTGAGCGATCCGCAACGTTGGGCCCTGCGCGACCTGCGGGCGCCACTGGACCTGTACGTGTTCGTCGCCGCCTCCCCGCGGGAGATCCTCGCGGATCTGGCGGCCCTGTGCGGCCGCCCGCCGATGCCGCCGGACTGGGCGTTCGGCATGCTCGTCAGCCGCCACGGGCGGACGAAGGAGTTCGCCACCGCCGAGGGCGTCCTGGCGATGGCCGACACGATGGACCGCCTCGACCTGCCCTGGTCGGGGGCGATCATCGAGGGCTGGCCCACCTACGCCCGCGAGCGCTACGGCGAGCTGAAGGCCCTGGCCGACGCGCTGCACGCCCGCGGCAAAACCGTCATGGTCTACGACGCCTGTGGCCGCGTGCGAGACAAGCTCACCGGCGAACTGCCCGACATGGAACGTTTCCTCGTGCGCGACGGCGAGGGGAGCACGGCGCTGCGGGAGTCGGAACACTATAACCCGGCCGACGCACCGAACCGCAAGACCAGCCGCTTCCTCGACATCACCTCGCCCGACGCCCGGCGTGCGTGGGAAGAAACGGTGTGGCGGCCGCTGCTGGCCGACGTGGGTGTCGACGGGGCCAAGATCGACTTCTGCGAGCAGTTCCCCGAAGACGACGACTTGCAGTTGGCCGACGGCCGCGCGCCGGCCGGCATGCACCACCTGTTCCCGACGGTCTACAACGCCATGATGCACGCCGTGTTCCAGCGCTACCGCCCGTCCGGCGGGCTGTGCTGGAGCCGCGGGGGCGGCATCGGGGCCGGGCGGTATCCGTTCCTGTGGTGCGGGGACCAGCCCCGCGCGTTCGACGGCCTGCGCGCCATGCTGCTGGGGGCCCTGACCGCCGGTGTGTCCGGCGTGCCGTTCATGGGCCACGATATGGCCGGCTACGTGCCGGCACGCGAGCCGGACGGCAATCCCGAGGACGAGGTCTTCGTCCGCGGCACGCAGATGGCGGCCTTCTGGCCGATGATGAGCACGCACGGGACGGTGACGCGGCCGTACGATTTCCCCGCGCCGATCGTGGACCTTTACCGGCGGTGGACGAAGATCCACTACGCGCTGCTGCCCTACATCCGTGAGCAGGCCGCCGCGTGCTGCCGCACCGGCATGCCCTTCGTGCGGGCGCTGTGCCTGGCGTACCCGGACGACGAGACCGCCTGCCGGGTCGAGGACCAGTTCCTCATGGGCGACGACCTGCTGGTGGCCCCGGTGCTGGGGCATGCGGACCGTCGTCCGGTTTATCTGCCGGCGGGCGCCTGGCGGGACGTCAACAGCGGCGAGCGGGTGGAAGGCCCCGTCGGGCTGGCCGCCTGTCCGGCGCCGCTGGAGACGCTTCCGGTTTTCGCCGCCGAGCAGCCGTCGTCGGCGGTTCTGGCCGAGTGTCTGAAGGACGTGCGCGACCTGCTGACCGGGTGAACGGCGGGGGCGCCTACACCCGCAGCAGGCCGGCGCCGGCGACGGGTGTGCAGACGTAGGCGGTGGGGGGCAGTTTGCGGGGGGCGTAAAAGTGCCGTCGGAGGCGGTCGAGCAGGCCGGTCAAGGCGTCGCGGCGGACGAGGATCATCATGCACCCGCCGAGGCCCGCACCGGCGAGCTGGGCCCCGACGACACCCTCGGTGGCGTCGGCGAGGTCGACGAGCTGGTCGATGGCTTCCGTGCTGCAGGCGTAGCGGCCGCACTGGCCGGCCAGGTCGGCCTCGGACTCGGCCAGCCGGCGGAGCGCGGCGTCGTGGGTGTGGACGACGTGGCGGCGTTTGCGGCCGCCGGCGTCGTAGCGGACCCGCCGGTCCCCGTCGTGGCTGATGCGGATGAGCCGCGCGACGTGGTCGAGGTCGCCGGCGCCGATCGCGGCGGCGAACTGCGCGCTGCGGCGGATCTCCGACAGGCCATACAGCGCCACGCCCCGCAGATCGTGACGGCCCGCCGAGCCGTGCGTGGCGAGGATCCGCTCGAGGCGGTCGTCGTCAGCGCGAGGGATCAGTTGGCGGAACTCGGCCACCGAGGGCTTGGGCGGCAGTTGGGCCAGGGCGCGGTAGAGTTCGCCGACGCCGACGCCGAGACGCTCGGGGGTCATGTCGCGCAGGTGCTCGGCATCGGCGGCGGCAGGCCAGTAACGGCGGAGAAACAGCTCGGCCAGCTCGTAGCAGAGGACCCGCTGGTTGAAGATGTTGCGCGCGCCCGCGCTCTTGTTGGCCGTGGCGCCGCTGTAGGCGACGACGACCTTCAGGTCGGTCGGGAAGGTCTCCTCGCCGGCGAGGTGGAACGGGAAGAAGCCGATCCGCGAGATCTGGCCGATCTTGGAGGTGCGGATCGCGGCATGGTCGGCCGAGCCGCCGCGGGTGCCGACGAACCACTCGCCTTCGCCGCAGATGTCGATGAAGTCGTTGATGGCCACGTCCAGCGCGTTGAGCGCCAGGGTCGCCTCGGCGAACGCGACGACCAGGGCCGAGCTGCTCGACAGCCCCGCCCCGGTGGGGATGTTGCCGGTGACGACACAGTCCATCCCCCGCAGGCGGACGTCGCGGCATTCGTGCTGCAGCCGCAGCAGCGGGGCGCGGGCGTAGTGGCTCCAGTCGCCGAGGGCCTGGGCGAGGAAGTGGCGGACGGCCTGGGAGTTGACGAAGTCGATCCAGTCGGTCCACGACGCCTCGTGCAGCAGGTCGTAGATGCGGAACTCCCGCGAGCCGAACCGTTTGGCGTCGACGTTTGCCAGCGTCACCGCGTCGTCCCGCCGCGGCGCCGCCGCGACGAGCACCTCGCGACTGATGGCCATGACGTTGACGTACCCGCCGCGGTGGTCGACGTGACGGCCCATCAGGTTCAGCCGCCCGGGTGCGCGGACGAGGACCATCTCGCGATCCGGCCCGTGGTGCTTGATGAACGCGCGGACCACCTCGGCCAAGGCTTTCCGCCGTTCAGCCGTCAGCTCGGCGTCGTCGCCGTACGCCTCGCCCAGCGCGTCGCGCCACGCGGGCGTCTCGCCGGTGACGAGCTCGAGCCACATGCGGGCGGGCTTGAGGGCGGCCGCGGTGAGCTTGCGGCCGTTGCGGGTCGAGACCCGCGCGGGCGTCTCGCTGGCGCGGCGGCGGACGACCTGCTCGATCGCCAGCAACTCGGCCGGCGTGTTGAAGGCCATGAGGTCTTCGGGGTCCTCGATGTAGTGGGCGGCGGCCCTGCCGCCGGCGGCGACGATCTCGACGGTATCGGTGAGGTACAGCTCGCCCTGGGCGTTGGCGGCCCGCAGCTTGCCGAGCGCATCGTGGAGCGGGTCGAAGCGGAAGCAGTACATCGACCCGTTGACGCTGGTGCACAGCTTGGTCAGTTGGGCGGCGGTGTAGTCCTTGCCGCCCAGGCCGATGGTCCGCCGGGCCTTGCGGGCGGCCTGGAGGTCGGGCACCTCGACGATCCCGAGCACCCGCCCGCGGGCGTCGGTGATGACGCGACCGAGGTCGCTCTGGGAGTCGATCGGCTGGGTGCCCAGCAGCAGGTCGACCTGTTCGTCGTGGAAGCGGGTCACCAGGTCGCGGACGATCTCCGGGCGTGTCATCTTGTCGCCCATCACGATCAGCACGTCGCCGTGGTAGCCCTGGGCCGCCAGCGCGTCGACGGCGATCTTGGCGGCGTGGCCGGTGCCCTGGGGGTCGGCCTGGAAGACGAAGGTGGTCTCCGGGTGGGCCTGGCTGACCGTCGCGATGACCTGCTCGGCCATCTGCCCGACGACGACGAGGAAGTGCCGCAGCCCGGCGGCCTTGTAGGTGTCGATCGCCCGGACGATCGCCGGTCGGCCGTCGATCGGAAAGCACACCTTGTGCCGGTCCGCCGACGCCATTCGCTTGCCCCGCCCGCCGGCGAGGATGATACAGGCTGTATTGTCGAATACGGTCATGGGCACTCCACGGACAGGAAACCGTTCGATGCGACGGCCGTCCATGATACCGCGCGGCCGTCGCGGCGCGAACCTTCGAACCGTCACGGCCGCGGCAGGAAGGCCCGGGTGGTGGGGTGCCGGCGTGCGAAGCTGATCTGGCGGGTTAACTGGGTGTAGTACTCGCGGAGCAGGAGCATCCACCACCCCCCGGCGACGAGGCGGCCGATCAGCCCCGGCAGCGCGATCGCCGGACGGTATCTCGCCGCCAAGTCGGTCGGGACGATCCGTCCGGCGGCGAGGACCGCCGCCAGGGTCGCCACGGCGCCGAGGAAGCCCAAGGCCTCCACGCCGCCGATCAGCCACACGGCCCGGCGCGTCCGGCGGGCCAGCAGCGGATCGGGCAGTCTTGTGGCCAGATCAGCCAGGAGGCCCAACAGCATCACCACGGCGGCCGTCGACGCGGCCCAGCGGAGCACGCCGGCCAGCGCCAGCGGGACCGGGGCCGCTCGGCCGTGCGGGCCGAACAGGATCGGCGCCATCGTCAGCACGGCGACCCCCGCCGCCGCGGCGCGCAGGTAGAGGCGCCGTCGCGGGCGCCGCGAGGCCCGCGGAGCGGACGGGTCGGGGCGGGTGAGCATCCAGATCCCCGCCAGCGCCACCAGCGCCGGCGGGGCGCCCCACCCGGCCGCGACGATCGCCGGGGCGCCGGTGCGGGCGATCGGCACGGCCATGGTCGATGCGACCAGGTGGAGGAAAACCGCGATCAGGACCGCCAGCGTGCCGCGCGACAGGTCTCGAACGTAGGATCGCCGTGCCCGGCGCAGCGGGGGCCTCAATGCCCTGGTGGTGGCATAACCCAATACGTCCGTCACCTCGGCCCCCCTCACGAACAGCGCCGTTGCCTAAGCTATTGTTCGAGGTTGGCGGCGATTTTCTCCAGGACGTCCAGGCCCTCCCGCAGGGCGTCTTCGGTGATGACCAGCGGCGGGTTGATCTTGATGGCGCAGCCGCCGACGCCGACGGGGGCGAACAGCATGATGCCGGCCTGGACGGCGCGCAGGACCATCTGGAACGCAAGGTCCGGGTTCGGGTCGGTCGTGCCGGGGTGGGTGAACTGCAGGGCCCCGACGAGGCCGGCGACGTCCCAGCGGCCGATCCGGCCGCCGGCCGCCTTGGCGATCCGCTCGCAGCCGTCGACGAGGACCGGTTCGAGCGCCGCGGCGTGGTCGATGAGCCCTTCGTCGAGGATCACGCGGATATTAGCCAGGGCCGCCGCCGAGCAGACGGGGTTGGCCGAGTGGGTCGAGGTCATCTCCCCGGGCCCGTAAAGGTTCATCAGGTCTTCGGTGCCGGCGACGGCCGACAGGGGCATACCGCCGGAGATCCCCTTGCCGCACGCGATCAGGTCCGGGGTGATGCCGTAGTGCATGAACCCGAACGTCGTGCCGGTCCGCCCGAAGCCGGCCTGGACTTCGTCGAAGATGAGCACCGCGTCGTGCTCATCGCACCACGCCCGCAGGGCCTGGGCATACTCGGCGGGCATGAGCTTGGCGTTGCAGCCCTGGTAGGTTTCGCTCATCACGCCACAGACATCCGCGGGATCGACGCCCAACTCGGCGAGTTTGGCCTCGAAGACGTCGAAGCTCACATCTCTCTGGCGGAAGCCGTCCGGGTAGGGCACCTGCACGAAGGCCGGGTCCAGCTCGCCGATCCACGTCTTGAGCCCCGGCACGCCGCCGGCGAGCTGCGAGCCGAGGGTACGGCCGTGGAAGGCGTTGTCGAAGGTCACCAAGACCTTCTTACGCGGCCCGCCGACCTTCATGCCCCATGTCCGGGCGAGCTTGATGCAGCACTCGCAGGCCTCCGAGCCGGTGGTCAGGAGGAACACCCGCTTGAGCGGCTCGGGCAGCAGCCCCGTGAGCGTCTCGACCAGTTGCAGGCGGACGTCGGTGGGGAAACAGTAGGCGTGGTAGAGCCCGTGCGCGGCGGTGTCCTGAATCGCCTTGACGACCTCGGGACGGCCGTGGCCGACGGAGGTGACCAGCACGCCGCTGGAAAAGTCCAGCCACTGGTTGCCGTACGCATCGCGGACCGTCGCGCCCTCCCCGCCGGCCCAGATCACCGGCGGCTGGCCGGCCATGGACTTCGGCTCGAG
>CAZHRW010000009.1:0-21444 GCA_964535025.1 uncultured Planctomycetales bacterium
CGCGACAACACCGACGCCATGACCTTCAGCCGGTCACGCTCACGCTGGCTCATCGCGATCCGCTCCTCGTCCATCCGCTCTCCTTCCACCAAAAAGGAAGGCGGA
This sequence comes from uncultured Planctomycetales bacterium, assembly GCA_964535025.1. Taxonomy (GTDB): domain Bacteria; phylum Planctomycetota; class Phycisphaerae; order SM23-33; family FEN-1343; genus JAAYZK01. The sequence goes on from CAZHRW010000009.1 coordinate 106, forward strand.
CATTCTTACATGCCGAAGACCGGACATTACTATCTGCCGATGACACGGTGCGCTATGATCGTTGCAGACGGCCAGACCCCGACGTACACTTCACTTGGTGCCCCGACGGGGGCGTCGCGTGCTTTGAACAGGAGATGCAGATGGGACGAGATTCCCTCGGCGATCGTTTCGAACAACGCCGCGAGAAACGCCGCCTGGACAGCTTGGCGCGGCAGGCACGCTCCAAGGACGATCTAGACGCCGAAGAACAACTGCTCGCCAACACCGAGAAGGTTCGGCCGCTCGCCGCCGATACCAAGCCCGGACGCAACGACCCCTGCCCCTGCGGCAGCGGCAAGAAGTACAAGAAGTGCTGCGGCTTGAAGAAGTAGCCTTCGCGCTCAGTCGACCCGCTCGGCGATGAATGCTCGGTGCGTGGCGCCCAGGGCGCCCCACAGGACGACCAGGAGCCGATCGCCGCGGCCGCGGAGACGCACCTGGAGCGCGTCGGTGTCGAGCTTCAGCCCACGAGGCTTGATCTCGACGAGCCCGCCGTTCAGCGAACGGATCGCGTCGGCTACATCGGCCTCCCGTCCCGGAACGACCGCCAAGACCCGAAAACACCGCGCCAGCGGCGTGTCGGCCGGCACATCGGCCGTGAGCCAGTCCAACCCAGGCGCCAGGCGCCAGGTTGGTATTCCCGCCTCGCCCAGGTGCTGGACTAAGTCGTCCGTCCCGCCGGCGGCAATCACCGCCGCGTCAGGCTCGATGATGATGCGACCGGCCTGCCCCACCGCTGTCGGAGGTGCCTGACCTACGACCAGCGACGTTGCACACGGGTCCAGTGGATCGCCGGCGACCACCGTCGCTTGACGGGCCGCTCTCGCCGCCACCCCCCACCAAACCAGCAACTGCTTGCAGATGCCGCCCTCGCTCACGTGCTCAATAGCCACGTCGTCCCACCCGGCCACCTCACCGGTCGCCAGGGACGGCGACAGCTTCATCGCCCCGGCGGCCGTGCGTGACGGCAGCGCCTGCAGAAAGCGCCCGCCCGGCTCATAGTTGGCCACTCCTGCGACGCGTCGGCCGCCGGCACGGCGGTCGGGATCGATGTGCACGACGGCATCCGCGGGCAAGTCCAGCTTGGTGACGTCGGCAACGTCGAACGTGCAGCGACACGCCAACCCGGCTATGACGGCATTGTGCTTGGCGCAGTACACCGCCTCAACCGAGCGGTCAAATCCCTGTACTACGCCCCCTGCCATCGCAATGCCCAGGGCGTTGGCACCCATGCCGCAGCACAAGTCCCACACGGCGGCCTCACCCGCGACCGCCGTCAGCCGACGCCCGACGTAGATCGCCAGGCGGATCGACGACGCCTGCTGCAGCAGCGGATCGGTCGCCAGAAGACGCGCGGCCCAGGCTTCGGGGAACTTCCCGTCCTGCCGCGCGCGGCGGCGCAGATCACGTATCGTCATCACGGCCGCGGCCTGGTCCGGTTTGCACGTGCGGCGCAACTGTTCCGCCGCCGCCAGCCGGTCGTCCGGCAGGGGGGCCGCCGCCAGCGCCTCGCCGGTGAGTGACCGGCAGAACTCCAGTTGCGACAATGTCATCGACATGATGCGGCAAGTGTGCCGCGTCAACACGGGCGATGCAAGATGCTTAATCGGGCGATGCGCATAAGGTGGCGGGCGGTCAGCATGTGGTGTGCTGGGGGGGACACACCGTGGCGCCATGCCGAGCCGCCCACCGTACCCTAACGTCGCCCGGCAGTCCTGCCGAAGCCTCCAAGCTATTCTACGTCTCTCGCCCACCGCCAAACCGGCCGCTGAAAGAATCCTGCGACCTGGTCGGATCACCGATGTAAGGCGGCCGGGCAGCGCGTTTTGAGCGTTGCGGGGCCGACCGGACAGGCCTATGATTGCTCCAGAGGACGGCAAGAGAGTGTCATCCGATTGGGCGACTTAAGACATGGATATATCTGACATTACAGTCTCGCACCCTTCGTCGCAGGCGAAGCCCACGCCGTTCGTCATGGTGATCTTCGGCGCTTCGGGCGACCTGGCACACCGCAAGATCATGCCGGCGATCTACCAGTTGTGTTACGGCAAGTCCTGGCCCGCCAAAGCCATGATCGTCGGGTACGGCCGCAGCGACTTGGCGGCCGAGGCGTTTCGCGACACGCTGCGCGAGGGCGTGGAGGCCAACGCCCGATCAGCGTTCGACGAAGGCGTCTGGCGAGACCTGGCCGGGCGCATCCACTACCACCGCGGCGAGTACGGCAGCCGCGAAGACTTCCAGAAGCTCCGCAAAAGGCTCGAGTCGCTGACGGCCGACGCGGGCATGCCGCCCAATTACCTGTTCTACCTGTCCACCCCGCCGGGACAGTTTGACCACGTCATTGAGCAGTTGGGCGCGTCGGGCCTGGCCCGCAAGGGCGCCGCCCACGACGAGCCGTGGTCGCGCGTGGTCATCGAGAAGCCCTTCGGCCGCGACCTCGACAGCGCCCACCGTCTTAACGAACTGTTGGCCGAGGTGTTCGACGAGGCGCAGGTCTATCGGATCGACCACTACCTGGGCAAGGAGACGGTGCAGAACCTGCTGGTGATGCGATTCGCCAACAGCGTCTTCGAGCCGGTCTGGAACCAGAAGTACATCGACCACGTGCAGATCACTGCCGCCGAGGCGTCCGGGGTTGGCGGGCGGGGCTCCTACTACGACAGCGCCGGCGCCCTGCGAGACATGCTGCAGAACCACATAATGAACCTGCTGTGCCTGGTCGCCATGGAGGCCCCGGCCTCGCTGAACGCCGACGCGATCCGCGACGAGAAAGTCAAGGTCCTTCGTTCGCTGCGACCGATCCCGCCGGACTGCGCGGCCTACGGCGTCATCAGGGCGCAGTATGACGCCGGCGATGTTGACGGCAAGACCTTTAAGGCATACACCGAGGAGAAGGGCGTCGCACCGGACTCGACGACCGAAACGTTCATCGCACTGCAACTTAACATCGACAACTGGCGCTGGGCCGGGGTGCCATTCTACATCCGGACCGGCAAAGCGATGGCCCGACGGGTTACGGAAATCGTTATCCAGTTCAAGGCTGTCCCGCCCGTCCTGTTCGACCGGCCGCCCACCGGACCGATGCAGCCGAACCTGCTGGTTGTGCGAGTCCAGCCCGACGAAGGCATCTCGATGCGCTTCCAGGTCAAGCAGCCAGGCTCACCGCTGCGGATCGAGGCGGTTCCCATGCATTTCGGGTATGCCGGAACCTTTGGCCACAGACAGGTCCCCGAAGCGTACGAGCGCCTCATCCTCGACGCCGTCATGGGCGAGACAACGCTGTTCATCCGCAGCGACGAGATCGAGGCGGCCTGGGCGTTCGTCATGCCGATCCTCGCCGGCTGCGACCTCGTCCGCGACAAGGCCCTGCCCCGCTATGCCCCCGGTTCTTGGGGGCCCAAAACAGCGGACGACCTCATCGCCGCCGGCGGCGCCCGCTGGCACAGCCCGATGAGCCTCCGAGCCGAACAAGGGCAAGGCTAGGCCACGACGGGCATTCGATTCGATCGGTCTGCATAGAATTCCGGTAAACGCGGCCATCGGTCGACATTAGAGGCTGCGCGCATCCGCACGCACGATCTGCCGTCGGAGCCGCGTGGCGCCACGTATGATGAAAGAGAAGAAAAACCACATGGACAAAGGAAAGCGGGGATAGAGCGATGGACAACACAGTAGCCGAACACGCCGGACGCGTGACGTTCCAAGGTGAACCGCTGACACTCCTGGGCGATCTGCCTGAGATCGGCACGATCGCGCCACCGTTCACCGCAGTGGCGACTGACCTGTCGGAAGTGAGCCTCGAAGATACCGCCGGGACTCTCCGCGTCCTGGTGGCCGTGCCGAGCCTGGATACGTCCGTGTGCGACAGCGAGGCACGCCGCTTCAACGACGAGGCCGCCAGCCTTGGCGACGACGTGCTCATCCAGGTGATCAGCATGGACCTGCCCTTCGCCCAGGCGCGTTGGTGCGGCGCCGCCGGCGCCGATCACGTCCGAACACTCTCGGACCACCGCGACGCCGCCTTCGGCAGGGCATACGGCGTGCTGATCAAGGAGTTGCGGCTCCTGGCCCGCTCGGTGTTCATCGTCGACCGCGACGGTAAGCTTCGCTACGGCCAACTCGTCAACGAGATCACCAACGAGCCGGACTACGACGCAGTCCTGCAGGCAATCGAGGGGCTGACCTAGCTCTGCACGTCCGCGACGACCATCGGAACATCCAGGCCAACGTCGACCAGGCGGATGTCGACGTCATAGACGTCCTGGAGGATGTCGCGGGCGACGACATCGTGCGGCGTGCCGGCAGCGGCGACGCGGCCGTCCTTGAGCACGACAAGACGGTCGGCGAAGCGGCCGGCGAGGTTGACGTCGTGGCTGACGCAGACGACCGCCATCTCCCACTCATGGGCGAGCTTGGCCATCAGCCTGTAAATGTCCAACTGGTGCTTGACGTCCAACGAGCTGGTCGGCTCGTCCAGCAGCATCACCGCCGGTTGCTGGGCCAAGGCGCGCGTGACCATGACCGTCTGCCGCTCACCGCCGCTGAGGGCGTCGAAGTCGCGATCGGCGAACGCTTCGGCGCCCGTCATGGTCATCGCGGCGTCCACGACCCGCCGGTCGAGTTCGCCCGGAACGCCCAGGCGTCCCATGTGGGGCGATCGGCCCGTCATGAGAACTTCGCGAACCGTGAAGCTCGCTGCCGGCTGAACGTTTTGCGGGACATACCCCACCACCCGCGCCAACGCCGGAGCCGTGTAACGGCGCAGGTCCCGGCCATCCAGCGTGATCGTCCCGGCCGACGGGCGCAGCAGTGCCAGCAGGCACCGCAGCAACGTTGTCTTCCCCGAACCGTTGGGGCCGAGAATGCACACCAGTTCGCCCCGGCGGGCCTGGAGGTCCACACCCCCAAGCGCCTCGCGGCCTGTCGGATAACGGAAGCGAACCCCCGCGGCCTTCAGGATGGGCATGCGCTCGCTCATTGCATCCGCTCCCGAAATCGACGCCGCAGCAACACCAGGAAGAACGGCCCCCCGCAACAGGCCGTGATGACACCCACGGGCAGTTCCCGCCCGAACTGCAGCACCGTGCAGCGGCAGAATGTGTCGGCCCCCGCCAGGAGGATCGCCCCGACGAAACCTGACAGGACCAGCAGCCGTCGGTGATCAGAACCCACGATTGCACGGCAGACGTGCGGGATAATCAGCCCGACGAAGCCGATGGGCCCGGCCAGGGCCACCGATGCTGCCGTCAGCGCCGCCGTCACGCCGAATGTCACACTCCGCAGACCATGGATATTGACGCCTGAGCTGGCGGCGACGTCGTCGCCGAGGCTCAGCACGTTGAACGCCTGGCCATACATCGCCAATGTCACCCATCCCGCCAGCGTCAAGCCCACCACGGCCACCAGCAGCCCCCGCGGGTGCGTCTCGGGGATGGCGCCCATGGCCCACGAGATGTAGTCGGCGATGACGTAGGGGTTGGCGTAAAGGTAGATCAGCAGCATCACCGCGCCGTTAAAGGCGTTGACAATCACCCCCGTCAGCAGCAGGGAGTACGGATCAAGGCGCCCCCGACGCTGGGCAATAAGATAGACGACTACCACCGTGACCAGCGCCCCGACTGCCGCCATCGCCGGCAGCCCCAGCCACATTGTTCCCTGGGCCGTCAGCGACATCGCTACCAGCACGCCCACGCCGGCGCCACTGGAGATGCCCAACACGTACGGGTCCGCCAGCGGGTTGCGCAGCAGGCTCTGCAGGGCCGCACCCGCTACCGCCAGGGCCGCCCCCACGATCGCCGCGGTAGTCACGCGCAACAACCGCAGCGCCCACAGGTCGGACGCCTCCCACGGCATCGACAGGCCCATCTGCCCCACCAGGCTGCACGCCAGCACCACCGCCGCCAAGGCGACTGCCGGCAGAAGGGCTGTGAGGATCAGCCCGCGGAGGGTCAGCTCCTTTGTCGCAGCCTTATTCATCGGCGGCCTCCCCGACCGGCAGGGCCTTGAACGCCTCGGGGTGGATCATCCGCGCCAGCTTCTCGGCGGTTTGCGCCACACGGCTGCCGGGAATGGTCAGCCGTCTGTCGTCGGTGACGATGACGCGGTCGGCCCGCACCGCTTCCAGTTCCTGCCGTTTCCTCCAGAAGGTTCCCGCCCTATCCGTCTCACCGGGCCCCACCAGACAGATGATCACCTCGGGCTGCAGCGAACGGATCGTCTCCAGGTTGATCACAGCCCAGTTGCGCAGTCCCACCTCGGTGGCCGCGTTGGCGCCGCCGGCGATGGAGATCAGTTCGTCGGTCAACCAGCCGGCCCCTATCGTGTTAGGCCGCAGATACCCTTGCAGCAACAGCACACGCCGACGCGGGCGACCGGCGACCGCCTCGGCAACGGCGTCAAGGCGAGCGTTCATCCGCTTCAGTATCGCCGACGCCAGGTCCTCGCGCCCCACGGCCTTGCCCATATCGGCGATGCCTTTGCGAAGCTCGTCCAACGTTCGGTTCTCCATCCGCACGAACGCCACGCCCGGCTTGAGGCGTTCCAGGAGGGCGAAGTCCGATCGGCGGGTATTAAAGAATACAGCGTCGGGCTTTTCGATGAGGATGGCCTCGCTGTTGATCCGAAGGGCGTCGCCGATGACTCTCCGATGTTCGCCTGGCGGAAGAATGCACCAACGGCTGACGCCAACGACGTGGTCGCCGAGGCCCATGTCGAAGGCGATCTCCGTGATATGCGGCGCCGCGGTCACCAGGCGCGGATGCGGCGCCGGCGTCGGTTCGGGCCGGTCGCACCCGACCAGCGCCAACAGACCGGACACCATGATGATCCACCGTCGCACGCGCTGAGATCCTCTCGTCGAAAGAGCGAGCAATACACCGGTAGCGTAGAAGGCCGGCGGGGTCCTGTCAACGTCCGCCGACCCGCATGGCGCCCGCCATCACCTTATCCCCGCATAAGTCGCCGGAAAGCCTGGGGCAGTTCGCCGATGAGGTCCGTGGCGATAAGGGCGACGTCAGAGGCGCGAGCGGCGACGGCGTCGCCGGCATCGCCGTGAAGGTAGACACCCAGCACGGCCGCGTCGAAGGGCTCGAGGCCCTGGCCGATCAACGCGGCAATCAGGCCCGTCAGGACGTCGCCCGTGCCGCCGGTGGCCATGCCGGGGTTGCCCGTGGTGTTGACGTACACCCGTCGTCCGTCGGTGACGATAGTCCCGGCGCCTTTCAACACACACACCAGCGGGGGACTGCCCGGCCGGCCCTCGCTCCACCGGCGCACGGCCTCGAGGGCGGCCCGCTGGCGGTCGGACTGGATTTCGCCGATCGACGCGCCCGTCAGGCGCGACATCTCCCCCGGGTGCGGTGTCAGCACCAGCGGCCCGTTCACCCGGGACGGCCAGTTGTCCAGCGTCGACAGGTTGTTCAGGCCATCGGCGTCGAGGACGACGGGGTGGTCGAGCCCAAGGGCCGTGCGGACCACCGCCTGCTGGACCTCGCCCCGCCCCAGGCCCGGACCGACGGCCAGAACGTCCGCGCGACCGGAGGCATCGGCCAGCGTCTCGGGCGCTTCAGCCGACAGCTCGCCGGCAACATCGACCGGCAGGCGCACGGAGGTGGCGCACGGGCTGAGCACCGCCGCGAACGGCTGAATCGACGCCGGCAGTGCCATCATCACCAGCCCCGCTCCGCCCCGCAGGGCCGACAGCGCCGTCAGTGCCGGCGCCCCGATCATCCCCGGCGACCCGCCGACGACGAGAACCGTCCCGAACGTCCCCTTGTGCGCATTTCGCCCGCGCGGCGGCAGGGCGGGGACCGTTTCGACGCGTTCGACTTCCAGGTTCATGGTAACTGTCCCTCCCCCAATGCGATCGCCGAAGCCATCGCGTGATCGGCGGTGTGGGTTAGCGAGATAAGAATCGTCGACAAGCCCCGCTGGACGGCGATCTCGGCGCAACGACCCGCCAGGCGGATCGAGGGGGCCCCGCCGGGCGCATTGACGACCTCGACGTCCGTCCAGGCGATCCCGTCCCGCCAGCCGGTCCCCAAGGCCTTCAGGACTGCCTCTTTGGCGGCGAACCGCGCTGCCAGGTGCTCGACCTTTCGCTTACGCTCGAGACAGTACGCCTGCTCGCCGCGCGTGAAGACGCGGTCGAGGAACCGCCGCCCGTGCCGCGCGTGGACTTCGGCGACGCGAGCCGTCTCGACCAGATCGATGCCGTGCGCGAGGACCTGCATGGCGTTACCATCCTTCCTCTTCCATCATTGTCCCCCCTCCGCTCCACTGTCGCCGCCAGGCGAATGTCGGTCGAGGAGATGCCTGCTTACTTCAGTGCACGCCCCGGTCGCCGCGGCGTTGGCGGGCAGGACCATCCAAACGGTCCGGTGATCACCGGCGGATCTTCTCGGTCAGCGTCAACTGCTTCAGAACGACCATCCGCTGGATCCGAGGAGTTTACCGCACCGCCGCTGTGGCGGTCAACGCCGGGCGCGGCGGCGGTGGACGACGACTTCGGCGGCCACCGGATGGTGGCTAACTTCCCAGGTACGCTTGCGCGAATCGTCGTCCCAGCAGGAGCTGACCGGCGGTATCGAAGTGGAGGTTGTCGCACTGGGGCAGGTCGAGCGTTTCGATGTAGACGGCGTGCGGGTCGGCGGCGGCGAAGCGGCGCTGGGCGTCCCAGACGAGATGCCGCCAGGCGTGGAAGAAACGCTCCTCGGCCAACTCGTACCGGCGCGGGGCCACCTGGGCGATCAGCGCCGGCAGGTCCGCACGGCCCGCGTCCCTCCGGACCGCGGCGACAAGGCCCGCGAGGTTCGCCTCGTAGGCACGGGCCATCGATTCGAAGACGCTGTCCCGTTCGCCCTGCATCCACAACAGGGCGGCGAAGGCGAACGGCTCACCCGCCAACGCCGACGCCACCTCGGCCATCGCCGCGGTCAGGCGCGGATAGAACGGCCCGCGGTAGGTGTCTTCGTCGCTCCGCGAGACGCCATCCGGGTTCCAGTCATACTGCAAGTTCGCCCCGCCCGCGGCCACCTTGCACAGGACGATCGGCTCATCCGGCTGTGCGGATGCGACGGCGTGGGCGAAGCCGACCTCGGGGCCGAACCTCTCACGCCACGTCAGGTCGCGCCATGCCCCATCCTCATAAAGGCCCACGTTCGGCGGCGTCGCTCGCAGGGCCTCGGGCAGCTCGGCCGTGATGCCGGCGCCGACCATGTTGGATTGACCGGCGAGGAGGAAACCGTTCGTCACAGGGGCCTTCCTTATCTCATCAACTGATTTCAACGCACCCGGCCCCGCGGACCTGGCGCGGGGTGCCGGCGAAGTCGACTTTGAAAACAACCCAGTCGGCATGCGAGTCCGGGCAGGTGTCGGGAAGGCCGGTGAGGATGACCCGCCGGGGGTCCTGTTTGAACCTTATTCTCCGACCGTCGGGCAGCATTGTGATCCGTCGGATCCTGGTTTTGATCCCGCCGAAAATCAGCGTGTCGCCGGCCCAGCGGTTGCACCAGAAGTAGCGGGTGCGGGGCCCCTTGGCGGTCCAGCCGCCGGTGGCCTGCCATTCCATGTCTTCGACGCGGTCGACGCGGCCGTACACGGCCTCCCCGTTGTCGGCAAGCCACTTACCGACGGTTTGCAGAACGCGACGGCTTTTCGCCGGGACCGAACCGTCCGGGGCCGGGCCGATGTTCAGCAGCAGGTTACCCGCGCCGGCGGTGACCTTATGCAGCCGTCCGATCGCCTCGCGGGCGCCGCAGTGGTCGACCATCGCCGAGGGCATGTAGCCCCACGAGCCGTTCATCGTCATGCACGCTTCGAAGTCCCGCCCGGGCGCCGGCGGGGTGATGCGTTCCTCGGGCGTGGTGTAGTCCTCGCACAGCCATGCGCGGTCATTGATGATCAGCCCCGGCTGCAGCTTGCGGGCCATCCTGTTGATCGCGGGCGTGTTCCAGGCCTTGGCGCCACTGAGCGGCCAGGGGACGTCGTACCATAGAACGTCGATACGGCCGTAGTTGCTCATCAACTCGCGGACACAGCCGGCGGTGAACTCGACGAATCGCCTGCGGGCGGCCTCGTCGTAAGCGCAGCGGGCGCCGTCGGGATGGTGCCAGTCCATCAGCGAGTAATACAACCCCACACGCAGCCCCTCATCGCGGCAAGCTCTGACGTACTCGGCAATCAGGTCGCGCCTCGGTCCGCGCTGGACGGCGTTGTAGTCCGTCTGGGCGGTGTCCCACAGGCAGAAGCCCTCGTGGTGCTTGGTGGTCAGCACAACGTACTTCATCCCCGCCTGCCGCGCCAGGCGGGCCCAGGTGTGAGCGGCGCCGGGTTTGGGCTGCAGACCGTCGGCGAGCTTTTCGTATGCGTCCACGGGCCAGCGTTCGAGGTTCATCACCCATTCGTGCCGCCCCACCACCGAGTACAAGCCGTAGTGGATGAACATCCCGAACCGCGCCCGCCGCCACCAGTCCATCCGCCGGTTGTGGGCGGCCAAGGCCGCGCCGCTCAAAGACAGCCGCTTTTTGGTCCGGGCACGGAAGCGCGCCCAGCGGCGGGTCTGTTCTTCGATCGTCTCTCTTGAGACCTTCTTGCGTGCGGCCATCGCACGGCCTCCTTCCCGTTACAGTCGATACCGACGGTGCATTCTACCGCGGCATGAGGGGTTGTCCACCCTTCGACGGCGTCGGACGGTTGGCCCGCTTGCCGGACGTCCCCGTAGAATTGGGTAACGCGTCACCGGTGCCGAAGGATGACGAGGCTCGCCGGGCCTCGGTGCGGTGTCTTGCGCGGCGAGTCAGGACCGGGGGGCGCCGTGGAATTGCACGAATGGGAGGGGAGGGCGATGTGTGAGTCAGCCACAACGTCACCCGCCGGCGAGTCGCAGGACATCTGCGAAGCCCGCGCGCGGGCGTACGACCATCACTACCGCACGGCCGGCTGGCGGGCGCGGCCGTGGACGTTCGAAGAGGCCCGGGACGAATTGTCTTGCGCCATCGAATCCCCCACCGGGCGCCACATCAACGGCAACGAGATCATGATGGCCCTCCGCCGCATCGGCGCACCACATGTTCGCGGCAAGACCATCCTGGACTACTGCTGCGGGACGGGCATCGCCTCGATCTACCTGACCCTGTTGGGAGCCAAGGTGCACGCCTTTGACGCAAGCGAGGTCGCCGTCGACATCGCAGCTACCAGCGCCAAGCTGACCGGCGTGGATCACCTGATCGACTTCCACGTCGCCGACGCCCGTGAGTTGCCCTTCGACAACGAGATGTTTGACGCGGCCTTCTGCCAGTCGGCGCTGCACATCGTCTCGGACTACCCCCAGTCGTCCGCCGAGGCCGCACGGGTGCTCAAGCCCGGAGGAAACATCGTCTTCTGCGAGGAAGCCCTGGACGGCAACCCCCTGCTCGAACCGGTCCGCTGGCTCAAGCGCCGACGCAACGCCGCCTGCGGCGGCCATCCCCTCAGCCGCGAGCAGATCGAGGCCTTCGGTCGTCCGTTCACGGAGATGCGGATCTACCCGTTCAATCTGCTGGGGCAGGTCAAAAACCTCTGGAGCCGGCACCTGATCGAAACCGGCAAGCTCGACGCAGTGAGCCGGCGATTCCTCTGGACGCTGATGCGCCTTGACCGCGCCCTGCTCCAGGCGGCGCCCCGGCTGGGCCGGGTCTGCGGTAAGGCGGTCATCGAGTACATCCGTTGACGGGAGCGACATGAACAAGCGGACCTATGTGTACATCCTCGGCGCCAGCCACTCCGGCTCGACGTTGCTGGCGCTGCTGTTGAACGGCCACCGCCATGTCGCCACTGTCGGCGAGACGGATCCCGACGGACGGATCGACGCCGACGGATACCGCTGCTCGTGCGGTGAGGTGCTCAAGGCCTGCCCCTTCTGGCTGGAGGTAGCCGAGCGGATGCGCACACGTCATCCGGGGTTCCGCCTTGATCGCTTCGGGACGTCCCTGCGCTGTCCGCGCAACCCCGTGGCCGACCGCCTGCTGCGCCTCGAGCACCGCGCTACGGCCGGCGAGGCGGCCCGCGATGCGGTGCTGGGACTCTCGCGGCGGTGGCGGCGGTCCAAACCGGCGATCCTCCGCACCTGCCGCGATCTGGCCGAAACGGTCCTGGAGATCACCAACACACAGGTCTTCGTCGACTCCTCCAAGCGGGCCCACCGGCTCAAGTTCCTGCTGGACCTGCCCGACGCGGACGTCAAGGTCATCCGCATCGTCCGCGACGGACGGGCCGTGGCCCTGACGTACATGGACCAGGACACCTATGCCGACGCCGCCGACCCCCGCCGCCGTCGCGGCGGGTTAGGCCCGACCGCACCGGCCACGCGGACAGCCCTGACGGCCCAGCAGGCCGCCGTCGAGTGGATGCGCTACATCCGCTCCGAGGAGTACCTCCTGCGCCGCCTCTCGCCCGACCAGTGGCGACAGATCCGCTACGAACAGCTCTGCGACGATCCCGCCGCGACCCTCGAGGGGCTGTTCCACTTCATGGGCGTCGACCCCAAGACCTACGAGCCCGACTTCCGACGCGTGGACCACCACGTCATCGGCAACGGCATGCGACTCGACACGTCCTCCATCATCCGCTGCGACCAGCGCTGGCGCCAGGCCCTCAACGCCGAAGACCGCCGCCAATTCCTCCTCACCGCCGGCACCGTTCTCAACCGGCTCGGCTACACCTGAGACACGTCCGGGAGACGCCGATGGTTTTTCCCGGATTTTCGCCGGAACTCCCCGCCGCTGTCGTCGTCTAACCAAGCACTTGACCCCACACGCGCGGACGAAGGGAGTGCGAAACATGCCTTTGGCCAAGACCCTGGCATTGGGCTTTGCGATCCTCACGATGGCGGCGGCCGTGCGGGCAAAACCGCCGGCGGAGCCACGGTGGCATTTCTACAAGGGCCACTGGTACGCGAGAACGCTCACGTCCGGCAGGCGTGCGGACGTCGCCGCCGAGGCGGCGGCGTGGGGCGCGGCGCTGGTGACGATCGACGATGCAGGCGAGAACGACTGGCTCGTCGAGACCTTCGGCACCGAGTGGTTCTGGATCGGCCTTTCGCAGACGAACGGCCGTTGGCACTGGCCGGGCGGGACGGCCCCAGCGTTTCAGACCTGGGCGCCGGGCCAACCCGACAACCGCTGCGGAGCCGACCGATGGGCCATGATCAATGTCGAGGGCGACATCGGCCGCTGGCACGACGTCCCCGCCGAGGGCTGGCCCCGCCGTTCGCCGGGCAATCGCGGGCTGATGGAACTCACCCCGGCGACGCCGACCGATGACGACGTGCCCGCCGACCTGGACGTGTGGATCCCCCTCGCCGCCGGCGACGCCGGTGTGCCCCACTTGGCGGCCGTGCCGGGATTTGTCATCGAGAGCCTGACACTCCACCCCGAGTCGCGAAAAGCCCGCCTGAGGGCCGTCGTGCGGTTCACCAGTCGCACGGCGACGGCGGCGACGTTGCGCGTCCAGATGTACGACGACGCCGGCCGCTTCCTGGGCCTGGCCCGCCGGAGCGAATGCGTTGACCCGAAGACAAACGCCGACGAGAACACCGGAACACAAGCGCTCCGGCGCCGGCAGGATCCCCGGATCCTATGGTTCGACCTGCCGTCGCGGGCCTGGGACGCCGAGCGGGTTCGTGTGCGGGTGAGGTTGACCGACAATCCGCCCCTGTGGGACCTCGGGCAACTCGGACGGCTCGACCCCACCAACATGGCTTACACCATCGACGGGGACGGGATCGTCGAGGTCGACCTCTCCGATGATGGAACCTCCCTCTGTCCTACCGGCCTGGGACACCTTGCCAGCGGCAAGCCTGCCGTCAAGACGATCCGTCTGAATTTCACCTGCCCGACGGCCGGCGACTACAGGCTACGCATCCGCTGGACGGCGGGCGGCAGCGGCAGTGAACAGTTCGTCGTCGCACTCGGCGATCAACGTCTCGGCGCCTCTCGTCTGGTCAACGGCGCAGAACACCCCTATATGCCCGTCAAGGATACCTTCGCCCTCCACGTGCCCCAAGGCCGTAACACACTCATCCTGCACTATCTCTCCGGCGATGGCCTGCACTTTAAGCACCTGGCCCTGACGCGGCAGCAGGTGTCAAACCTCCAACGCTTCACTTCACCGTGTCATCCAGCGGCAGACCAACCTGCTCATAGAGCTTGCGGCGGCCGGTCTTGTCCTTGTCGAGTTCGCCACGGGCGTAGCGAGCGACATCGCGGGCGAGGGAGTGGGGAACGACGATGACCCCGTCCCCGTCGGCAACGACGACGTCGCCGGGATAGACCGCCACGCCGCCGACGGCGACGGGGATGTCCATGGCGTCGAAGCGCAGGCGCGCCTGGACCATCGACTGAGAGACGACGGCCGACCAGAACGGGATCTTCTCGGCGATAACTTCGTCGGTGTCGCGGCAGCCGCCGTTGGAGACGTAACCGCAAACGCCCTTGGCGATGCCCGCCAGGCCGTTGTTGGAGCCCATCAGCCCGGCGTCAACGCCGCTGGCGTCGATGATGATGAAGTCGCCATGCTGGACGGCGTCCATCCACGGGTAGGTGCAAACGGTCCTGTAGTACCACGACACCCACTCGGTGTAGTCATCGCCCGTCTCGCGCGGCACGGGCCCCTCGAAGGGCAGGTACCGGGCGGTGCGGGCGAGACCCACCGCGCGGGTCCGCCACAGCGGGCGGATGGACGGGGCCATCGAGCCGTAATGGTGCATGCCCATCCAGTCCATCCCGTCGCGCACGTCGGCGACGCGGAGGTCCGCGTATAATTCCAGCAGTTCAGTGCGTTCGCAGTCGGTCATGATGTTATGCTCCGTAAGAGATCTGTCGGGCCACCCACAGCAACGACTATAGGCCGCGGGGAATGCCGACGCAATGACAACGACGGCACTTGCTCGACTGTTCTGACCACCTCTTCGATCCACGGACAGTCGGCGCGAGCGGTTCCGTCGAGCCGGGCCCGGGTCGCTTGGGCACGATTGTCCGTCGGTCGGGTTGGGCCCCCTCTGTCATGGGTTCGGCACGATGCTTGACAACCCTCTCGTGGGCCGCGATGTTCTGGAGACGAACACGACGTCACCCCTTGCCCGGAGACACACCATGATGCTCAACGACGCGGACCGCCGATGGATCGACCAGACACTCGCCGGTCTGTCGACGCGGGAAAAGCTCGGCCAGGTGATGATCCCACGTCTCACGCCCAATGCGATCAAAGCCTTCGATGGCAGCGTGGCACGGTTCATCGCCGAGAACATGCCCGGGGGCTGCCACACCTTCGGCGGCGACCCGGTGGCGACGCGGAGGATGATCGCCGAGGCTCACGCGGCGTCGAAGGTTCCGCTGCTGATCACCGGCGATCTCGAACGGGGCGCCGGCCAGCGGGTCGAGGGCGGAACCCAGTTCGCCGGCCAGCTCGCACTGGGCGCCTGTCAGGACGAGGACCTGGCCTATCGCTTCGGCGAGGCGATCGCCGTGGAGGGGCGGGCCGCCGGATACACCTGGGCGTTCGGACCCGTGGTCGACCTGTCGACGAATCCCGACAACCTCAGCCATATCCGCTGCCTTGGCGGCGACCCCGACGTCGTCAGCCGCCTGGCCGTGCGAATCCTTCGCGGCATGCAGGACCACGGGATGGCGGCGACGGCCAAACACATGCCCGGCGGGGGCGGCGACGACCTCGACAGCCACCTGACCACGTCGGTCAATCCCGCCTCGCGCGACGAGTGGTTCCGCACGAGCGGCCTGCCGTTCAAGGCCGCGATCGACGCGGGCGTCTGGACGATCATGACTTCGCCAAAGGCCTGCCCGGCCATCGACCCGGAGTGCGGGGACCCGCTGTTCCCCCGCCCCGTCATGACCAGCCGTGCCGTCTGCACGGAGTTGCTTCGCGAGCAATGGGGCTTTGACGGCCTGCTGGTGACCGATGCGCTGACGATGGGCGGGCTGACCATGCACTTCCGGCGTCTCGAGATGCACCTGGCGTGCCTGAACGCCGGCAACGACATGCTGCTGTTCGTCCACCGGCTCGCATCGGTGTACGACTACCTCGAACGGTGCCTCGACGACGGCCGCCTCGCGCCCGAGCGTCTCGACGAGGCCGTCCGGCGGGTCCTGACGCTCAAGGCGAAGCTCCGCCTGCATGAGACCCCGCCGCTGATGAGCGACGAGACGCGGACGGCCGTGATGTCCGAAACGTCCTATGCCGCCGATGCCGAGCGCCTGGCCGAAAAATCGATCACGCTGATCCGCGACCGCAAAAACGTCGTGCCCCTCGAACCGCGCGAGGGCCTGCGGATCGCCAGCATCCTGATCACCAACCGCCCGGACTTCACGTTGGAGACCTTCGACGCAACGCTCCGCGCCGCCGGCTGCGAGGTGACGAGCTTCAAGAACCCGCCGCAGGAGACGCTGTACGACCGCATCGAGGACGGCCGGTGGGACGCGCTGGTTGTCAGCCTGTACTACCCGCCGCAGTGGGGCTGGTCCACGCCCCGCTGCCACGGGCCGGAGTCCCGCTGCCTGATGGACGGCTTCCCGTTCGCCAACCCGGACGTCCCGGCCGTCTTTATCAGTTGGGCCAGCCCTTACCACCTGTACGAGTTCGCCTTCATGGACCCCTACCTCAACACCTACGGCGGCTGTCCGGGCACACAGAAGGCCGCCGCCAGGGCCTTGCTCGGACGGATTCCCATCATCGGGACCAGCCCCGTGGCCCACGCGCCTTTCTTCGCCATCGGCGACGGGATTGAGCGGCCGGCGCGCCAATAGCGCGGCCCCTCACGGCGTGAGTTCGCTGACGCGGCCGCCGGCGTGGTGGACGACGGCGCGCCAGGCGCCGGGCTCGGGGTTGGCGATACCGTTCATCGTCCAGGTCGAGGTGCGATAGCAGTAGAAGGGCTCCTCGTAGGCCGTGAAAACCAGGCGGCCGTGCTCGTAGAAGTCGACGCGGTCGATCCACTCGGGGTACAGGGCCGCCACGCCCAGCCACCGCGTGCCGTCGCGGCCGACGTGGCGGTCGAAACCGAGGAAGGCCAGGGGGTTCTCGCGGTCGGCGGCGGCGCTCAGCGGACCCGGCAGACCGACGGCGCGAGCGACGCGCTCGGCGAAGAAGCGGTCCTCGGGGGCCGTGACGGTCCAGTCGGCGGGCGGCTCCTGCTTGGTGATGTTGTTATAGTAGCCCCAACTGGTGCCGGTCCGCGCCGCGACATCGACGCGGCTGTAGCAGGGGGAGTCCTCGTTGCAGACGATCGGCACATCGCCGCAGGCGTCTTTCACGCGATTGATGAAGGCGTAATAGCGGGCCCGGCCCAGCCCGTTGCCGTGCACGAGGACAACGTCGCTGGCCCTGGCGGTTTCCAGGTTGAACGCCCCACCCCCGCCGCTGCAGCCGACGGGCAGACCGCCGGAATGCTCGCGGGCCAGGTCGATCAGGACGGCCATGCCCTCGCCGGAGTTCACCAGCGGGCGGTCACGGAAATTGCCGACGTCCTGCTCGTTGGCCACCTCGATGATGACATTGCGTCGGCCGAGGTGTTTCAGCCAGCGTGCGCCGGCGATCACGGCATTGCGGATCGTCCGGCCGTCCGCCAGCCGCGGCGCCTGGCCCTGGTAGAGCAGGCTGACGATGATGATCATTCCCACGCGATCGGCCGCCTCGATAAGACGCTGCATCCGGCCCAGGTAGCGCGGGTCGACGGCGGTGCCGTCGTCGCTGTAGGGATTGTTGTCGATCGTGCTGTTTTCCGCCGTGAACACAGGCATCCCGCCCTGGAACCCCACCGTCAGCGCCAGGATGCCGTACCGTTTCCATTGGGGCAGCGCCGCGATCAGTTCATCCGTGTGGCGCTCGGGATCCCACGTCTTCCACCCGAAGCGCGCAAAGCGCTTCGGGTCGGCGGCATCGTCGAAGATGCCCTGGATGAACCGTGCGTTCATCAAGAGCCCGTGGGCGTCGGCGTTGGTCGCACCCTGGACCTGGTAGGTCGGTTGGCCGTTAATGAGGAACCGGTCGCCTTGGAGGGTCAGTGTGGTGGTCATCGATATCGCCTTCAGTGGGCTCTCAGCAACTCCATGGTGGTCACGGTCGTGTCCTTTCCGCTTGCCAACCGCCGGCATTCTACGGCACCAGGTCGGGCCGGACAAGAGCCAGAGGAGCCCCTGTACCCATCGGATCACATGCTCGACGGGGGGCGAAAAATGCCCGTGCCGCCCTTGACAAGCACACGCCGCCATGGTACCTTCCGCGATCAATCACCGGGTGTCGGGGGACGATCTGTTCTTTTCTCCCGGGTGAGCGACCATTCTTTCATCTGTGGGATCGTCCATGAGCAGCAGTTGTAAGAAGAAGACCCGTCTTCGCGCGGCACATCGCGCCGGCAAGCGAGGCAGCGGCGTTTATGATCCCCCGCCGTATGAGCGTCTGCACCCCCACGGCGACGCGGCCATCACCCACCTGCTGAACAGCACGCCCGAGCAGATCGCCCGTTACGACGTGGCGGAGATGAATCTCATCTGCGCCTACGGCCTGCCGGGCACGAAGGGGATGAGCATCCCCGACATGCTGCGCCTGCTGGACGTCTGGGCGCGCCGGGTGGGCCTGTTCACACACCAGCACTGGACCATGTTCACGTCGGGGCGGTCCGGCGCGCACTCGGCGGCCGAGTTCCGGATGCTCACCCTGTTCCACATCATCTGCCGGGAATTCGGCGTTCGCTACAACCCCGAACGCATCGTCGACCCGGACGATTTCTCCGACGCCGCCGACTCATTCCTCCACGGAATCCTCTTGCCGCGTCGGATGGGCACGTGCGCTTCACTGCCCGTGCTGCTGGTCGCCATCGGACGACGCCTGGGCTACCCGCTCACGCTGGTCGAATCCCCGGGCCACCGGTTCTGCCGCTGGGAGACCTCCCACGAGCGGTTCAACATCGAGTTCCACCCCGAGGGGCTGAACGTCCACGACGACGATCATTACCGCCGGTGGCCCCAGCCGTGGCCCGCGGCGCTGGTCGACCTGGAGCAGCGGGGTCCGACCTACCTGGTATCGCTGACGCCCGCGCAGGAACTGTCGGTGTTCGCGTGCAGCCGGGCGCTTTTCCTTATCGACATCCCGGCGCGGCGTTTCGAGGCGCTCGAAACCATGCGGGTCGCCTGCCGTCTGTGGAAAAACCACCGCAACGACGCCTGGCTGAAGCACATCACCCGCCGGGCCTGTCGGGGCAACTACGACATCCCGCCGGCGATCGCCGAGACCCGCACGGGTTCAGTACTCGGCGAGCAGGTCATCACTTACGGACTCCCGACACCGGAGGCGCCGGCGCGGCCGCCGGCGTACTGATGAAAGGGCGAGGGGCAGGGCAATGTACATCTCGACGCAGCGAACCGACAGCGCCGCCGTCGCGGTCCCAAGGCGACGGCCGCGGTTTTACGATCCCACCATCGGGCGCTTCACCAGCCTGGACACCTTCGCGGGGCTGACGAACGACCCGCAGAGCCTGCACAAGTACACCTACTGCCATAACGACCCAGTCAACCACATCGACCCCAGCGGGCAGTTCAGTATCGGGGGGCTGGCCATGGCGACGGGCATCGGCAGCGCCCTGGGGAGCATCGGCGGGGCCACGTTGGCCTACCTGACCGACAACAGCGTCTGGCAGGGCGCGTTGGCCGGCGCGGTGCTGGGGGCCGTCACGGGTGCGGGCGCCTACCTGCTGTGGCATTCGTTCGCCAGGATCTCCACCGGCTCGCTGCGGCGGTTCTTCTACGATCCCCGCACCTTCAAGACGATCTCCAACGGCTACTGGCAGCGGCTGGGCCCCGCCGGCGGGCGCAGCCTGCACCACTGGCTGATCCCGCAGAAATGGACCGCGGTCCCCGCGGGGATTCGCAACGCCGGGTTCAACCTCCTGAACATGCCCAAGATCCTCTCGGGCAAGATTACCCTCAACACATGGATGGGCTTCGCGATCAACTGGGGCGGGCGGCGCGCCGTGGCGGCCGCGTTCACCGACGGGGCGATCAAGGTGCTCATTCCCGGATCGGGCATCCTCGCCTACCATGCCACCCGCTGGGCCGCTAATGAAATGACCGAGTGCACGATCGACCTGATCGACGGTGCGACCGCGACACCCCTGCGACTTTCCCCGGCTGAACAGCGGCAGTTCATGGACGAGATGGGGCGCGAGCTGGAGGCAGCGCGGGACGCCGAAGAACGTGACGACTGGGGACGCTGATGGCCCAAATCCATTCCCTGACAGACCTGGCCCGGTATCGCCGGCATTCGCTGCTGTCTCTGCGGGTTTACGCGGTCCTTCTCGTGGCCGTGGGCCTGGCGATGTGGGGCTTGTCCAGGGTCGTCCGTCTGCCCCGGTCGCTCGTGGTCGTGGTCGTGGGCGTCCTGGTGTTTACCGTCATCGGTGATGTGTGGAACATTCTGCACATCAACGCCGAGATCCGGCGCCGGATGGGCCCGATCATCCGGCAGAGGAGGCAACAAGCATGATGCACACGAACAGCGGCGACAGGACGGCGCCGCTCGTGGGCCTGCGGGTCGTCAGGCGGCACACCCGCGACGTCATGGCGGCCAAGCCCGCCCGGACGGCCGACCCCCGACGCCAAGGCCGCCGGACACGAGAAGACGCCAAGCGGCGAAGCACCTCCCCACGGGAGCCGACGAAAGAGGCCGACTCGTGGGGCCAGATGGCCAGGAACCGTCGCCTGTCGCTGACGTCGAGCCGGGTGAACGGCCTCGTGCTGCTCGTGGTGGGGCTGGTGTGGTGGGGGCTGTCCAGGATCCTCCCTGTGCCCCGCTGGCTCATGGGGATCATCGTGGCCGTGACGGCTTTCTCGTTCATCCTCGACGTCGTGAACGTCCTGTGCATCAACGCCCGGATCCGGCGCCGGGTGGGCCCCGCCATTCGCCAGAGGAGACAGCGTTCATGACGCGCATGAGCGACGACCCGATCATCCTGCCGGTGACAGGCTTCCTGGGCAGCGACCAGTGGGACCGCGCCGGCTGGCAGGGCACCACCTTCCGCTGGCATCCGATCGGCGACGCGCCGCCGGTCATGGGGCTGGTCTTCGCCGACGCCGACGCCGGAAAGGCCGTCTTCGGCGAGTGGATCGTCCGGGGGGGCAACGGCGACCCCTACGAGGAACTGAGCATCACCGTCCTGGAGGGCCCCGCCCTCGGCCACGCCCCCGGCTACATCGTTCACCTCGGCGCCGACGTCCGCTCCGCACAGGCTCACGCCACCGACATCGGCATCGACTT
>CAZHRW010000010.1:0-14328 GCA_964535025.1 uncultured Planctomycetales bacterium
TCAGCAGATCCAGGTCACCGGCCGCGTCGGACGCCTCAACGGCACGCCCGTGGTCGTCGTCCAGCGCGCCCAACAGGACGGCAAGTCCGTCCAACTGAACGCCGGCGCGAAGCAGGAGGAGGACGCCCAGAAGCCACAGGGCGACTCCGACCAGGAGATGCAGAGCCGCTACCCGCGACGGGCCGCCTGCCGGGGGTGCCTCGGCGCCCCCGGCAGGTGTGGGGTGTTGTCAAGAGGCCTGGCGAAGCTCGCCCAGCAGGTTGCGCAAAAAGCCCTGAAGAACCTTGACGGGCACCTTATCCAGGGCCGGTTCCAGGACGCGTCCGCTGAGGAAGTCGTCGACGGCCTGGCGGGCGACGGCGCCGAAGCGGCGGAGCGTCCGGACCTCCGTGGCGGCCCGTTCCAGGTCGCCGGACGCCATGTCCAGGGCGTAGTTGACGATGATGTGGTGGAGGTCTTCGCTCTTGACCTCCGACGGGTCGCGTTCCGACAGCCGCGGGGACGGATGGGCGCCGTGCGACGTCTCGTTGAGCAGATCGCGCTCGGCGTCGCGGAGTTCCCGCTCCTCCTGGCGGCGGAGGCGTTCGGCCGATTCGTCCAGCGGCGCCAGGTCGAGTTCCTCCTCGTCGCCGGGCGTGGGAATATAGTTGCTGCCTCCGCAGTAAGGGCACTTGCCCCGTTGGCCGCCGGCCGAGTCGGGGGCTTCCACTGTCTTGCCGCAATGCTCGCAATGAAACCGTATCGTCATCATCCCGTCCTCGCCCCCCTGCGTTCGGGCGCCGCTCAGTCTCCGATGATTTTCACCAACAGCCGCTTGCGCCGCATCCCATCGAACTCGTAGTAGAAAATGTGCTCCCACGGCCCCAGGTGGAGCTGTCCGTCAGTGATGGCGACGACGACCTCGCGGCCCATGACCTGGCGTTTGAGGTGGGCGTCGGCGTTGTCCTCGGCGCCGTTGTGGCGGTACTGGTCGTAAGGCTTCTCGGGGGCGAGCTTCTCCAGCCACACCTCGTAGTCGTGATGCAGGCCCGACTCGTTGTCGTTGATGAACACCGAGGCGGTGATATGCATCGCGTTGACCAGCGCCAGCCCGTCACGGACGCCGCTTTCGGCAACGAGGCGTTCAACCTCGCGGTGGATGGAGACGATCGCCCGCCGTCGGGGGACGTCCATCCAGATCTCCTTGGTCAAAACCTTCATGCGCGCTCCCTTGTCTCGTGCGACGGCGGCGTCAACGGCCCCAGCCGAACACCCGCTGCAGCCAGCGGACCAGCAGGACGGCGGCCGCGAAGATGAGAATCCACGGCAGCAGCCAGATCAGCACCGTCAGCGCCAGGGCGACCAGCCCCACGACGGTCAACCCGGCGATGATGACGGCCAGCCAGACCCGCCAGCCCAGACCCAGCCGAGCCACACGGCCGTGCCGTCCGTACGTATGTTGGATCCGCACGTGCGGCCGGCGGTCCTCGCCAGCACCGGTCTCGACGCGGCGGACCTCGACCCGCTCGGCCTGTTCGGCCGTGTCGTGATCGTTCTCGTTGTCGGATGAACCGTTTGTCGTCATGACCTCACAACCCTACAATACCGCTCCGTGCCGGTCGGCTCAAGATTGTACGCCGGAAGTGACCGCCCATGCGAATACTACGCGACGCCATTCTCACGGACCTGCTGCCGTATGTGCCCCACCCGGCCCAGTACACCGGGCTGGAGCATAACCGCTGCTGCACCGATGTGCAACGCGCCGAAGTGACGGTGGCGCTGGCGTTTCCCGACGCGTACCCGGTCGGCGTCAGCCACCTGGGCACGCAGATCCTCTACACGCTGCTCAACGGGATCGACGGCGTGGCGTGCGACCGTGCCTACTGCCCGCCGCCCGAGGCCGAGCGGGTGATGCGCGAACGGGGCGTGGGGCTGTTCGGGTGGGAGTCGCGGGCGCACCTGGGCGATTTCGACGTGATCGGCGTGAGCCTGTCGTACGAGATGGTGCTCACGAACATGCTGACGATGCTGGACCTGGCGGGCGTGCCCCTCCGGGCCGCCGACCGGGGTGATGGGGACCCGATCATCGTCGCCGGCGGCACGCAGGCCGACGCGCCGGAGGTGATGGCGGATTTCACCGACATCGTGCTCGTCGGCGACGGGGAAGCGTCGCTGCCGTCGCTGGTCGACCTCATCCGCCGGGCGAAACGCGACGGCGCCGGCCGCGAGGCGATTCTCCTTCAAGCCGCCCGAACCATTCCCGAGGCCTACGTGCCGTCCCTGTGGGTCCCCCGCTATCACGACGACGGCACACTGGCGTCGCTGGCGCCCATCCGCGACGACCTGCCGCGGACGATCCGCCGGGGCCACGTGCCCCTGAGCGCCTCGCCGCCGATCACCCACCCGCTGGTGGCCACGACGGCCGGGGTGTTCGACCGGATCAGCCTGGAGGTTATGCGGGGCTGCCCGCACGGGTGCCGATTCTGCCACGCCGGATCGACCCGCAAGCCCATTCGCTGGCGGAGCGTGGATGAACTCGTCCAGACCGCCCAGCAGGCGGTCGACCACACGGGCTTCCGCGAGATCAGCCTGCTGAGCCTCTCGACGAGCGACTACCCGCGCCTCGGGGAGTTGATGACCCGGCTGAACGAACAATTCGCACCCCAGCACGTCTCGATCGCCGTGCCGAGCCTGCGCGTGGATAAGCAGTTGGCCCACCTGCCCTGGCAGCTCAACCGGGTCCGCAAGGGCGGGATGACCATCGCCGCCGAGGTCGGCACCGACCACCTGCGGCGAGCGATCCGCAAGAACATCACCAACGAGGACCTTATCAACGGCGTCCGCGCCGCCTACGCGGCCGGGTGGAAGAGCATCAAGGTGTACTTTATGGCGGGCTTCCCGGGCGAGACCGATGCCGATCTGGAGGGGATCATCGACCTGTGCCGGGCGATGTCGCAGGCCCGCAGGGACGTCGACGGGCACGCCGGGTCGGTCACCGCGTCGGTCTCGTGGTTCGTGCCCAAGCCCCACACGCCGCTGCAGTGGGCGGCGCAGGCCGATATGGACACCTTCTGGCACGCGCGGACGTTTCTGATCGAACGCACGCGGAAACAGCCGATTACCGTCAAGTGCCACCACATCGAGCGCAGCGTGCTCGAAGCGGTGATCGCGCGCGGCGACCGGCGGCTCGGGCGGGTCGTCGAGGCCGCGTGGCGGGCCGGGGCGCGGTTCGACGGGTGGCGCGAGCACTTCGATTTCGACCTGTGGCGCCGCGCCTTCGACGCCGCCGGGCTCGACATGGCCTTCTACGCCCGGCGCGAGCGTCCGGTCGACGAGCCGCTGCCCTGGGACATGATCGCCGGCCCGCGCTCGCGGGCATCCCTCGAGCACGAGTGGCGACAGTACCAGGCGGCGGCCGGTCCGGTTAACCGCAGGGGATAGCTGTTCGTAGGCGAACTTGCGAAACATGATTAGTCGACCGGGGTAGAGTGGATACAATACTCCTGTGGCCGCGACGGTCGTCGCGGCGCCTTCAGCACGGACGCACAGGAGAATGAGCAAGATGGAATACCTTCCGATCACCATGGTTCGCCAGACCCTTGACGGCATTCCTGACCACCCCCTTCCCGACGGCTATCGCCTCCGGCCCTACGAGCCGGGCGACCGGCGGACGTGGGTGACGATCTGGCAGGCCACCGAGCCGTTCCTCACGATCACCCCCGAGACGTTCGACGTCGAATTCGGCGACGATCTGCCCGCAATGCCCAAACGCTGCCTGTTCCTGGTGGCTCCTGACGGCGCCGACGTCGGCACCGCCACGGCTTGGTACACTCGCAAGTACCGCGGCAAGGCCTGGGGACGGCTTCACTGGCTGGCGCTCCTGCCGTCGCACCAGGGCCGGGGGCTGTCCAAGCCGCTGGCCGCGGCGGTCCTCAAGCGGATGCGTTCGCTGGGCCACCGGCGGGCCATGCTCGGCACGCAGACCCCCCGCCTGGCGGCGATCCGCACGTACCTGGACGTCGGCTTCCGACCCGACATGACCGCCGAGCACGCCGAGCGGGCCTGGGCCGTCGTGCGGGAAGCGATGAACCACGAGGCCCTGGCGATCGGGTAGTGCAGCGGCCGGGTACGCCACGTTGAAACGACGCCCGACATTCCTTTGGAAACTTGATTTACACACTAGGATTTCATAGGCTCTGGCCATGAACACGACGCAACCGCGCCGCCTGACCGACGTCCTGCCCGGTCTCCCCGATGCCCTTCGGGCGAAGCTGGAGGCGGTCTGTGCGGAGCTGCGGCGATTTGGCCGTGTGATCGTGGCCTTCAGCGGCGGCGTGGACAGCACGTTGCTGCTGGCGGCGGCGGCCGATACGCTGGGGGCGGATAACGTGCGGGCGGCGGTGGGGCTCAGCGAGAGCTTGCCGAAGCGGGAGTTGGCCGAGGCCCGCGAGCTGGCGGCGCGGGTGGGCGTTGCGTGCGAGACCGTCACGACCGGCGAGATGGCCGACCCGCGGTTCACCGCCAACCCGCCGGACCGCTGTTATTACTGCAAGTGCGACCTGTTCGGCCGCCTGGTGGACCTTGCCCGCCGGGACGGCTTCGCCGCCGTCCTCAGCGGCGCCAACGCCGATGACCGCGCCGACTTCCGCCCCGGCCACCGGGCGACGGCGGAGCTGGGCGTGCGGACCCCCCTGATGGATGCGGGGATGACCAAGGACGAGATCCGCACCGCCAGCCGTGCGATGAACCTGCCCACCTGGGACAAGCCGGCCTACGCCTGCCTGGCCTCACGCATCCCGTACGGCCGGCCGATCGATACGGCGACGCTGGAGCGAATCGACCGTGCCGAGCAGGTGCTCCACGACCTGGGCTTCCGCCAGTGCCGCGTCCGCGACCACGACCGGATCGCCCGCATCGAGGTCGACGCCGTCCGCCTCGGCGAGGTCCTCGCCCATCGCGAGCGGATCGTCGGCGCCCTCAAGACATTCGGCTACGCCTACATCACGCTGGACCTCGCGGGCTTCCGGTCGGGCAGTATGAACGAGACGCTGTGAACGTTCGTTACCGCACGCCCCCGCCGGCGGCGCGGACGGCGTGCACTTCGTAGCGGTGGCCGACGCGGCGGACACGAATGGCCGGGCTGACGGTGTCGAACGGCTCACGGTGGCCCGGGGGGTCGTAGTAGACCCGCGCGGGCGTGGTGCTGTCGACCGCGGGATCCTCGCCGCCGTAGATCACGACGGTTTCCTGCGTGTCGTCGTAAACGATCTGCCCGCCCTGGGCCTCATAGGGCCCCTCCCGCAGAACGACCCCGCCGATCGCCTGAAACAGTTCGAGATCCTGGCTCAACCCGCCGGCGGCGTCCGTGCCGTCCGATGGGGTTCGACTCGCCAGCCGCGCGATCAGTTCGCGGCAGTCCAGTTCGGTCGTCCGTCCTTCCGACAGCGTCTCCGGCTCGAAGCCGGGCAGTTTGTCCAGCCCGACGACCTGTCGGCCGCTGCGGTGGGTCATCCGGACCTCGCCGGCCATCGTCACTTCCCAGACGTCGGCGGCGGGCGCATCAACCTCGACGGCGGTGCCGCGGGTCTGCGCAAGGTCCATCCCCTCCCGCCAGGCGAACACGGTCTGGCTCGGCCGGTCCACCCCCGCCGTCCGCCCGTCCGTCGCCGACGGCGGCCGGTAGTCCTCCAGGCTCAGCGTGCCGGCGCCGTCGACGGCGACGCGGGTCGCGACGGCGTTCCAGTCGAGTTTCCCGGCCTCGAGCTTCATGCGGCCGACGGGATGACCGTCTTTGTCGTCCCGTCGCGACAGCAGGCGCACGCGGCCGTCGGCCGACAGGCCGCGAAGCTCGCGCCCCATCGACAGCAGGGCGTCGTCGGCGACCTGCGTCGTCGGCGCCGCCTCGCCGGGCGCCTCGGTGTCGGCCAGCGAGGCGGTCAGCGTGTCGCAGCGGAGGTGGTCGCCGGGACTGTCCAGCGCCACCGACCCCGCCGAGCGCTCATCCATGCCCTCGCCGGCGTCGAAGCGAACGTTGCCGGCGAAGACGACCTCGTCGGCGCCGGGGCGGAAGGTCATCCGGTCGTCCCACTGAACGTAGCCGGGTCGCGGCTCGTCCAGGTCGGCGCCGCTGAAATCCTGCTCGATCATGAGGCGGGCGATGCCGGCGGTGTCGATCGCGGCTTCCTTCAGGACGAGTGTTTCGCCGATCCGCTCGCCGGTCAACACAATCCGGCCCCCGCGGACCCACTGGCCATCCACCTCCACCTCGGCCGGCCGCCCGGTGATCGTGTACCGCCCCGCCGCCAGGTCTCCGTCGAAGACCTCCCCGCGAACCGTCATCGGCGCGGGCGCATCCTCGCGGGTCAGGCGGACGTCGCCCCACGCGCGCATCGCGACCGCCTCGATCGCGGGGTCGTCGTTCGCGGCCTGGGGCTCCTGGTCGAATTCGAGCAGCAGTTCGTCCGCGGCGATGTCGTCGTCGTCCAACGTCGCCGCGACGTCGCCGAGGGCGTAGAGGTGTCGCGGTACGGTACGGCCCTCGTCGGTTCGGCGGAAGGGGATCTCGAGCCAGTCGCCGCCGATCGCCTGGCGACCGTCGGCCGAAACCAGGCGGGTCGACCCGCCGCCGTACACCGCCGCGAGGGCCGCCGAGCCCACGCGCGTCTCACCGGCAGCCGCCTCATCCGTTCCGGCCGTCTCGGCGAACATGGCGATCAGCACCTGACCGTCCATCAGGGCGCCGTCGGCCGAGGTGAACCGCACATCGCCCTGGAACGTCGCCGAGACCGGCATCCGTCGCGAGGCCGCGGCGATATACCGCACCGTGACGCCATCCTGCCAGGTGATCCGCCCGTCCGCCTCCCCCGGCGCCGACGGCGGCGCGGCGGCCGCGTCGGACGGCCGCCTCGTCGTCAGCAGCCTCGGCGCCGTCTCGCCGCCGGTGTCGAGCAGCAGTTCCCCGTCGCCCTCCAAGGCGATGGTCTGGTCGCGGTCGTTCAACCGGACCGCCCGGCCGGTAAGCTGGCCCAGCTCGGCGATCGTCAGGTCCACGGCGCCGCCGGGGCGATCGCCGGCGGCCAGGTCGACCGTCTCGGTGGCGCTGTTGAAGCTCGCGCGGCCGCACCGGGCGACAACGTTCTCACCGGCCGGCTGGCCGGTCTGCTCGTCGATCTGCTCGTCGGTCAGCGTCAGGGCCGGCCCGACGGCCGCCAGGGCGAATTCGCCGGCCGGCGGCATCGTCATCCCGCCCAGATCGGTCGCGTCGGTCACGGGGACCATCTCCAGCGGCCCGGCCCAGGTGATGGTGAACGTTTCGCCCCCGTCGATCGCCTCGGCGGGCGCCGTGGACGTCTCGGACGCGGCCTGCCGGGCCTGCCGGGGGGAGGGAGACATCTGCCGCGTCTCGGAATCGTCGCGAAACGCGAACAGCAGCGTCAGGTCGTCGGCGCCCTCCAGGTGCTGGCTCCGGCGGTGCACCTCGATGGTGTCGGTCATCGTGAGGCGGTACGCCCGGACGACCGCCGGTTCGGCGGCCGGGACGACCGGTCCCGGGGCCGCCGCGGGCGTCCGGTCGTCATCGTCGCGGCGGCCGACGGGTTCGGCGGCCCGGCGGATCTCGATGGTCTCGCCCCGCGCCAGCAGGAGCCGGCGCAATTCCCGCACCGGCGCCGTGTGCCACTGCAGCAGGAGGTGTTCGCCCAGGATCCGCACGTCCTGCCCGGTCACCTCCACCCGTCCCGGCGCGAGGATCTCCTGGAGTTCCTCGCTGAAGGTCACTTCCTCGGTGTAGACATGCACGAAGTCGGCCGGGCGTTCGGCGGCGGGCGGCCGCTGGTCGTCGCGCAGGGTGTTCATGTCGACGCGGATGCACACCTCGCCGGTCATCCTGCCCTCGCGCGGCTCGAGGGTCCCGGCGACCTCCTCGGCCCGGATCACGCCCTTGGCGGCGGTGATGCGGATGGTCTGCCCGCCCGGCAGGTAGAGTTCGGCGTCCGGCTCGACCAGCGTGTACCGGTCGCCCTCCCCGTGCCAACTGCGGCCGCGGATCACCGCGGTCCGCAGCCCCGTCTCCGGGTCCGTCTGGGCCAGCCAGACCTCGCCGGCGGCGCCCACCGGCACGCCGCCGACCGTCGTGGTCCCGGCGGGGATCTCGGGCCGTTCGTCCGCCGCCGGCTCAGGCAGCGCCGGCAGGTCGGAGGCGACGTAGTGGCTGTAGACCACCAGGGCGACCACCAGGATCGCCAGCGTGCCGAAGATCAGGAGCAGTTTCTTGGCCATGCGGTTCTCATGCGTACCGTGTCATCAGCGCCGCCCACAGCCCGCTGTCGCGCAGCAGCTTTTCGATGGCCCACCGGACCGCCCCATGCCCGCCGGCCACCGGAGCGATCCAGTCGGCGGCGGTCTTGATCTCATCGACCGCGTTGGGCACCGTGATCTTCAAGCCGCAGATCCGCATGGCGGGCAGGTCGGGCAGATCGTCGCCCATGTAGGCGGTCCGGGACGGCTCGACGTCCAGTTCCGCCAGGATCTCTTTCAGGGCGGGCAGCTTGTCGATCGCCCCCTGCCGGACCACCGACACGCCCAACTCGCCGGCGCGGCGGTCGACGACGTCGCTGCGGCGGCCGGTGATGATCGCCGAACGCTTGCCGGCGCGGTGCCAGTACTTGATGCCCGAGCCGTCCTGCACGTGGAACGTCTTGAGCTCCCGCCCGGCGTCGTCGTAGATGATCCGTCCGTCGGTGAGAACGCCGTCCACGTCGAGCACAAGCAGGTCGATGGTCGTAGGATCGAGGGCCGTCATGGGTTCCAGCGGGCCTCCCGGCCGATGTTTGGGTCTTAACCTTCAACGATGCAATAAGTTCTGAGCCACCTCCGCCGGGGCGTGTGAGGCATTATCCTTGCCTGGCGCGGGGCGGTCAAGTAAAAGGAAAAGGCGATGCTCACCACCGAGATGATCTTCGGGGCGGTTCTGGCGGCGGCACCGATTCTGTTAAGCCTGTCGGTGCACGAGTTTGCCCATGCGCGGACGGCGCTGGCGTTCGGCGATCCGACCGCCAAGGCGGCCGGCCGCTGCACGCTCAATCCCCTGGCGCACCTCGACCCGATCGGCACGCTGGCGATCCTGCTGATCGGCTTCGGCTGGGCGCGCCCCGTGCCGGTGAACTTCGCCAACCTCCACCCCCGCCGGCTGGGCAACATCGCCGTCAGCGCCGCCGGGCCGTTGAGCAACCTGGCCATCGCGGGCCTTGCCGCCGCCGTCCTGCACCTGGTCGCCGTCGCCGGCGCCACCGTCGACACGCGTGCGGGCGCGCCGCTGGCGGTGACCGATGTGGTCGTGTTCGTCCTGATGTACACGATCCTGATCAACCTGGCGCTGATGGCCTTCAACCTGCTGCCGCTGTTCCCGCTGGACGGCCACCACATCGCGCGGGAGATGCTGCCGGGCGATCAGCAGGTGCCGTACATGCGCTGGCAGATCCTCTACGGCCGGTGGGTCCTGCTGGGCGCGCTGTTCATCCCGCGCCTGCTGGGGACCGCGGGGCAATCGCTGAACGTGCTGGGCTGGTATTTCGGGCGGGCCGTGTACCCCCTGTTCTTCGTGGTGTTGAGCGATCCGGCCCAGCAGTTGGTCGCCGGCGCCATCCAGAAGCTGCACGGCTTTTCGCCGCTGTTTCGATAGAGCCTTCCAGAGTGAGACGACCATGAGCGAAACGAATAAGATCCAACGCGTGCTGTCGGGCATCCAGCCCTCGGGACGGCTGCACCTGGGCAACTACTTCGGCGCGATCCGCCAGTACCTCAAGCTGCAGGATGAAGGGCACGAGTGCTTTTACTTCATCGCCAATTACCACGCCCTGACGAGCCTGCGCGACAAGGCGGAGCTGGAATCGGTGACGATGCACGTGGCGACGGCGTACCTGGCGCTGGGGATCGATCCGGCCCGCAGCGTGTTCTTCGTCCAGTCGGACGTCCCGCAGGTGACCGAGCTGTGCTGGATGCTCAATACCATCTGCCCGGTGACGCTCATGCAGAAGGCCACCAGCTACAAGGACAAGGTCGCCCGGGGCCTGGCGGCCAACATGGGGCTGTTCGACTACCCGGTCCTCCAGGCCGCCGACATCACGATTTACGACTCCAACCTCGTGCCGGTCGGACAGGACCAGAAACAGCACATCGAGATCACGCGGGACCTGGCGATCAAGTTCAACCAGGCCTTCGACGCCGACGTGCTGGTGCCGCCGGAACCCTACATCGTCCCGGAGGTCGCCGTCGTGCCGGGCCTGGACGGGCAGAAGATGTCCAAGAGCTACGACAACACCATCGAGATCTTCCAGACACCGAGGCAGACCACCAAACGCTGCGGCAGGATCGTCACCGACTCGACACCGATGGAAGAGCCCAAGAACCCCGATACGTGCAACGTCTTCGCCCTGCTGCGGCTGCTGGCCGACGAGGCGGAGGCCGACGAGATCGCCGCGGCCTACCGCGCCGGCGGATACGGCTATGGGCAGGCGAAGGGCCGGCTGGCCGAGTTGATCAACGACCTGTTCGCCCAGGCTCGCGAGAAGTATGCGGCTCTGGAAAACGACCCGGACACGGTCCGCGACATCCTCCGCGACGGGGGGCGTCGCGCCCGTGAGGTCGCCGAGGCGACGATGGCCCGCGTCCGCGACGCCGCCGGCGTGGTGACGACCCACTGACATGCAACACCCCTCCATCCAACGCCGTACCAGCCGCCGCGTGAACGTCGGCCCCGTCGCCATCGGCGGCGACGCGCCGGTGAGCGTCCAGAGCATGACCAACACGCCGACGCGGGACGTCGAGGCGACCGTCGCCCAGATCGTCCGCCTGGCCGACGCGGGGGCCGACCTCGTCCGCGTGGCGGTGCCGACGCCCGCCGATACGGCGGCGCTTCCGGCGATCCTGGCGCGCTCGCCCGTGCCGCTCATCGCCGACGTCCACTTCCACTTCCAGCGGGCCCTCGAGGCCGTCGCCGCGGGCGTTCACAAGATCCGCCTGAACCCCGGCAACATCGCCGACCGCGACCGCGTCCGCCGCGTCATCGACGCGTGCGGCGAGCGGAACGTCCCCATCCGCGTGGGCGTCAACGAGGGCAGCATCGTCGAGCGGCACGACAGGGTCCGCCGCGCCGCCGAGGAGGCCACGCCGCTGGTGGACCTGATGATCGCCAAGCTGGAGGCGTACCTGGCCCTCTTCGACGCGTGCGGCTTCGGCGATCTCGTCCTGGCGGCCAAGAGCCCCGATGTCCTGACGTGCATCGAGGTCAACCGCCGCATGGCCCGGCGGTGGGACTACCCCATCCACCTCGGCGTCACCCACGCCGGCGACGCGGAAACCGGCGTCGTCCGCTCGGCGGCGGCCCTGGGTGCGCTGCTGGCCGAGGGCATCGGCGAGACGATCCGCATCTCGCTCGCGGCCGATCCCGTCGAGGAGGTCCGCGCCGCCCGGGAGTTGCTGGCGGCGATGCGCCTGCGGACGCGCGACGAGGCGGAGATCATCGCCTGCCCGACCTGCGGGCGGATGCAGATCGACCTGCTGCCGCTGGTCGCGGCGATCCGCCAGGCCCTGCGGGGCCGCGGGGCGGGGCTGACCGTGGCCGTGATGGGCTGCATCGTCAACGGCCCCGGCGAGGCCGCCGACGCCCATGTCGCCATCTGCGGCGGCAAGGGCAAGGGAGTGCTCTACGTCGACGGCCGACGAGTCCGGACGGTCAAGGAGGGCGAGATCGTCGCGGCGGTGGTGGCGGCGGTGGAGCGGTACGGACAGACGATGTGATGGACGTTGGGGATGCCGTCTGTTGGGGTGCCTTGCGGGAGGTAAGTTCAGTTCTGGCAAGCTTTCGGTATTTCGGAGTTGCAATACCGAGATACCTTGCCGGGGTGGCGTTCTTCAGTGGCGGAGGGGGACGATGATCTCGACGGGGCCGGAGCGGATGTCGTTGTGGCGGAAGCGGAGGGTAATCTTGAGGGCACGGGGCTGGAAGGTCCGCGTGCGTCTGGACGAGCAGACCCAATAGCGGCCGTTGCAGATCCGTCGGGGCCACGGGTCGTCGCAGGCGTCGTCGTCGGGCGGGCGGGGCACGTTGGCGTCGAGGTCGTCATCGGCGGGGCTGATCCAGGCGGTCGGGTCGGAGGGGCCGGCCGGTGGCGTGCCGTCGGCGGCCAGGCCGTCGTAGAAGGCCACGGTCATCGTATCGAGCGAGCCGCACAGGTAGGGCCACAGTTGCCGCACGCCCCCGGCGGCCGCGTCATTCAGCCGCTGGGGGGCGGGGTTCACGGCGGTTGAGGCGGTCAGGAGGGGCACGATGTAGTCGGCCTCGATCGACGCCGCCCCGCTGCCCAAGTCGAAGCACGCGTCCTTGGCGGCGATCGCGGCGGTCGACTCGCCCAGGACGTCCAGGTCGTCCAGGCCGTTGGGGTCGCCCGTCGCGGCCTGCTCGATCAACTCGGCCAGGTTCGCCGGGTAGGCATCGCGGCCGGTCAGGCCGTACACGTAGCGGCAGAGAATCTTCGACGCCCCCGTCGGGTCCGACGCGTCGCGGGCGACGGCGTAGACGATCAGGGCCGCGTTCGAGGTCACCGGCTCGCCGTCCTCGGCGACCAGGCAGGAGGCGACCCGCCCGCAAACGGTGAACGCCAGCAGGTCCGGCCCCCCGCCGGCGGCCGGCGCGGCCAGGATGAGCATCCCGTCGGGATCGCAGGCGGCGAGGTCCTCGCGGAGCCGGCCCGCCACGGCGCGGACCGCGGCGTTGTTCTCGATCACCCCCGTCGTCGCCCGCACCGCCGCGGCGGTGTGCGTAAACACGTACCCCACGCCCCCCATCATGGCCACGAGCACGCCCGCGGAGACGACCAACTCCGTCAGCGTCATCCCGCGCGCCACACGAAGGGACATCGCACGCTCCTGGAAAGGCCCGCCTTCGCCGAGGCTACGGCGGACAGGCAGGCTTTAGGCTTCAGGCTCTCGGCTTTCGGAACAGCAACGGCGACAGCGACGGCATTGACGCTGAATCGGTGGCCTCAAACCCGTAGCCTTTCACCAACCACAGAGGACACGAAGAACGAAAAGAAACGAAGGACACCGTAACGACTTGCCAACTGCAAGGGTTGGAGTTTACAGGCAGCGTCCCCATGAGACCAGAGCGAACGTGGAGAAAAACGGGACCCGCGCGGCGCCGCGTCGCCCATGACCGCGCCCGTGGTCGGTACACCATCGAAAAAAGCCCACGCAAGGATTGCGTGGGCCTTGTTCGCCTTAGCCTTAGCCGTAGCCGTTGCCGTTGCGGTTGCCGTTCCTAAAGCCTCCAGCCTCCAGCCTCCAGCCTACAGCCTCCAGCCTCCAGCCTGCCTGCCCGCCGTAGCCTCGGCGAAGGCGGGCCGTTCTCACTTCACCTCCATGAACGCCCGCACCTGCGGCCGGTCGCCGGGCTCGCAGCAGTTGCTGCGATCGAGGATGGCGATGTAGCGCCGGCGTGTGACCGGGTTCAACTGGGGCCCCAACTGGACCCAGATGTACGCGCAGTACGTGTCGCTGTTGACCGTCAGGAGATTGGACAGGTAGGTCCAGCGACGTTCGTACTTGGTGAGGTCGGGCACCGTGGGACCCGTGAGGAGGTCGAGGTCGTCGGGGTCGTAACCGTCGTCGTTCGGGCTACCGGCCAGGGCGCCCAAGAGATACCCCTTGTCCGTGTCGCCGGGGCTGGTCGAGTACGCGTTCATCGGCGCTGCGGGATCATCGTCGTATTCGAGGCGCAACAGCAGGGCCGGCTCGCCCGCCGAGGCGAAGCCCAGGTCGGTCCGCAGCCCCCCGCCGCGCCAGTTCAGGACGTCCCACAGGTCGAGGCCGCTGAAGTTCTCGATACCCCTGGGCTGGGCCGCGCTGCCCTCGTAGTCGCGGTTGTAGTACTCCTCCGCCGGCGCCCCTTCGGTGAACCGGTCGTCCTCGATCGCCCCGAGCCCGTCGCGATACCCGATCAGTTCGGCGGCCATCCGCAAGCGAAAGGCAAAGGCAAAGGCCTCCGCCGGATCGATTGCCCCTTCTTCCAGCAGGGGCAGGGCGCACAGGGCGTCCAGTGTGGCGGTGTTGACGTTGATCTGTCCGTGGACGACGCTCTCGCGGTTGTTGGCGTGCGTGACCGACACCGGCGGGACGAGCGGGTCCATGGTCACGCCGTCCCCGTCGTTATCCACGTTGTAGTCAACGAGAGGACTGTTGGTCGTGAAATAGTCCGCCGCCAGGCACAGGGCCGGCACGTGCGGATAGGGGCTGGGCATGGCCCCGAAGCGCCAACTGTCGAGGCGGCCGACGCCGAAGTTGGGCGCGATGTTG
>CAZHRW010000011.1:0-14010 GCA_964535025.1 uncultured Planctomycetales bacterium
TCACGCGGCCTTGATCTTGACGGTGGGCGTGGCCAGTTCGATCGGCTCGGGCATCTCGATCGTTTCGGGCAGGCCGAGACGGCGGCGGTTGGTCATGACGGCGCGTTGGTAGACGTCTTCGGTCCGGCGGGCGATGTTGTCCCAGGAAAACTCCGTGCGGGCCCGGGAGCGGCCCAGGCGGCCCATGGCCCGCGCGCGGTCGAAGTCGCTGAAGGCTTCCAGGACGCCCCAGCGGACCGAATCGGGATGGTCGTAGATCTTCAGCCCGTCGACCCCGTGCCGGACGAACTCGGCCGGGCCGCCGTTGTGGGTCACGACGACCGGTTTGCCGGCCGCCCACGCCTCGAGGATGACGATCCCGAACGGTTCGTTGCGGCTGGGAACGCACACGAGGTCGGTCGCCTTGAAGAGGTTGTGCAGCTCCGCCCCCCGCCGATAGCCGACGAAGCGGACCGCGCCGGCCACGCCGAGGTCGGCGACGCGCTGCTCGAGGCCCTGGCGCATGTCGCCGTCGCCGGCGAAGACGATCTTGACGTTCGGGTGCCGCGCGACGATCGCCGGGATCGCCTCGACGAGGATGTCGGGCCCCTTCTGCCAGGCGAGTCGCCCGGCGAACAGGACCATCGGGTCGTACGAGCCGATCCCGTAGCGGGCGCGTTCGGCGGCCACGTCGATGGCCCCGGCGAACCGCTCGGCGTGCACGCCGTTGTAGATGGGCGCGATCTTTCCGTCGGGCATGTTATACAGCCACTGGTACTCGCGGGCGATCACGCCGGAGACGGCGATCGTGACATCCGAGCAGTAGCCGCCCTCCCACTCCATGTCGCGGACGGTACGGCTGCGGCCGTCGTGGCACTGGTTGCCGCAGCGGCCGTACTCGGTGGAATGGATCGTGAAGACGCCGGCGGCCCGGTGGTGGTTGCGGGCCTGCACGAGGGCCTTGGCGGCCAGCCAGTCGTGGGCGTGGGCGATGTCGAAGGGTCCGTCGGCGGCGGCGCATTCGCCGAAGTGCCAGGCGAAGGAGTCGCACATGTGGTTCACTTCGACGACGAAGTCCCGGTCCCAGCCGAACGGGCAGCGGTGGTAGTGGACCGCCCCCTCGATCGAGTGGCCGCCCTGGCCGGCACCCAAGCGCGTGAAGACGTGGACATCGTGGCCCCGTGCGGCCAGTGCGTCAGATAATTCGGTGACATGTGCGGCGACTCCCCCGACGGCGATGGAGTGCATCGTCTCCCACGAGAACATCGCGATACGCATGGTCCGCTCCTTGTGGACGACGAGTGGAAGACGTGGCCTCTGGGTCCGGCAGGGCCGGCGATCGACACCCTCACGCGAACTTCCTCTCGATAACCTTCTGGTCGTATGTCAATTACAATCGGCATTCGCCGCAACAACTTTAGCAATCGCGGCGGCTCAGTCGTCAGGCGCAGCGTTCGTGTATTCCCAACTGGATGACCCGATCGGGATGGGCCTGGAGCCATTCGATGGCCACCTCGGCGAGCGTGGGATCGAACTGCTTGCCCTTGCCCCGCTCGAGTTCATCGAGAACCCGAGACAGGGGGAACGGCTCCTTGTAGGTTCGCCGCATGAGCATCGCGTCGATGCAGTCGGCCAACTGAATCACCCTGGCGCCCAGGGGGATGGCCTCGCCGGCCAGGCCGTCGGGATAGCCGCTGCCGTCCCAGTTTTCGTGGTGGTGGAGCACCAGGCGGCTCTCGTCGTCCAACAGCGAGATCTTCGAGAGGATCTCCGCGCCCATGCGGGGATGTTCGCGGATGAGCTGAAACTCCTCCTCGGTGAGCCGTCCGGGCTTGGTGAGGATGGTATCGGGGATGCCGATCTTGCCCACGTCGTGCACGAGCGCCGCCACGCGGATGGCCTCCATCAAGTCACCGGGCAGGTTGGCCTGCCTGGCCAGATGCTCGGCGTAGTAGGTTACATGGTCGCTATGCATGCGGGTGTACGGATCCTTGGCCTCCACGGCGCTGACCAGGGCCCGAACGCTCTCCAGGCAGGTCAGCCAGAGTTGACGGTCGATCCGGGCGGCTTCCTGCTGCGCCTTGTCCTGGAGGTCGGCCACGGTCGACAAAACCGTCCCGGAGGCGGCCTCGGCGGTCTCGCTCCAGGCACGGACGGCGTTGCCGCCGTGCCGCTTGGCCTCGCGGACGGCATGTCGGGCGTTGGCGAGCACCTGCTCGGGGGGCGTGGAGAACCCGGCCCCGGCCTCGGCGATGCCCAACGAGACGGTGACCGACACCGCGGCGTCCTGCCACTGGATGGGCCGCCCTCCCAGCACGTGGCGGAGACGTTCGGCGACCTCGCTCGCCCGGCGCTCGTCGGCACCGGTCAGGACGACGATGAATTCGTCGGCCCCGAATCGGCAGATGGGCACCTCGTCGCCGAGCAGATCCCGCAGGATCTGTCCCACCCGGCGGAGCAGATCGTCCCCGAAGGCGTAGCCGAAGATGCTGTTGGCCTCGGCGAACTGGTCCAGGTCCAGCACGAGCACGGAGCAGTTCTCCCCGTCCGTCACGGCCGCCCGGCGGATCGCGCTGAGGCGCTCGTGGAGCATCCGCGGGGTCAACAGGCCCGTCAGTGTGTCGTACTGATCGGCCGGGGCCTCCCGAGGCGGCGCGGCGGGCCGGCGGCGGCTCTCATCCATCGCCCGGGTGACGATCCGGTGAAGGTGCTCGACGTCCAGGGGCTTTTCCAGGTAGTCGTAGGCGCCCTGGCGGATGGCGTACTTGGCGTCTTCCACCGACCCGTGCCCGGTCATGAGGATCACCGGGGTGTCCGGCTGCAACCGCCTGGCCCGCTGCAGCAGCTCCAGGCCGCTGAGGCCGGGCATGTTGACGTCGCACAGGATGCTTCCGAACGGCTCGTCGCCGATCAACTGCTCCGCCTGCTCGGCCTGGGTCACCAGCACACATTCCAGCTCGTGGGCCTGGAGGGCCTGACCAATCAGGGAACACACCGACGGGGTGTCGT
The DNA here is from genome assembly GCA_964535025.1 of uncultured Planctomycetales bacterium. Lineage (GTDB taxonomy): Bacteria > Planctomycetota > Phycisphaerae > SM23-33 > FEN-1343 > JAAYZK01. The sequence continues at coordinate 2,989 of CAZHRW010000011.1, forward strand.
CTATCACGAGAACCCGCTCGCCCTGCGCCATCACTGTCGTGCTTTCCATTACGACCTCGGAAAGGACCCCGATGTCGTATCGGCGCACGCGGGAGCAAGGTTTAGTAGTTGCGCTCAGGCGGAATCCGTCTTGTAGGCCTTGCCGTCGAGGAACCCTTCGAGACGGCGGGCACGGACGGGGTGTTGGAGCTTGCGGATGGCCTTGGCCTCCACCTGGCGGACGCGTTCGCGGGTGACCTTGAAGATCCGCCCGACTTCCTCGAGGGTATAGGTGTACCCGTCACCGATCCCGTAGCGCAGCTTGATGATCTCGCGCTCGCGGTAGGTGAGTGTCTTGAGGACCTCTTCAATGCGGTCCTTGAGCATCTCGGCCCCGGCCGATTCGACCGGGCTCTCGGCCGAATCATCCTCGATGAAATCGCCGAAGTAGCTGTCTTCACTCTCGCCAACCGGCCGGTCGAGGCTGATCGGGTGGCGGGAGATCTTCATGACCCGCCGTGCCTCGGCGATGGTCATGCCCGCCTCGTGGGCGATCTCCTCGATGGACGGCTCGCGGCCGAGTTCCTGGACGAGCCGCTTGGAGATGTTCCGCAGACGGCTCATCGTCTCGATCATGTGCACGGGGATGCGGATCGTGCGGGCATGGTCGGCGATCGCGCGGGTGATCGCCTGGCGGATCCACCACGTCGCGTAGGTGCTGAACTTGTACCCGCGCCGGTACTCGTACTTATCGACCGCCCGCATCAGGCCGGTGTTGCCCTCCTGGATGATGTCCAGGAAGCTCAGACCCCGGTTGCGGTACTTCTTGGCGATGGACACGACCAGCCGGAGGTTCCCCCCGGACAGCTCGCGCTTGGCCTGCTCGTAGTCGTTGTAGACCTTCTGGATGGCCTTGACCCGCTTGCGGAGCACCTCGGGGCGCTCGAGGACCAGGCCCATCAGCCCGTCGAGTTCCTCGGCCATCACCTCCACGTCCTCGCGAGGCGTGCGATTGGCGTCCGCGTTGGCGATGGCCGACTCCAGCTCGGCCATCTTCTCGGAGATGTGCTGGAGCTTCTTCATCAGCGGCTGGATGCGACTGGTGCGCAAGGACAACTCTTCCAGCAGCTTCGCGCCGCGGCGCCGGCGATGCCAGATCTGCTTGAGCTTCCGCCGGGCCGCCGGGCCGCTCTCGCTGCCGTTGAGGCCCTCCCAGTCGGCCCGGTTGGCCGTGATGATCTTTTCGACCGTCTCGAGGTTGGTCGGCAGTCGCGCCGAGATGGTCTCCTTGGCGAGGTTCTCGGCGGTCGAGATCTTCATCGTCCGGTCGAAGGGCAGATCGCCCTCGCCGACCTGGCGGATGATCTCGGCGGCCTCGGCCATGCAGTAATCGCTCTCGAGCACCCGGCGGCGGAAGTGCATCCGGGTCATCTCGATCTTCTTGGCCAGGGCGATTTCCTCGGCGCGGGTCAGCAGGGGGATCTCGCCCATCTGGGTCAGGTACATCCGCACCGGGTCGTCGATCCGACGGGTGTCGCTCTCCAGATCCGCCGCGCCGGACTTCTCACCCTCGTCGGCCTTGGCCGCCTTGCCCTTGCCGTCCTTGGCCGCGACGACTTCCTTGAGGCGCTCCCGGGCCGACACGTCCGACTCGTCGATCAGTTCGATGCCCTTCTCGTCGAGCACCATCAAGAGATTGTCGAGCGCGTCGGGCGAGAAGTCGTCCGGAAGCTGCTCGTTCATCTCCTCGTACGTGAGATAGCTCTGGGTGGCACCTCGCTCGATCAGCGCGTTGAGTACCGAAGCCATCGTGTCTGACATTGATCCGACTCCGAGGGTCTGGGCGTCGAAACCGCTACAATTACGTGAATTATACATTCTAGCCCCATCAACTTTTGAAGTTCAACCATTTTTTGTGCGGCTCAACGGGCGCGCCCGGACAGGAAAAAACGGCTTCCCCGCCTTCCTGCGAGCTAACCCCTTTTCCTAGGGACCATTACGGAAATCACATACCGCCCGTCCCCCTTGCCTATCGCGGCAGGCGACGGACGTCGGGCGTCTGCCGGCTCGCCGCATAACGGCGAAGGGACTCTTCGTCCCCGCTGCGCGCCGCCTGCTTGAGTTCGTCCGACCGGCGGCGCAGACGGCACGACTCCAGGTAGGCCAGGTCCTCGGCCAGCGTCGCGGCATGGTTGCCCCGATGTTCGGCCGCGGCGGTCAGGTCGGTCACGATCCGACCCCAGTCGTCCCCTTCAGCTACGCTCAGCAGCGATTCGAGGTTCAGTTCGCCCAGGTCCCCCAAGCGCCAGACTTCCTTCGCCACCGCCGCGAGGACCGGGTCGGTGAACACCTCGGGACCGATCTGCCGGGCGGCATGGTCGAACAGATCCGGCTCGGCGATCAGCACCTCCAGAATTCTCCGCTGCGCCCCGACCACGCCGAGCACGACCGGCTGTTCGGCCGGCGGCGCCGAGGCCGTCGGCACCCGACGCAGATGGCGGCGGACCTGACCGGTGAGATGCTCGACCGGCACGCCCATCAGGTGGGCCAACTGGTTGATCAGCATCCCCTGGCGGACGGCATCGATGGCGCCGTACGCCGCCGAGGTGACCACCACGCGGAGGAACTCCTCGGCCGCCCTGCGCTGCTCGATGAGGTTCTCGGCGCCGGCGAACTGGGCCGAGCGCTTCCGCCAAAGGTACTCCAGGGCGTCGGGGGCCGCGTCCACCAACTCGCCGAAGGCCTCGATCCCCGCCGACAGGACGTAATCGCAGGGGTCCTTGCCGTCGGGGACGGCCCCGATGCGGACGTGCATCTCCTGGGCGATGAACAGCTCCAGCCCCCGCTCGGCCGCGGCGGCCCCCGCGGTGTCCGAGTCGAACACGAGCGTCACGTCCGACGCCAGGCGGGAGAGCATCCGCACATGACGGTCCGTCAGGGCCGTGCCCAGCGTGGCCACCACGTTGGCCATGCCCGCCTGGGCGGGCATCAGCGCGTCGAAATACCCCTCCACCACCACCACGCGGCCGGTCCTGGAGATCGGCTGCCGCGCCCACTGCAAGCCGTACAGGTTCGACGACTTGTCGAACAGGACCGTCTCGGGGCTGTTGAGGTACTTGGCCCGCTGGGCCTCGTCCAGCGCCCGGCCGCCGAAGGCGATCACGCGGCCGGCGGCGTCGAGGATCGGAAACATCAGCCGGTTGCGGAACCGGTCGTAGCAGCCCCCGCTGTCTCGCTGGGCGACCAGCCCCACCGCCAGGAGTTGCTTCTCGCGGAACCCCGCCACGCGGGCCGCCCGGTACAGGCCGTCCCACGCATCCGGGGCCGCGCCCAGTTCGAACCGCTCGATGCTCTCGTCGGTCAACTGCCGCTTGCGGGCATAGGCCAGCGCCGCGGCCCCGGCGGGCCGGTGAAGCTGCTCCCGGTAGAAATCGGCGGCGAACCGCATCAGGCGGACCAGCTCGCCCCGGTCCATGCCCGCCTCCGTCGGCGGCCCGTCGGCCGTCGGGACGGGGATGCCCGCCTGCTCGGCCAGGAGGCGGACGGCTTCGGGGAAGGTGACCTTCTGTTGCAGCATCACGAACTGGAACACCCCGCCGCCGACGCCGCAGCCGAAGCACTTGAACATCTGCTTGCCGGGGGAGACCGTGAAGCTTGGGGTCTTCTCCTGGTGGAACGGGCAGAGCCCCACGTGGTCCTTCCCCCGCCGGCGCAGCGTCACGTATCGCCCGATCAGCTCGACGATGTCCGTCGCCTGCTGGACCTGATGGATGAACTGTTCGGGCAACCTGGCCATGACCGGCGGCGACCTCCTGGTACCACTATACCGACCTCGACATTGATGTCGAACAGGGAATAACGTCTGCAGCGGCAGGCCTTGCCGCGGCCCGCCGAAGCCTCGGCGCAGGCGGCTACCTGCCCTCGACCGTCCCGAAGCGCTCATCGCGGGCCCACGGGCGATCGGGCACCCACAAGGGCTGCCCCTACATGGGGATTCGCCGTTCACGACGGCGGCGTGTCGATCCGAATGTCGAACGCCGCCGGGCAGCCGGGCTTGAGGCACCGGGCCTTGAGCCGCGCGGCGCCGGGCGGGGCGTCGTGGACGGCGGCAAGGATGCCTGCGGCGGCGTGAACGCACAGGCCCGCCGGTGTGGCGCCGTCGAAGGTCCACCGGCCGCCCGCCGAGACCACGGCCGGACAGGCCTCGAACCCGTCGGCGGTGCAGAGGGCCACGAACCGCTCGGGCGGCCACGGGCCCGCCGACCCGTCGGCGTCGTCGCCGACGTTCGCCCGGCGATCAAGCGCCTCGTTGACCAAGCCATCGGCCCGGGCGTTTTGCTGGCGGCCGACGTGGGCGACCTCGTAGGATTCGAGCCGATCGAGTTTCTCCAACGCTTCTTCATATAACGGCTTAAGCGCCTCGTTCCGAACGCGGTAGGCCCCGTGGAGCTGGCGGACCATCAACTCGCTGTCCGAGCGGATCGCCAGTCGCTTCACCCCCCGCCGCAGGGCCTCGCCCAGCCCCGCCAGCAGCGCGCGGTACTCGGCGACGTTGTTGGTGGCCCGCCCGAGGAACTGCCCGGCGGCGTGAACCGTCCGCCCCCGCCCGTCGGTCAGCACGAACCCCGCCGCCGCCGGCCCGGGGTTGCCGCGCGACCCGCCGTCGGTAAACAGCGTGAAGGTGTCGGCAGGATTGTCGGCGTGCTGTGTCATGACCTGAACGGCGACTATCCACTCGGGCTGCAGGGGCGGGCCCGGCCTGCCCGCGATGAGGGCGGAGCGTTCATCGTGGGCCAACGGGCCAACGGGCAACCACCAGGATTGCCCCCACAGCGTCGCGGTTCCTATCCCTTGCTGGTCGCTTCGACGGGGATGTAGAGGATCCGCCCGCAACTGTCGCAGTGGCGGATCTCGTCCTTGCTCAGCAGGGCGTTGTAGTGCTCGGCGGACAGACCCATGTAGCAGCCGCCGCACATGAATTCGTTGCGCTTGGCGTCGACCACTTCGATGGGGGCCATCCCCTCCCCGTCGCGGTTCTCGGCGATCCGGTCGAAGCTGGCCAGGACGTCGTCGGGCACCTCGGCGGCGGCCTCGTCGCGCCGCTGCTGGAGCTCATCGAGCATGGCCTGGAGCTTGGCGACCTCTTCGGCGTTGATCTCAGCGGCCTGGGCCTTGCGTTTCTCTTCCGCCTCGACGTGGGCGTCGATCGCCTCCAGCTCGGCCTTGGCGGCGTCGATGCCCTCCATGGTGCCCAGGATCTGCTCTTCAAGCTTGGCGTTGTCGGCCTTGAACGAGTTGATCTGCGTCAGCAGGGCGGCGTATTCCTTGTTGGTCCTGGCCCGGTTCAAGGCGCCGCGGAGCTTCTGAATCTCCTCCTCGCGACTGGCCCGATCGAGGTCCACCTCGTCCACCCGCGTCTGTTGCTTGCGAAGCTGATCGGCCAACTCCCCGCGGCGGGCCGTCAGTTCGTCAATCCTCCGTTGGACGACACGAATGGCGTTTTCTTTACTTCGCAGCCGCCTGCGAACGTGCATCCTGTCGTGTTCGATCTCCTGAACCCTGAGCAGCGAAGCCAGAATCGGTCCCATAGGGCAACGGTCCTCTCACGTTTATAGATCAAGCCCTCGATTATGCCGAAACCGCCGGCGTGTTCAAGACGTTTCGCCCGCAAAAACCATCCGCCCCGCCGTTGCCGGGCGAACCGTGGAGGGGTATACTCCCGGCGACGGGCCGATCAGGCGTGAAATCGGCCACCAACCCAGACCCACCACGGTGTAGGAGTCCCAGTTTTGCCCAAGCGTCTCGCTCATGTGTGTTTCGTGGTCAGCGATCTCGACAAGGCCGTGTCGTTCTACCGCGACGCGCTCGGCATGACCGAAGCCTTCCCGTTCATCGACACCGACGGCCGGCAGTACGGCCAATACCTGCATGTCGGCGGGGGCACGTTCCTGGAACTGTTCGTCGGCGAGCGCGGCGAGCGCGACGACACGCAGTCGTACAGGCACTTCTGCCTGCAGGTGGAAGACCTCGCCGCCGAAGTCGAGCGGCTCGGCGCCGCCGGCGTGGCGGTCTCGCCGATCAAGCTGGGCACCGACCGCAGCTACCAGGCCTGGCTGGAAGACCCCGACGGCAACCGGATCGAACTGCACCAGTACACCCCCGACAGCAAGCAACTGCCCTGGGCGACATGACAGCGACCCGCGTCCCGCGGCCGCATGGAGAGGACCGCCGATGAACACCGGTCACAGCGTTGTCCGACGAAACCGCCTGGTCGTGAGCGCCTGCGTGCTGGGTGTCCTGCTTCCGACGACGATGCCGGCGGCGCAGGTGCAGGGCGCCGCCTCCCTGCGCCTGCCGTCGGTCTTTGCCGATCACATGGTCCTGCAGCGCGACCGGCCCATCCCCATCTGGGGCTGGGCGGCGGCGGGGGCCACCGTCAGCGTGAGGATCGCCGACGTCGCCCGGACGACGACCGCCGGCGCCGACGGCCGCTGGACGCTCACCTGGGAGCCCCTGCCGGCCGGCGGCCCCCTCTCGATGGCCGTGGCGGACACGACGGCCGGCGAGGGCGAGCGGATCGTCATCGACGATATCCTCGTCGGTGAAGTGTGGGTCTGCTCGGGTCAGTCGAACATGGCCCGGCGCCTCGCCTGGAGCGCCGACGCCCAGGCCGCGATCGCCAAGGCCTCCGACGACCACCTGCGGCTGTTCACCGTGCAGCAGGCCTGCCGACCGAAGGAGCCGGCCGACGACTGCGAAGGGACCTGGTCGCCCTGCACGCCGGATACGGCGGCGATGTTCTCGGGGGGGGGCTACTACTTCGGCCGACGGCTGCGGGACGAATTGGACGTCCCGGTCGGGCTGATCCAGACGGCCGTCGGGGGCACGCCGGCCGAGTCGTGGACCCGCCGCGAGGCCCTGGCGACGCACCCGGCGAGCGACGAGTTCGCCCGCTGGTGGGAACGGACGGTCGTCGAATGGGACGAACAGGCGGCCATGGCGAAGTACGAGCAGCAGAGGGCCGACTACGAAAAACGCCTGGCGGCGTACAACCGGGCGCCGGTGGAGACCCGCGGCGGCACGCCCCGCCCGCCCCGCAAGCCGTCCAACCCGCTGACCTCCCCGTGGCACCCGTCCACGCTGTACAACGGGATGGTCGCCCCGTTGATCCCCTACGCCATCCGCGGGGCCGTCTGGTACCAGGGCGAATCCAACGCCTCCCGCGCCGACGCCTACCACGGCCTGTTCACCACGATGATCCGCGACTGGCGGCGGCAATGGGGCCAGGGCGATTTCCCGTTTTACTTCGTCCAACTGGCCGACTACGCCAAGACCGGCCGGACCAACTGGGCGTGGCTGCGCGAGGCCCAGTGCCGCACCCTCAGCGAGCCGAACACGGGCATGGCCGTCACCCTCGACATCGGCGACCCCAACGATATTCATCCCGGCAACAAGCGCACCGTCGGCGACCGGCTGGCCCTGTGGGCCCTGGCCCACGACTACGGCCGCGACGTGACGTTCTCCGGACCGCTGTACAGCGCGATGGCCGTCGAGGGCAGGACGATCCGTCTGCGCTTCGAGCACGCCGACGGGCTGACCACCTCCGACGGGCGGGCGCCCGGCAGCTTCGAGATCGCCGGGGCCGATCGGCAGTTCGTTCCCGCCCGCGCCGCCATCGACGGGCGGACCGTCGTCGTCCACAGCGACCACGTCGCCGCGCCGGTGGCCGTGCGCTACGCCTGGGCGTCATCGCCCGAACAGGCCAATCTCGTCAATGGGGCGGATCTGCCGGCCAGTCCGTTCCGAACCGACCGGTGGCCCCGCCAAGACCAGGAGGACCAGCCATGACGACCATCGACTACAGCATCCGCCGCCAACTGCCGGTCACCCACGAGGCCGACGTGCTCGTGGTCGGCGGCGGACCCGGGGGGCTGGGCGCGGCCGTGATGGCCGCACGGGCCGGGGCCAGGACGGTCCTCGTCGAGCGGTACGGCTATCTCGGCGGGATGGCCGCCGCCGGCGAGGTCCATCCGTTCATGCGAAACCACGTCAACGATGAGCCGCTCGACGGGCCCGTCTATACCGAGTGGCGCGACCGGATGCGGGCCCTGTGGCCCCGCGAGGCCGCCGACACCGGCATCGCCAAGGATGTGGCCATGCTCGCCGCCGAGCAGATGTGCCTGGACGCGGGCGTCGAGCTGCTCTACCACCACACGCTGGCCGACGCGATCGTCACCGACCGGCATATCGACGCGGCGGTCCTGCTGAGCAAGTCGGGCCTGTCGGCGGCGTCCGGGACGATGGTCGTCGACGCCACCGGCGACGGCGACCTGGCGGTCCTGGCCGGGTGCGGCTACGAACAGGGCGGCCCCACCGGCCACTGCCAGCCGATGACGACGTGCTTCAAGCTGAGCAACGTCGACCGCGACCGCCTGCCCGACCGGGCGGAAATCACCGAGCTGTACCACCAGGCCCGCCGGCGCGGGGAGATCGACTGCCTCCGCGAGAACGTCCTCATGTTCAACTGGTTCCGCCCCGACGTGATCCACCTGAACACCACGCGGATCATCCACCGCGACGGCACGAAGGGCCGGGAGCTCTCGGCGGCCGAGCTGGAGGGTCACAAGCAGGTCCTCCAGTTCCTGGCGTTCTTCCGCAACCACGTGCCGGGCTGCGAGAACGCCCAACTGCACTCGATGGCCCACCACGTGGGCATCCGCGAGACGCGGCGGATCCTCGGCGAGGCGTACCTCCGGCAGGAGGCGTTCGAAAGCCGCGCCAAGTTCCCCGACGCCATTGCCCGCGTCCGCTACAACATCGATATCCACAACCCCGACGGCGCCGGCACCGAACTGATCCGCCTGGACGAGGGCGAATGGTACGAGATCCCCTTCGGCTGCGTCGTGGCGCGCGACGCCGATAACCTGCTGATCGCCGGACGGCCGATCTCGGTCGACCACGCGATCCACTCGTCGATGCGGGTGATGCCCCCCGCGTGCACCGTCGGCCAGGCCGCCGGCATGGGCGCCGCCATGGCGGCCGCCCACCGGTGCCGGCCGAAGGACCTCGACGGCGTCGCCGTCCGCGAGGCGCTGGTCGCCCAGGGCGCGAAACTCGCCGAGCTGTAGTCGCGAACGAAAGGAACAACACGATGGCTGACAAGTACAAGGTCGTTGACGAGGCGCTCGGGGCCATGAACCTCGAGCAGAAGGTGGGCCAGTTGTTCACCCAGTCGTTCTACGGGTCGCTGGTCACCGCCGACGTGGAGAACATGATCCGCACGATGGACTGCGCCGGGCTGCGGATCACCCAGTTCTACCGCCAGTTCCGCCACTACGCCCGCCCGGGCCAGAAGCGCGAGGCGTTCGACAAGTCCAGCCCCGGCGACATCCCCGCCGACCAGTTCAGCGACATCCAGGACACCCTCTGCAAGCCGCCCTACCTGACCATCGACCAGTACACCGAGGTGCTCAACCGGCTGAAGGAAATCGCCGCCGAGCGACCCTACAACGCCCCGCTGCACCTGTGCCTCGACCAGGAAGGCGGCGGCAGCGCCGACTTCTGCCGCGGCGGCGTGCGGTTCTTCCCCAGCCAGTGGGGCCTGGCCCGCACGGGCGACCCGCAATTGGTTTACGAGTCCGCCCGGGCCGTCGGCATGCAGTTGGCGGCGATCGGGGTCAACGTGATCCACTCGCCGGTGCTCGATGTCGTCCTCCACCCCGACAGCACCTACATCGGCACCCGCGGGTTCGGCACCGACCGCGAACTCGTCGCCGAGATGGCCTCGCACTTCATCCGCGGCTTCACCGACGCCGGCGTGATGACCTGCGGCAAACACTACCCCGGCCGCGGCTCGACCGACGTCGACGACCACCACGACGTCGGCGCGATCGACCGCAGCGACCAGGAGCTCTGGCAGACCGAGCTGTACCCCTACCGCCGCACGCTCGGCGAACTGCCGATGATCATGATCGGCCATTCGATCTACCCCGCCTGGGACCCGGAAAACCTCGCCAGTTGCTCGCCGACGATCCAGCAGGAGATCACCCGCAACCGGCTGGGCTTCGAGGGCATTATCACCACCGACTCGATGATCATGCTCGCCATCGCCAAGAAGTACGGCATCCCGCGGGCGTGCGTCCTGGCCGCGAAGGCCGGGGCGAACCTCGTCCTGATGAAGGAAACCGGCCCGATCCGCGACGAGGCCTACCGCCTGATGCTCGAAGCCGCCCGCTCCGGCGAACTGCCCGAACGCCAGATCGACGAGCAGATCGCCCGAACCCTCCGCTGGAAGGTCGATTACGGCCTGTACGGCGACAACTACATCAAGGACCCCGCCCACGCCGTCCGAACCATCCGCTCGCCCGAGATCGGCAACGCCGAGATGAACGCCGCCCGCGCCGCGGTCCACGTCGTCCGCGACGAGCACGGCCGCCTGCCCCTCTCACCCAACCAGCGGGTCCTCGTCGCCGAGCAGGTCGCCCGGGCCCACCTGAACGCCAACGACAAGTACGTCTACCCCGGCATCTTCTGGGACAAGCTCCTCCGCCACAGCCGCAACGTCTCGCTGCTCGAACTCGAGGAAACCCCCACCGATACCGACCGCACCAAGCTCTACGACTACATCCAACACTACGACGTCCTCGTCATCACCCACTACTCCGGACGCTCCACGCTGAGCACCCGCAAGCTCCTCGACGAGCTCCACGCCAAGCTCGCCGACAAAACCATCGTCGTCGTCGCCAACTCCCCCCTGCCCTACAACACCCCCGTCGCGTGGCCCTGCGTCATCTGCACCTACGGCTGCATGCCCGCGATGCTGGAGGTCGGCGCCGATCTGATCTACGGCACCTTCACGCCCACCCCGCCGGCGCGGCCGCAGCCATGGGATGCGTAGGCGCTGCGGCGGCGGCGCAGCCGGGAGAGTTTTTTGACGATGCCAACAGGATGCCGTCTTTGAGGGTCCCTTGCGGGAGCTAACTTCAGTTCTGACAAGTATTCGGTATTTCGGAGTTGCAATACCGAGATACCTTGCGATTGTTA
>CAZHRW010000012.1:0-13090 GCA_964535025.1 uncultured Planctomycetales bacterium
CGCCAGGCGCCGGTCCTGTCACCGCACGCGCCCGAAGCTCTCTATGACCACCGCGAGCTCGCCGAGGTCGACGTCGCCGTCCCAGTCGGCATCGCCTACATCGGGCATGGCGTCGGTCGAGCCGAAATGCCGCTTGAGGATGGCGAAGTCGTCGAGGTCCGTGTCGCCGTCGTGGTCGAAGTCGACAGGCCCTTGCTTGAGGGTCTGCCGGATCAGCAGGGCCCGGACGGGCCCGCCGAGGGGGGTGTCGAGGCAGCGGCTGTCGCCGACGGACGGGTAGATGTCCTGGGTGAGGATCGTGTCGTCGCCGGTGTGTCCGATCCACAGCTCGCGGGTGGCGTCCCAGTCCCCTGTCGCCCCGGCGACCGCCGGCGTGCCGCACAGGGGCAGGTAGATGGACCTGAAGCACGCCAGCGAGGCGATCGTCGCGCCGGCGGGGAGGGCGACGGTGCACTGGTCGATCACAGAGCCGTCGCTGTCGACCTTCACGACCAGCCCCGTCAGGCGGTCGGCGACCCAGGCGCCGTCCGGCCCCTCGGCGGTCAGGCCCGCCACGCCGTTGGGCACGGGCGCCCGCCGCCAGCCGAGGTAGGCGCCGCCCGGTGTGAACCGATCGATGAGGTTGCTCCCGTCGTCGGCGGCGATCCACACCTCGTCGCCCACCTGCGAAAGGCCGAGAATCGGCGATCCCGCCGCGTGGTCCCAGTGGCGCAGGAAGGTGCGATCGTAGTCGTAAACCGCCACCCGCCCGTTCGCCCCGGCGATCCAGGCGGTCTCGTCGATATCGGCCATGGCCGTGATGGCCCCGACGCCCGGATCGAGCGTCTCGCCGGTAAACAGCAGGCCGGAGCTCACGGCGAACGCCACCGAAATGACACCGTCGGCGCCGGCAACCCAGATATCCTCCTCGACATACCAGTTCCCGCACGCCGTCGCGGCCGATGTGACCGCCAGAACAACCACCAGACCCACCAGACCACGTTGGTGTCCACACATGTCCCTTGCTCCCTTTTTCGGGTTGAATGGCGCGTAAACAACTCGCGGTAGGACTATACTACGGTATTCAATCGCCGTCAAGGCCCAATTCGGGTTCTCATCCCGTTTTCGTGGTTGCTTTGTCGCCGCGCAAACAGCCACGGCCAGGAGAGCCACAAAGAACACAAAGGACGGCAACGGCTTGTGCCCTCTGTGGCCTCTGTGGCCTGGCTTTGTTGTTGCCGTCCTTTCTGTTCTGGCTTTGTGTCCTTTGTGGCTGGCTCTGCCGTAGCCACGGAAATGGGAGGAGATCGCCAATGCCGTTGGCTTCGGCCGTGCCGTGTGCTAGGGTGGCGCATCGGCAAAGCCGCGTGCGCAACCCGATTCACCGGAGGTCCTCCCGTGGGTGATCAACTGACCGGACGCGAACGCATCCGACGCATCTTCGCCGGCGAGGAGGCCGACCGCGTCGGCTTCTGGATGGGCCAGCCCCACAAGGACGCCTGGCCGCGCCTCATGGCGGCGTTCGGCACCGATGACCGGGAAGCGGTGCGCGCCGCGATCGGCGACGACTACCGCTGGGTGTGCCACCAGGGCACCTGTTACCGCCACCCCGACGGGCTGGCGATGTTCATCAACCCCCGCCGCAGCGACGACCTCAGCGCCCCCGGCGTCTTCGCCGACTGCACCGACCCCGCCGAGGTCCATGCCCACACCTGGCCCGACGCGGCCTACCTCGACTTCACCGACTGGATCGCCGACCTGCGCCGCTCCGGCGACCGCTACCGCGCCGGCGGGATGTGGTGCCCGTTCTTCCACCAGGTCGCCGACTACTTCGGGATGGAGAACTACTTCATCAAGATGTACACCCACGGCGACGTCGTCCACGCCGTCACGAAGCACTTGGTCGACTTCTACCTCGTCGCCAATGAAAAACTTTTCACCGAAGCCGGCGACGAGATCGACGGGTTCTTCTTCGGCAACGATTTCGGCAGCCAGGCCGACATGCTGATCGGCCCGGCCCAGTTCGCCGAGTTCGTCGCCCCGTACTTCAGGCAGCTCACCGACCACGCCCACGCGCACGGCCTGCAGGTGATCCTCCACTCGTGCGGGTCGATCCACCGGATCATCCCCGACCTGCTGGCCATGGGCGTCGAGGCCCTGCACCCCCTCCAGGCCCGCGCCGCCCACATGGACGCCGAGACACTCGCACGCGACTTCGGCGGCCGCGTCGCCTTCGTCGGCGGCATCGACACCCAGTGGCTCCTGCCCCGCGGCACGGCCGACGAGGTCCGCGCCGAGGTCCGCCGCGTTCGACGCCTGCTCGGCCCGCGCCTCGTCGTCAGCCCCAGCCACGAGGCCCTCCTGCCGGATGTCCCGCCCGAAAACGTCAAGGCCATGGCCGAAGCGGCGAGAGAAGACTGACCGGCGCGCCTATCATTGTCCAGACGCCCGGTGGGGGGGATTGCCCCTGCAGGCGGGGAAGGGGGCCGTCATGGTGCGCTGGAGGAACGTCGTCGGGCCGCTCGTGCTGGCAATCACGCTTCCCGCGGCCGCAGCCGCCCAGGTGGTTGATGCCGGCGCCCGGGCCGACCTGGGCCGAATCCTCGTGCCCGGCAAGGCTTACATCACGCTCACCGGCGGCGGGGCGTTCGTGGACGACCTGGACGAGCGGCCGTCCGGCGTGAACCTGTCGGCCCGCTTCCAGCCGGGGTGGCTGGCGTCGCTGGCCGCGGGCACCTGCGTGGGCGAATCGGCCGTCCGCGCCGAGATCGAGGGCGGATACCTCGCCGCCCGGATCGACGAGCTCGACATGCCCGGCTTCACCGTCCTTGACGTCACCGGCGACATCTGCGGCGCCATCGTCATGCTCAACGGCTACTACGACGTTCCCCTCACCGACGTGCTCGACGCCTACGTCGGCGGCGGGGTCGGCCTGGCCTACGTGGACGTCGACGTCGACGGCGACATCGTCGGCGCCGGCACCGTCGCCGCCGACGACGACAGCCGCGGCGAGTACGCCTGGCAGCTCAAAGCCGGCCTGGCCGTCCGGCTCAACGAGGCGGTCGACCTCACCGTCGGCTACCGCCTGCTCGACATCGACCTCGCCGAGGACACCCACGTCCACATCGCCGAACTCGGCCTGCGGTACCGTTTCTAGCCCCTCGCCCCCCCCGCGTAGGCCGGCCAACGCGTTGCCCACGCGACGGGATGCCGGTCCATGACGGCGTGACGGCGAGCGGCCGCGCGTGCGTACCGTCCCCAGCGCGCGTAGCGTGGGCAACTCGTTGCCCACGCGAGCGGATGCCGGTTGACGACGACGTCGGACGCGCGCGGCGGCGCGTGCGTTCCGTCGCCATCGCCCGTTGCCCACGCGAGCGGCGGCGCGTGCGTTCCGCCGCCATCGCGTGGGCAGCCTCGCCTTCGGCTCGGCTGCGCCACCCTACGTCAGGACGCGGGCGGGGCCCGTAAGCCCACGACGACGTCGACCGGTTTAGGGACGGCAGAGGTCAGCGGGGGGCGGGGGGCGAACCGCACCCGGCAGTCCCGAAGGGACGGCAGAGTTTAGCCGGGGGCGCCAGCCCCCGGAATGCGCGCCTCCTATGGGAGTAGCCCCGAAGGGGCGACAGAATACCACCGGGGGCGCCAGCCCCCCGGCGGCCGCGCCAGGATGCGCGCCCCGCGCGCGGCGGCGCCGTGCCGCGCCGAGCAGGCCGCGATCAGCAGGGCGACCTTTGTGATCTCTGTGTCGTCTATGGCTCTCCCGGGCGTCGCTCTGTGAGGCGCCCGAGCCACCACGGAAACGGAAGATGACGCCTTGTGCTGTTAGGAGTTTCTCTGTGAGTCCTCCGTGACCGCCGTGGCCTGTCTGTTGTCGTTGCTGTCCTTGCCGTTGTTATCTTTGTGTTCTTCCGCCTTCGCCTGACGGCTATGGCGTGACAAGTTGTGGCTCTCTCTGTCGTCGCCGGCGATCTGGGACGAGATCCGCAAAAAAGGGTTCCGCCCCGCCGCGGCGGGCTTGACAACGCCCCGCGGCGGGCGTCGGGGCCGATGGGCGATTCGAAGGGTCGGTGTCTGGGAGGTACAGATCATGCAACGGACCTGTCTGCTCGTCGCGGCGGCGCTGCTGCTGGGCGGCTGGGCGACCGACGTGGCCAATCGCTACTACGCCGACGAGCGCTAGCCGCCCCGCAAGGCCGGGGACGTCGAGGTGCTCTCGGCGCCGCCCGACCGGCCGTACGAGGTGATCGCCGATTTCCAGTGCCGCAACGAGGGCCCGTGGTCGATCCGCCGCAAGGCCGCCCACATCGGCGCCCATGCGGTGATCGTCACCAAGCTCGGCGGGACCTACGGCGACAGCGAGGACTGGGCCGCCGAGGAAAGCTGGTGGACCCAGCGCGATTACACCCGCATCACGGGGACCGCGATCCGCTACACCGACGTGGAGGAGTGATCCGATGAAGCCGACGATCCTGATCCTGGCGGCCGCGGTGCTTCTGGCCGGGTGCGGCATGCAGGTGGATGTGACCAAGACGGGCAAGGGCTACCAGGCGCCCACGCGGCCGGCGGATATCGAGGTGCTCATGCTCGAACCCCGTCCGGCCGTTCGCCGAGCTGGGCACCGTGACCGTCATGCGGTGCGAGCCGACCGAGGTCGCCCGCATGCACAACGCCCTCCGCGCCAAGGCCGCCCCCCTCGGCGCCGACGCCGTCGTCCTCATCAACAGCGGCATCGACGAGAACGGCAAACTCTGGGCCACCGGCGCCGCCGTCCGCTACACCGACGACTAGCGCCCCGCCGGATGACCGGGCGCCGCGCCCACGGCCGCGCCGCCGGGCGACACCCGCCGCCGGCCGCCCCGCGGCCGGGAGCGCGCGAGGCGGACCCGCCCGCCGCCTGGCGTGCTATAATAGCGCTATCAACAAAGTGAATCCCCGCTTGAAGAAAATGACGCGTTCGCGCTATAAAGTGAAGGCGCCTTTGAATAATCATGCACTCCGGCTCAATAAAATAGCGCTTCGGCGAAACAATCTGTTTTCGCCCTCGGAGCCCTCCGAAATGCCTGATCACAAAGTTGATCGAAACCTCAACAATATGACGTTTCAGATCAATAAAGTTGCAGGCCGTCTCAATAAAATGGCCGGAGCGCCCAACAAAGTGAAGCCGTCGCCTGACAATCTAATTCCTGCATCACGATACCGGAATGGGCGGGCCGCGGGATGCGGATCTGGTAAACTGGGTAAAATACCGGAGAATTCGGGTTTTATGCCGGATGCAAGGTGCGGCATCTATCTGGGGACAGTATAGGCCAAAAACCGCATTCGCGGGAGGAGTATTCGCAAACACGGACGTTTTTCCGTTAACATGGGCAAGCCAGGGGGTCTGGGCGGTTTGGAAGGCGTGAAATCGCGCTCGGGTTTTTGGGAGAATTCGGAGAATCCGGGTTTTATGCCGGGCCTTGCCGTCCAAATCGGGGCGAAATCGGGAGCGTTTCCGGTCCGTACCGTCCCTGATTCTGTAAGCCTTGGCCGCAACGCCGGATAGGCTGTAAAAACGGCCCCGATTCGCCCTCGGCGGCCCTGCGGGGCAACCTGCCCGTCTGTCCCGCCGACGCGGCGGCGCGCGCATCGCACCGGGAGGGGGCAGCGCTCGTCCGCGGCGGCGCGCCGGCTGAGAGCCCGCGGCGACGGCGACGGCTGCCGCGCCGACGGCGGGGCATCAGGCCCAGCGGATGTCCTTGAGGCGGAGGGTGACGTTCGTGTAACCCCTGAATTCGTCGATGGTTGGCTCGCCGGCGACGTCGACGCTCCGCACGCCGGCCAGGCGGTCGGCGACATCGCCCATGCCGAAGCCGACGCACCGCACGCGCGTGCGGCCTTCCGACAGCAGCAGGCCCAGCGTGTCGCCCCGGCGGCCCATCCGCCGCGGGGCCGCGTGGAGGGTCGCATCGCGTAAGGCCAGGATCACCGGTGGGTTACCGGCCCCGAACGGCGCCATCTGCTCGATCTGCCGCGCGATCGGCAGCGACAGCTCGCCGAGGGTGATCTCCGCATCGACCGGCAGGACGGGCCGGAGCATCTCGGGCGTGATGGCCGCGGCGGCGTGGGCCGTGAGGGCCTCGGTGAAGGCCTCGACGCGGTCGGCGGCGACCCGCAGGCCGGCGGCCATGGCGTGTCCGCCGCTGGACAGCAGGTGCTCGCCGCAGGCGTCCAGGGCACGCGCGAGATGGTAACCCTCGATACTGCGGGCAGATCCGTGTCCGCGCCCGGTCCGGCGATCCAGGGCGATCAGCACCGCCGGACGGCCGAACCGCCCGACGAGCCGCGACGCGACGATCCCGATCACGCCGCCGTGCCAGCGCTCGTCGGCCAGGACGATCACGCGGCGGTCGTCGCGGTCCATCCCGAGCTGGACGACCCGCTCGGCGGCCTCGGCGAAGATCTGGCGTTCGGTGGTCTGCCGCAGCGTGTTGAGCTTGGTCAGCTCCGCCGCCGCCGCAGCGCAATCATCGAGTTCCTCGGGCCTTATGAGCAGGTCCGCCGCGTCGACCGCGTGGCCCATCCGCCCGGCGGCGTTCAGCCGCGGCGCGAGCATGAAGCCGACATCATACGCGCCGACCGCTCGGCCGGTCAGCCCCGCCGCGGCGATAAGGCTTTGCAGGCCCGGGTGTTGCGTGGACGGCAGCCCCCGCAGGCCGAACATGGCGATGGCGCGGTTCTCGCCGACGAGGGGGACGACGTCGGCGATGGTGCCCAGGGCGGCCATGCAGGTGGCGTCGAGGAGGAAGCCCTTGAGCGCGTCGTCGACCCGGCGCGTGCCCTGGTGTTCTCGAAACACTTGCCACATAAGCTTTAGCGCGACACCCGCGCCGCACAGGTGGCCGTTGGGGTAGGCCGGGTCGATCGTGGGATGGACGATCGCGTCGGCGGCCGGCAGTGTGTCGGGCGGGGTGTGGTGGTCGGTGATGATCATCGACAGGCCGCGACGGGCGGCGTGGGCGGCGCAGTCGACGGCGGTGATGCCGCAATCGATGGTCACCAGCAGCGAGCCGCCGCGGTCGGCCACGGCGTCGACGGCGGCGGTGTTGAGGCCGTAACCCTCGTCGATACGGTGAGGTATGTAATAGTCGACCTTCGCGCCCACCAGGCGCAACCCCCGGTAGAGGATGGCCGTGCCGGTCATCCCGTCGACGTCATAATCCCCGTACAGCGTGATCGGTTCGCCCTCGCGGATGGCCCGGGCGATCCGTGCGGCGGCCGGGGCGACACCGCCGAGGGTCTCGGGGTCGTGCAGGTCGGTCAGCTTGGGCTTGAGGTAGGTCCGCGCGGCGTCTTCGTCGGTTAGCCCGCGGTTGATAAGCAGTTGCGCCACCAGCCGCCCGGTCCGCAGCCGCCGCGCCAGCCCCTCGGCCCCCGGCGCCGGGGGGGCGAGGTCCCAGCGGTAGGCGCGACGGGTTGGCGTGGGGTCGGTCATGGTTAAAGGTTTTTACGCCAGTGCTTTATACGCCCGCTCGAACAGCCCCAGCCCGTCGGCGGTCTGGACGGTGCCGCGTGTCCAGGTGGGGTGTTGGAGGATATCGACGAACCGCTCGGGGTGGGGCATCATGCCGAGGATGCGGCCGGTGGGGTCGCACAGGCCGGCGATGTCGTCGACGCTGCCGTTGGGGTTGGCCCCGGGCGCGCCGGTAGCGCCGCCGGCGTCGCAGTAGCGCAGGGCCACCTGGTCGGCGTCGCGCAACCGCTGGAGCACGGCGTCGTTACGGCAGACGAACTTGCCCTCGCCGTGGGCGATCGGCAGCGTGATCACGTCGCCCTTGCGGACGAAGACGCACACGTCGCTGTCGCAGCGCAGGTGGACCCAGCGGTCGACGAACTGGCCGTTGTCGTTCCACGCCAGTGTCACCTCGCGGCCGGCCGCGGCGGGCTCGACGACCGGCTCGGGCAGCAGGCCGGCCTTGATGAGCACCTGGAACCCGTTGCAAATGCCCAAGATAAGCTTGTCGGCCGCCACGAACCGCCGCAGCGCGTCGCCGAGGTGGTGGAGCATCTGGTTGGCGAGGATCTTCCCCGCCGAGACATCATCGCCGTAGCTGAAGCCGCCGGGGACGACCAGCAGTGCCGCCTCATCGAGCGCCGCGGGGGACTCGATCGCCCGCAGCACGTGCAGCCGCTCGGCGCGGAAGCCGGCGGTGTGGAGGGCGTGGAGCGTTTCGCCGTCGCAGTTGGTTCCCGCGGTTCGCAAGACCAGGGCCCTGGGTGTCGCCATCGAACGGTCCTCTTTCGTATCCGGTTATCTTCCTTGACGTTACCAATCGAACGTACGCTGCCACGCCGCCTTCAGCTCGGCCGTCGGCGCGTCGATCAGCGCGCCGCCGTCCAGGCCCCGGACGACCAGCCGTCCGGTGTCGGTGACGGTGCCGATGCGGCCGTGGGGCAGGTCGCCCAGCAGGCTGAGGACCGCATCCACTTGTGCCGGCGGCACTTCCACCAGGAGCCGCCCGGCCGACTCCCCGAACAGCAGCGCCGCCGTCGGCAGCGCCACATCCGGCGCGAAGCCCGCGGCCGTCACGGGGACGGCGGCGAGGTCCAGGTCCATCCCGAGCCCCCCGGCGAAGGCCATTTCGGCCGCCGCGACGGCCAGGCCGCCCTCGGACAGGTCGTGGCAGGCCCGCACGTTCCCGCCGGCGATGGCCCGCTGGACGGCTTCGAGGACCGCACGGCTGCGGGCGGGGTTGACCGGCGGCACGTCGTTGCCGCTCGGCAGGCCCTCGACTTTAAGGTATTGGCTGCCCGCCAGTTGCGGTCCGGTCCCGCCGACGAGGATCACCGCGTTGCCGGCGGCCTTGGCGTCGGCGGTCACGCAGCGGCCGACGTCGTCGATGACGCTGACCGCCGAGATCAGCAGCGTCGGCGGGATGGTGATCGTCTCGCCGGTCTCGGTCTGGAACTCGTTGTTCAGCGAGTCTTTACCGGAAATGAACGGCGTGCCGTACGCCAGGGCCGCGTCGCGGCAGGCCTTGGCGGCCTGGACGAACGAGCCCATGCGGTCGGGCTTGTTGCAGTTGCCCCAGCAGAAGTTATCGAGGATCGCCGTGCGGGCCAGGTCGCCGCCGACGGCGATGGTGTTCCGCAGGGCCTCGTCGACGGCGTGCAGGGCCGACTGGTAGGGGTCCAGCTCGCCGAGGGCCGGGGCGAGCCCGCAGGCGAGCACGGCGCCCTTGCGGCTCGTAAGTACCGGCCGCACAACGGCCGCGTCGGACGGCCCGTCGTGGGCGGCGCCCACCAGCGGCTTGATGACCGAGCCGCCCTGGACCTCGTGGTCGTACTGGCGGATGACCCATTCCTTGCTGGCGACGTTGGGCGCCGCGAGGACCCGCTTGAGCGTCTCGGTATAGTCGGCCTGCTCGGGCGGTGCGGCGGTGGGGGCGGGCGTGAAGTCCCAGCGGGCCTGCTTGGTGGGCCGGGGGAGGCCTTCGTGGAGGAACGCCATGTCCAACTGGCCCACAAGTGTTTCGCCGTACAGCAGTTGGAGTCGCGAGCCCTCGACGCCGAAATGGCCGATCACCGTCGCGGTGACGTCCTCGCCGGCGAACAGCTCGATGAGCCGATCGACCTTCTCGGGCCCCACGGCCAGGACCATCCGCTCCTGGGCCTCGCTGATCCAGATCTCGGCGTAGCTGAGCCCGGCGTACTTGAGCGGGACGCGGTCGAGGTGGACGACGGCGCCGATCCGTTCGCCCATCTCGCCGACGGCGCTGCTGAGGCCGCCGGCGCCGCAGTCGGTGATGGCGGTGTAGAGCCCCTCGTCGCGGGCCCGGACGATGACGTCGAGCATCTTCTTTTCGGTAATGGGGTTACCGATCTGGACCGCGTGGGAGAACTCGGTCTCGTGGGCGTGGGTCATCTCCCCGCTGGAGAAGGTCGCCCCGTGGATCCCGTCGCGCCCGGTCCGCCCGCCGACGACGACGATGACGTCCCCGGCGCGGGGCCACTGCTTGCGGCAGCCGTCGGCCGGCAGCAGGCCCAGCGTGCCGCAGAAGACCAGCGGGTTGCCCAAGTACTTGTCATCGAAACAGATAGCCCCGTTAACCGTCGGGATGCCCATCCGGTTGCCGTAATCCCGCACGCCGGCGACGACCCCCCGCATCACCCGCCGCGGGTGGAGCAGCCCGGCCGGCACGTCATCGACGTCCATGAAGACATCGCCGAAGCAGAAGACATCCGTATTGGCCACCGGCCGTGCGCCGGCGCCGGTGCCCATCGGGTCGCGGACGACGCCGCCGATGCCGGTCGACGCCCCGCCGTAGGGGTCCAGCGCCGAGGGGTGGTTGTGGGTTTCGACCTTGAAGGCCAGGGCGTGGTCGTCGTCGAAGGCGATCACGCCGGCGTTGTCCTCGAAGACGCTGAGGCACCAGGGTTTATCGAGTTTTTCCGTCGCGAGGAAGATGGTCGACTTGATAAGATTATCGATCCGCTCGACGACGTGGCCCTCGCCGTCGACCACCTCGACATCGGAGCGGAAGGTCTTGTGGACGCAGTGTTCCGACCACGTCTGGGCGAGCATTTCCAGCTCCACGTCGGTCGGTTCGCGGCCCTGTTTGCGGTAGTAGGCCTGGATGGCCTTCATCTCGGTGAGGTTGAGGAACAGGTCGCTCGAGTCGCTCAGCGCCTCGAGGGCCGCGTCGTCGAGGTCGCGTATGGGCACGCGGACGACCTCCAGCTCATACGGCGCAACCGCTTGTTCTTGGGGGGTATAGGCTTCGTTATGGACATCCTCGATCACCGCGTTGGCCAGCAGTCGCCGCGTGAGCCGGTCGCGCTGCTCGTCGGTGAGTGTGCCGACCAAGACGTACCGCCGCGCGGTGCGGACGGCCTCGACGGGCAGGCCCATGTCGCGGGCGGCCATCTCCGCCGACGCCGCGACCGGGTCCATCACGCCGGGCTTGAGGTGCACTTCCACCACCGCGGCCGCGCCGGCGTCGTCGGAGTTGCCGATCACGGCCTGTTCGGTCACCGGGTCGGCCAGCAGCTCGCCGCCGAGGCGCTCGAGCTGCTCGTCGGTCAACGCGCCCTGCACGAAAAACAGCCGTGCCGACCGCACGTCGGTGAGGCCCGAGACGCCCAGTTCCCGTCCCTGTACGGCGATCCCCGCCGCGTGCGGGTCGCTATGGCCGGCCCGCGGCCAGACTTCGATACGGTGAATCATCGAGGTGCCATCCGTGTTCGCAGACCCAACTCGCGACGGACGACGCCCGCCCGCCGGCAACGCGGCGATTCTAGCCGCCGCGGCGGCATCATGCAATCGGGCGACCGGGGGGAAACGGCGAATATCCCGGGCCAATGCGGCGTCCGGGCCGGCGCGCCCGGCTAGGGGGCGGCGTCCGGGTCGAGCTCGCCGCGGTATTTCCGCCACGCCAGGCGCACCGGTCCGCTGAGCAGGTAGGTCAGGCTGGTGACGGCCAGGACGATGCGGAAGTAGGTCAGCGCCGCCAGGGCGATGACGGCCATCCAGACGATGTAGCTGAACGGCCGTCGCCCGCGGAGGTAGGTGTTGGCCAGGTGGACGAAGCGGACCTGGCTGACCATCAGCAGTCCCGCCGCCAGCGTGACGGCCGGCAGCATCCAGATCGTGATCGCCGACAGCCACGCCGCCTGCAGCAGCGGCTCGGCCGTCGAGACCAGGTCCTCGTGCAGCAGCACCAGCGACGTGACCGACATCGCCGCCGCCGGCGAGGGCAGGCCCTTGAACGCCCGGTGGGCGGCCGGGTCGGGGGCGTTCTCGACGTTGAACCGCGCCAGCCGCAGCACGGCGCAGGCCGCGTAGACCGCGGCGATGAACCAGACGGCCCGCCCGGCGAGGGTCGCGCGGGGAAGGATATCGACCTCCTGGACGAAGCTGAACAGCTCGGCCTGGACCGAGCGGAGCATCAGCAGCGCCGGGGCGACGCCGAAGGTGATCGCGTCGCAGAGGCTGTCCAACTCGGCGCCGAACTCACTGGTGTGACCCGTCCGCCGGGCGAGGCTGCCGTCGACGGCGTCGCAGACCATCCCGGCGAAGATCAGCCACGCCGCGATCACCAGGTTGCCCGCCGCCCACGTCGCCGCCGCGGCCTCGCCGGCGGCGAGCTGCTCGGGCGGCAGGGGCTTGGTGGCGAAGTGGATCGCGGTGAACCCCGCGATGCCGTTGCCCAGCGTCACCAGCGACGGCCACGCGGAGGTGGTCCGGAGGATCCGCCGGTGTGCCATCCGCGGCGCGCGGCCCCGCGGGGTGTCCGGCGGGTAGGTCGGGCGGTTGTCACGGGTGGGTTGTTTCATCGTCGCTCTTGCCGGCCGTTGCGTCGCCGCCGCGTCGTCGGGCCAGGGGGGTGCTGCCGGCGCGGACCCGCTGGCCGATGCGGACGACCGGCTCGGCCCCCAGCGCCGACGGCAGCAGCAACTCCAGGCGGCTGCCGAACTTGATCAGGCCGAACCGCTGGCCGCGGCTGAGCCGGTCACCGGGGGCCACGCGGCAGACGATCCGGCGGGCGACCAGCCCGGCGACCTGGCGGACGCCGACGGGATAGGTCGCCCCGTCGGCGGCGTGGTCCAGCAGGAGCAGGTGCGATTCGTTCAGCCGCCAGGCGTCGCGACGGCGGACGTCGAGGTTTTTCCCGACGTTCGAGGCCATCCGCGCGACCACGCCGTCGCAGGGCACGCGATTGACGTGGACGTCGAAGAGGCTCATGAACACGCCGATCCGCACGCCCTCGCAGCCCAACTCGCTGTCGGCGCCGAGCGGCGTGATGTCGGTGACGACCCCGTCGGCGGGGCTGACGAACAGCCCGTCCCCGGCGGGAATCGTCCGCGTCGGATCGCGGAAGAACCACAACACCCACAGCCATACCCCCGCGAACACCGCCACCACCGGCACCGCAAACCACGGCCGTATCAGCAATGCCGCACCGATCGCCATCGGCACCAGCAGCGCCGTCGCGCCGATCCGCTCCCGTCGGCTGTCGGTGGCAAATCGCATCGCGGCCCTCATGGATCAAGTGCGGAGTACTGTACGATCGGCAGGGGGATAAGTCAATAAGCGACGGGCTTGGGGCGGGGGGCCCCCCGGCCGCCGCCCCGG
>CAZHRW010000013.1:0-2996 GCA_964535025.1 uncultured Planctomycetales bacterium
GCTGGTAGGGACGACGGTTGACTTCCCGCGGCGGTGCACGACAATCGCCCTGTCAGCCGAGAGGACGGGGCGCGGCGCCGACGGAGGGGCGACCCGCCCGGCTGGAATGTGTAAGCATTGAATACGTATCGCCTTAGGGAGATCCTCGTCCTCGGATTGCCCCGAATTGGCCTGGAGCGGCGGGCATGACGGGTCCGATAAGCATAATGGTGCGCCCAAAGTGCGGGTGTGAGGACGTCCCCGTCCCGCGGTACATGAGTCGCCACGCCGCGGGGATGGATGTGTGCGCCGCGTGCGACGGCGACGTGACGATCGCGCCGGGCGAGATCAAGCTGGTGCCGTGCGGGTTCTACCTGGCGGTGCCGGTCGGCTACGAGGCCCAGATGCGGCCGCGGAGCGGCCTGGCGCTGAAGCACGGGATCACGATGGTCAACGCGCCCGGGACGATCGACGCCGACTATCGCGGGGAGGTGTGCGCGATCCTGGGCAACATCGGCGCCGAGCCGTTCGTCGTCCGCCGCGGGATGCGGATCGCCCAGATGGTGATCGCGCCGGTGACGCGGGTGGGCATCGAGCGGGTCGACGAGCTGCCCGCCACGACGCGAGGGGCCGGTGGGTTCGGCCACACCGGTGTGTGAAACGATGGCACGAAACAAGACGTCGAAGACAACCTCATCGGACGCCCCGGCGTCGCCGGTCCGCCACCGGATGGGGCGGATCTGCCTGGGGCTGGTGCTGGCGGGGGCCCTGGCGCTGGGTTGGGTGGCGTGCCTGTCGCACCACCCGGCCGATCCGCCCAACACGCAGATCGCCCCGCGGCCCGAGCAGGTGCACAACCTGGCCGGGGCGTCCGGGGCGGCGTTCAGCTATTACGCCTTCGCGTGGCTCGGCAAGGGGGTCTACATGGCCCTGCTGTTCGGGTCGGTCGCCGGGGGGCTGCTGATCGCCGGCCAGCCCGTTCGGGAGCCGGCCCTGCGGATCGTCGGCACCGCGCTGCTGGTCGCCGCGACCTCCACGGCGGTGTTCCTGGCCGCCCCTTATGCGCCCGGCAGCCTCCTGATCGGCGGGGGGGGCGTGCTGGGAGCGGGGTGCGGGTTCTTCCTGCAGGCGCACTTCGGGGCGTTCAGTTGGTGCATCGTCCTGGTGAGCCTGCTGGTGGGGCTGGTGCTGACGGCCGACGAGCTGGTGGGGCGGATGCCCCATCTCACCCGGCGGTTGCTGGCCCGCCGCAGGCACCTGTTGCGGATGGCCGCGGCCTTGAGATCGCCGAAGACGGCGGCGAACGCCTCGTCCGCCGGCACGCCGGCCGAGCGGGTGAGCATCATGCAGCAGAGGTCCGACCCGCCGGCGCCGGCCGAGGCGGCGGCCCTGACCGAGAAGCTCAAGTCGCTGATCAACGTCGCGCCGCCCAAGGCCGCCGCCACGCCCAAGCCGGCGCCCAAGCCCCCAAAGGCCCCGCCCCGGCCCGCCCGGCGGGAGGCCGCCGACGGCTACCCGCTGCCGGGCATGAACCTGCTGATCGACGCCGAGGAAGGCTATATCGCCTCCCAGCAGGTGCAGGTCGAGCTGAAGCGCTCGGTCCTGCAGCAGACGCTGGAGGACTTCAACGTCGACGCCCGCGTGGTGGGGCACATGACCGGGCCGGTGATCACGATGTTCGAGTTGAGCCTGGCGCCCGGGGTGAAGGTCTCGCAGATCGCCACCCTGGCCGGCGACATCGCCCGGGCGCTGGCGGCGCCGTCGGTGCGGATCGTCAGCCCCATCCCCGGCAAGGACACCATCGGCATCGAGGTGCCCAACGCCCAGAAGGAGACCGTCCGCCTCAAGCAGCTCATGCAGATGGACCCCGCGGCCGCCGAGCGATATCGCCTGCCGCTGTACCTCGGCAAGGACGCCGGCGGCGAGCCGATCGTGGCGGACCTGTCGCGGATGCCCCACATGCTCATCGCCGGCACGACCGGGTCGGGCAAGAGCGTGTGCATCAACACGATCATCGCCTCGATGCTGATGACCCGCCGCCCCGACGACGTACGGCTGATTCTGGTGGACCCGAAGATGGTCGAGATGGCCGCGTTCGAGCGGATCCCGCACCTGCTGTGTCCCATCGTCAACGACATGCGCAAGGCCGAGAGCATCCTCGAATGGGCCGCGACCAAGATGGACGAGCGCTACGAGCTGTTCAAGGACGCCGGGGTGCGGAACATCGCCGGCTACAACGCCCTCAGCGCCGAGAAGCTCTACAAGCGCCTCGGCGCCGAAAGCGACGAGGAACAGGCGGCCGTCCAGACGAAGATGCCTTACTACGTGATCATCGTCGACGAGCTGGCCGACCTGGTGATGACCTCCTCCAAGGAGGTCGAGGACCACATCATCCGCATCGCCCAGAAGGCTCGGGCGGTGGGCATCCACCTGATCCTCGCCACCCAGCGGCCCAGCGCCAACGTGGTCACCGGCCTGATCAAGTCGAACATGCCCTGCCGGATCAGCTTCCGCGTCGCCAGCCGCCAGGAAAGCCGCATCGTCCTCGACCAGAACGGCGCCGAGGTCCTGCTCGGCCAGGGCGACATGCTCTTCCTGCCGGCCGGCACCAGCAACCTGGTCCGCGCCCAGGGCACCTATGTCGACGACAGCGAGATCCAGGGCACCGTCGACTACCTCGCCGAGCTCGGCGAGCCGCAGTTCAGTGCCGAGCTGGCCTCGATCAAGCCCGCCGGCGTCGACGGGGAGGGCGACGGCGAGCGGGACGACCTGTTCGACAAGGCCGTCGAGATCATCCTCCAGGTCCGGCGCGGCTCGGTGAGCCTGCTGCAGCGGCGCCTGTCGATCGGCTACACCCGCGCCAGCCGCATCGTCGACCAGATGGCCGAAGCCGGCATCCTCGGCGAGTTCAAGGGCTCCCAGGCCCGCGAGGTCCTCATGACCCTCGACGACTGGCACGCCCTCAAAGCCGGCATCGAGGCCGACCAGTCCGGCGCCAACGCGCTCGATGGCGAACC
>CAZHRW010000014.1:0-7386 GCA_964535025.1 uncultured Planctomycetales bacterium
CTCAAGCAGCACTTCGGCACCGGTGCGGCCGCGGCGCCCCTCGAGGTCCAGCTCCTGGCCGTCGCGGCCGATGATGACGTCGCCGCCGCTGATAGCGCCGTCGCAGCGGCGATGCGACGTGTCCGCGCCCGCCGGGGCGAACGCCGCACCGTAAGGCGGCTCCGAGGGCAACGGACGGTCGACGGCCTGCATCGCGTGGCGAGCCCCCCGCTGGACGGCTGGCTGGCGGATGTCCTGGAGGCGCTGCCGCCCCTGGTATCGAAGGTCGTCTAGCCGGAAGTGAGGCGGGGGGCGGGGGCAAAAGCGCGTCGGCACGTACGGCGGGGGCCGCGCATTAAACGCTTGACACAGGGGCGATTGGGTGTATTATTTGGCATTGGATACGGAGCATCGCAGGCCTCACTTCCTCGGGATGCTCTGTCTGTGTGAGGGTTCGACGGCCGACCGCGGCGCGCGGGTCGGCGCCGCGATTCCGGCGGTCTGTTGCATATTCTTGAGGAGGATGGATCGATGAAGACGCTTCTTGGCGTTGTGGCTGTTGCCGTGCTGACGTCGGGCGCGTTGGCGGCCCCGATCGCCACGGTGTCGGTGGACTCCTACTCCGGTCGCCTGGGCAGCACGTGGGACGCCCCCATGAGCCTCGACGGCGACCCCGCCACGCTGTGGTATTCCCAGTTGGGCAATGATACCCCCAAGTGGATCGTGTACGCCTTTGACCAGGCCTACGAGGTCGGCGACGTGGCCATCACGATGTCCAACGGCAACTACCGCAAGCTGGCGACCGCCGCCGTGTCGATCAGCACCGACAATGTCACGTTCACCCCGGTGGGCGAGTTCCCGATCGACGTGGCCAACGGCGCCGTGACGACCTTCAGCCTCGGCGGCGCCATGGCCCAGTACGTCCGTATCGACGGCGTGCGGGCCTTCTTCAGCAACTGGGACCCCGACTACGCGGACTATCCGCCGGATCCGGAGTTGGACCGCTACGCCATCTCCTACGCCGACATCACCTTCGACGCCATCCCCGAGCCGGCCACGGCGAGCCTGCTCGCCCTGGGCGCCGCCGCCGGGATCCGTCGCCGCCGTTAGCCCGCCCCGGACAATCGATGACGATCCCCCGGGGGCGGCCCACACGGCCGCCCCGGCGTGTTTGGGCCCGCGCGCCTTGGGTGTACAGGCACCGGCACTGTGGCGAACGCCGCCGGTCAACGGCCGCTGCCCGTCCCTGTCGCCGCCGCGTCACATCTCGACTCTACTCGAACCATGTCCGAACCAGGTGCCCCGAAGGGAGCTCAGATCGGCCTCTTCAATAACACTCGAATGCCGTTGCCGGAGGGTACAGCGGACACGGCTTCCCAGCTACGTTGTCCGGCGATGTCTAGAGCAGCTACACCGTCGTCTCGAGCCGAGCGACTCTGAAGCTTGTAGCCGCGCAAGCCCTGCTGAACACTCTGCACACTGTCGCTGAGCTTACCGACCGGCGAGATCGTGACTTCCGTCTCGGCTTCGCTGAAGACGGGCAACCCATTGTCGGGCAAATACATCCAAGCGTATTGAAAACGGATGGGCTCGTCTTCGGTGGCCGCCTTCGCCGAGGTCAACAATGACAACGTAGTGGCGCACAGGCACAGCGCGGCAAGAAATGCGAGACAATACAGTCGTTTCACAGCCTTCTCCTTCAATCGTAACCGTAGGCCCGGTAGACGCCTAACGTGTTGGCAGCAACCAAGCCGCGGGCCTGTGGCCACGTGAGCCGTGGGGCCGAAGCCCGAGCCAGATCATGATATGCAGCTGCATGGACCGAAGTTGAGCTTCACCGTGGCGAATGCGAAGCCTTCCCAAAGGCTACAGCGGCCCCTAACGCATGATCGGACGTGAGCACGCTGTTGTTCAGTAAGGAATGAAGCGGCAAGGAGCTATCGACAGCGGGCGTGGCTGTCTGGGGCAACATCCCCGCTGCGGGGTCTAGCGGCGGCTCTGAATGCCAGAGTTGAGTTTGCGCAACGTCCCGCAGGTGGCCATCGCGCTCCACGGGGGGGGGCTGACGCCCCCGGCTAAACTGGGGCGTCCCTTCCGGCTTCGCTTGCAGTTTCGCCGTGACAAGCACCCAAACTTGGGTTTTCGCGCCCGCCCCGAAACAGGGACACAGGCTTAACAATCGCGAGGTATCTCGGTATTGCAAGGCAGAAATTGTAAGTCATTGTCAGAAAAGGACTGGACCCCGGCACGGCACCGGAAAAAACGGCATCCTCCCGCATCGGCGAAAAAACTTTTCGCCCCGGCGGCGCGCGCCTAAGGCTCGGTGAGGCTCCCGCACAGGACCGCCCGGGCGGCGCCGGTGGTCTGGGGGATGTTGGTCGGGACGCCGTCGAGGCGGGCGGCGGCGAGGACCGCGGCGGCGAGGGCGTCGAGGGCGGTGGCGTCGACGTCCAGGCGCTGGACGGGCACCGTGCTGGCGGGGGTGAGCGCGGCGCGGAGCCGCATGGCGAGGGTGATGTTCCGCGTGCCGCCGCCGCAGAGCAGGACGTCGTGGGGGTTCTCGGTCATCGCACGGATGGCCCGGACGACGGTGCGGACGGTCAGCTCGGTCGCCGTGGAGATCATATCCGCCGTCGAGACCCCGCGGGCCGCGGCGGCGGCGATGAGGCGTTGGGTGAACGCCCCGGCCCAGGCGGCGCGGCTGGTGATCTTGGGCGGCGGGCGGTGGAAGTAGGTGTCGTTGAGCAGGGCGGCGAGCAGGTCGTGGTGGACGGCGCCCTTGTCGGCGACGGCGCCGTCGCGGTCGCACGGCTGGCCGAGCAGCTCGGCGGCGAGGGTGTCGATGACGGCGGTGCCGGGGCCGGTGTCGAAGGCGACCACGTCGCCGGCCAGGCCGCCGGTGGGCAGGAAGGTCAGCGTTGCGACGCGCCCGAGATCGACGACGACCCGGGTGCGGCCGGCCTCGCCGAAGAGGATCCAGTGGGCCCACGCGGCGACCGGCCCGCCGCGCCCGCCGGCGGCGAGGTCCCCGGCGGCGAAGTCGGCCACGACGGGCAGGCGCGTCCGCTGGGCGACGGTCGCGGCCGAGCCGACGCCGCAGCGGGCGCCGCCGTGGCCGCGTTCGGCGTCGAGGCGGGCCAGGGCGGTGTCGGCCAGGGCCGCGGCGGCGAGCTTGCGGCGGGCGACGCGGGCGTGCTTGAGCAGCCGCTCGGCGGCGGCGGCCAGCGCGGCGCTGAGGTCCCGATCGAGCCGTGCGATCGCCTCGGCGCCCACCGGCTCGCCCGAGGCGGCGGCGGCGAAGTGCCCCGCCAGGGCGGGGTCGAGGGCGGTGAACTCGTGGCGGACCTGGCGGACGGTCATCGCCTCGCCGGTGCCGCCGAAGGCCGCCAGGGCGGCGTGGACGCCGTCGTCGCCGCAGGCGAGCCCCACGATGTAGCGGTCGGTGGCGCTCACCGCATCCGCCTCCGGGCGGCGTCGACGAACGCCCGGGCCAGGGCGACGGTCGCCGCGTCGCCGGGGAGGCTTTCGGGGTGCCACTGAACGCCGACGAGGAAGGGCCGGTCGGGGTCTTCGATCGCCTCGACGACGCCGTCGACGGCCCGGCCGGTGATCGTCAGCCCCCGCCCGAGCTGGTCGACGGCCTGGCGGTGGCGGCTGGCGACGCGGCAGGTCGGGCCGATCGCATCGCCCAGGATGCTGTCGACGAGGGTCACGTCGTGGTAGGCGGTCTTGTCAACGCAGCCGTGATCCAGCGTCCGGTCCACCTCCGGCAGGTGCTGGAGGAGCGACCCGCCGCGGGCGACGTTGATCACCTGGCAGCCCAGGCAGATGCCCAGCACCGCCACATCGGCCGTCTGGGCCCACGCCAGCCACGCCAGCTCCGACGCCTGGCGCAGCGGGTGGAGCGGCGTGGTTTTCGCGTGCCTCGCCTGGCCGTACAGGCTCGCGTCGAGGTCGGCCCCGCCGCTGAGCAGCAGCCCCGACGCCCCGCACGCTTCGGCGACGGCCGGATCGAACGGCTCGGCGGGCGGCGCGAGCACGGGCAGGCCGCCGGCGGCGCGGATCATATCGAGGTAGTGCTGATTGAGGTACACCTGGGGCGAGCGGCCGTCTTCGCCGTCGCGGTAGTTGGCGGGGATGATGATGCGGGGTCGCTGCATGCTCACTGCTCACTGCGCTGGGTTCACGCCCAGCAGGCGTCCGGGCCGTCGGCCCGTGTGGCGGTCATGGTGCCAGACGATCCGGCCGTTGACGATTGTGGCGACGACGCCGTCGGGCGGTCGGGCGGGGTCGTCGTAGGTGGCCCGGTCGGCGAACCGCCGCGGGTCGAACACGACGATATCCGCCGCCGCGCTATCCCGCAGCACGCCGCGGTCGTTCAGGTGCAGGATGGCCGCGGGCATCGAGGTCATCCGTCGGACGGCCTGGGGCCAGTCCATCAGCTTCCACCGGCGGACCACCAGGTCGGCGAACCGCCCCGGCGTGCCGTACGCGCGGGGGTGCGGCCGCTCGTCGTCCGACGGGCCCAGGTGGTCCCGCATGGCGCTGTCGGAGCCGACGCAGACGAAGTCCCACCCGTAGACCGTCCGCAGGTTCGCCTCGCTCATGCAGAACCGGATCGCCTGCGGGGCCGCCCGGTCGGCGACGAGCAACTGGATCGCCGCGTCCAGGCCGTCGCCGGCGGCGGCGAAGCGGTCGGGCAACTGGCGGAGGTTTCGCCCGATGCAGTCGCGAAGGTCCGCCCGGGCGACCGAGGCGATCACGATGGTCTCCAGCCAGCGGTCCAGCCAGCCGTCGTGGTGGGCGCGGACGGCCTCGATGATCGCCCGCCGCGACGCCGCCTCCGACAGGCGGGCCACCACGTCGTCGGTCGAGCCGGCCATCGCCTCGGACGGCAGGACCATCGCCGCCAGGGACGTCCGGCTGGCCGTGTACGGGTAGCGGTCGGCCCACACGTCGATCCCCTCGGCCCGCGCCTGTCGCAGCCGCTCGCCGACGGCCGGGAGCTTGGGCCAGTAGGGCTCGCCCGAGGCCTTGACGTGGCTGAGCTGCCCGCGGCAGCCGCTGCGGCGGAGGACCTCGAGGAACTCGTCGACGGCCTCCAGCAGGCGCGGCCCCTCGCAGCGGATGTGGCTGGCATACAGTCCCCCGCGGGCGGCCACCACCGCCGCCAGGGCGGCCAGCTCGTCGACGTCGGCCCACAGCCCCGGCGGGTAGATCAGCCCTGTGCTCAGCCCGACCGCCCCGGCGGCCAGGCCCGCGTCGACGATCGCCGCCATCCGGTCGATCTCGCCCGCCGTCGCCCGCCGGTTCCCATAGCCGATCACGCTGCCCCGCACGTTGCCGTGCCCGATCAGCGTCACGCGGTTGACGGCGCAGCCGACGGCCTCGGCCCGCGCGAAATAGCCCGCCGCGTCCGTCCAGTCGATCGTCAGCGTCGATGGATCGTAGCGTCTGCGGCGCTCGTCGAGGACCTCCCCGACCATGGGGAACGCCCCGGCGCCGCAGTTGCCGATGCACTCGGTGGTCACCCCGGCGGCGACGCGGCTGGTGGCGTCGGGGTGGATCATCGACGCCAGGTCGCTGTGGCCGTGGATGTCGATGAAGCCCGGCGCGACAAAGCAATCGGTCGCATCGATCACCTCGGCCGCCTCGATCGGCGCGGGCGGGTCGACCAGGCGGACCCGCCCGTCGCCGACGGCCACGTCGTGCCGTCGCGGCGGGCCGCCGAGCCCGTCGAGGACGCGCCCGTTTCGGATCAGGATGTCTGCGGTGGCCGTCATCGCCTTGATTATGCCAGCGCGCTCGATCGTTGGCGAGCGTGAATCGGCGCGGCCTCGTCGACGGCGCAGACGGCCGGTGCCGCAGATCGCCTGCGTGCCGTCCGCCGTCGCCGGCCGCCGGATTGTGCTTGACCGATCGGGGAACCCTGATAAGCTGTAAGGACGTGCAGCGTCTCATGATACCGGGACACATCTGTATAGCCGAGCTGTTGGGCTCGCCGCATGGGGCGCTGGGAGGCATCGGTTTTTCATCTTTGGAGCAGGGAGAGAGCCATGACACGTTGGGCACTTGCACTCGCCGTGGTCGTACTGTTTGCCGGACCGGCCGTCGCGAACCATGACATCAGCGATCCCTACACCGCCGCACCCGGCTCGGCGGCCGTCGACGGCGACCTGGGCGACTGGGCCGACGCCGACTGGGTCGTCATGGACGAGACGTATTCGGGCACGCCGACGGACGTGACCAGCGCCCGCTACTGCCTGCGCTGGAGCGACGCCGAGAATCTGCTGTACTTCGCCGTGGAGGTCACCGACACCGAGCAGAACCTCGCGGAGGCCTACATCGCCTGGGACGGGCAGGACGACATCGAGGTCAGCGTCGACGCCGGCAACAATACTGATCTGTTCGGCAGCGAGATGACCCTCGGCCAGCAGATCATCTTCGGCGGCGCCCCGGACGGCGGCGCCTGGGTCATCGGCGCCTGGGAGACGCCCGTGGGGACCGACCTGGTGCCCGAGTACGCCGTGGTCGTCGACGGGGACACCATCCGCTACGAGGCGTCGATCGTCCCGTTCAGCCTTTACACGGGCTTCGGCGGCGCCGGCACCCAGGCCGAGGTCGACCTGGCCGCCGACGTGGAGCTCGGCTTCGACGTCGTGGCGACCACCAAGCTGGACAGCGGCGCGTATGGCATGCTCGCCAACAACACTGTCGGCGGGAAGTTCCAGAACGGCGCGTCGCTGCAGAAGTGGGTCCTCGGCGGCGCCGTCTGCAACCCCGGTGACGCCGACGGCGACGGGGATGTCGACCTCGACGACTTCGCCATCCTCAAGGTCAACTTCGGCACCAGCGAAGGCGCCGACTGCTCCATGGGCGATTTCGACGGCGACGTCGACGTCGACCTCGACGACTTCGCCCTGCTGAAGACCAACTTCGGCACCTGAGTTGAGAGGCGAGCCCTGACCAGACGCCGACGGGCGACCCCCAACGACAGGCACGGCGCCGACGGCGGGCCCGACGCGGGTTCGCCCTTCGTCGTGCACCGCGGGGAGAGCCACTTGCAGGTTTACGGACTTGTGGTATAATCGGTTGTGTCGCCCAGGGCGGGTGGACTCTGTTCGACTGCCGTCCGGGCCAGGGAGGGAGCCTGCGGGGCCCCGGCGGCGAATCGGAGGCTGATCGCTACTCACAACTGGCTGATAAACCAGGTATTTTCCCAACTCGAACCGATGGAAGGGAGATGGAAATGAGGCACAGTGCAGGACAGTTTTGTGTCGGTATCGTCGTGGCCCTGGCGTTGACCACGCTGGCGGTCGCCCAGGCCGAGACGATCAAGCTGATCGAGGACTTCAACGATTACCCGCTGAATGAGACGATCCATGACAAGGGCGACTGGGAGATGTG
>CAZHRW010000015.1:0-2559 GCA_964535025.1 uncultured Planctomycetales bacterium
CCTGGCCGATGGCGAGCGGGACCAAGCTGAGGCCCATCGCGAGCAGCCAACCGGGCCTGTCCGGAGCCTGCACGGCCAGAATGTCCGCCAGCGTGGGCAGATACGCCGCGGCGAGCAGCAGCCCCGTACACAAGGCAAGCGCTGCCCAGACCGCCGGGTTGGTCGTCACCTCGTTTTGTACCAGACCCGATCCGGACTCGCGCATGTTGAACACGTGCCAGAGCCGGGCGAAGGCCAGCGTCAGGAACGAGATACTGATCGCCCGTTCGGACGGCAGGCCAAGCCAGTGGATCGCCAGCACCAGCGAGAGCAGTATGGTCGCCGCGATTAGTACTCCGTAGCCGACGATTGCTCCCCAGTGCCTGCGGGTCAGGATAGACTCGGCCTTGTCACGTGGTGGCCGGCGCATCACGTCGCCCGGCCCGGCGCCCAGCCCGAGCGCCAGAGCAGGAAACACGTCGTTGACAAGATTGAGGAACAATATCTGAAGCGGCAAGATCGGCAACGGCAGCCCGACCAGCGACGCCGCGCTGACGGCCATGATCTCGCTGACGTTTCCGGACAGCAGATAGACGATGAACTTGCGAATGTTGGCGAAAATACCGCGGCCCTGCTTGATGGCGGCGACGACGGTCGACAGAGCATCGTCGGCCAGCACGATGTCTGCCGCCTCGCGTGCGACCTGCGTCCCCCGCCGGCCCATCGCGACGCCGATGTCCGCCTTCTTCAACGCCGGAGCGTCATTCACCCCGTCGCCCGTCATCGCCACGACGGCCCCGGCCTCTTGGTGCAGGCGGATTAGAGCGAGCTTCTGTTCGGGACTGACCCGAGCGAAGATCGACGCTTCGGTCATCCGTCGCCGGTCAGCATCCGACAAATTGTTGAGCTTTTCGATCTCGCCGGCGGCGACGACCTCCGTCTCAGGATCATCGACCAGCCCGGTCGCCAGCGCGATGTTCCGGGCGGTCAAGCCGTGGTCGCCGGTGACCATGACGACCTTGACGCCGGCCGCCTGGCATGCGTCGATCGCCTCGCGGACCTCCTTGCGCGGCGGGTCGAGAAGCCCGACCAGGCCGAGCAGGGTCAGGCCCCGGTACGGATCGGCCTCCGCGCTGTCCACGCGTTTTGTCGCCAGGGCCAGTACGCGGAACCCGTCCGCCGCCAGACGGTCGTTGGTCTCGAACCACCGCTCGCGGCCGGCCTCACCCAGCTCGTCGAGATTGTCTTCGTCGGCGACGTGTGTGCAGACGGGCAAAACGGACTCAGGTGCTCCCTTGACGACGACCTCATATCTGTCGTCCTGCTCGTGAAACGTGGCCATCATCTTCGTGTCCGACTCGAACGCTTCCTCGCGCACCTCTGGTGTCTCGTCGAGCAGTTCCGGCCGCCGCAGCCCGGCGGCGGCGCCGGCGGCCAGCAGAGCCGTCTCCATCGGATCGCCCACCGCGTCGAACGCTCCATGCGCGTTCTCTTGCAGTTCGGCATTGTTGCAGAGCACACCGACCCGCAGCGCGGAGCGAACGAGGCGGTCCTCCGACGGGTCGATGCGGTCCCCCTCCCGCCGGAATTTCTGGTCCGTGGCGAGCGGCTCGCCCTCCACCTCGACGGTTCCGGTCGGAAGGACGATCCGGCTGACGACCATCCGGTTCTCGGTCAGCGTGCCGGTTTTATCGGTGCAGATGACATTCGTCGAGCCGAGCGTCTCGACGGCGGAGAGGCGGTTGACAAGCGCGTTCCGCCGGGCCATGCGCCACATGCCGCGAGCGAGCGCGACGGTCGCGACGATGGGCAGCCCTTCGGGGATCGCGGCGACGGCGAGCGCGACGCTCGTCTCGATCATCAGTACGGCGTTCCTGCCCGCCAGCACGCCGGATCCGGCGACGAGCGCGGCGAGCGCGAGTGTGATCCAAATCAAGCGGCGACCGAGCCGGTCGAGTCGGCGTTCGAGCGGGGTCGTCTCGTCTTCCGCCTCTTGGGCGAGCGAGGCGATCTGCCCGATCTCAGTGTCCATTCCGGTCGCCACGACGATGCCTTGGCCGGACCCGCGCGTGACCGCGGCCCCCTTGAACAACATGCAGGCCCGCTCGGCGAGCGCGGCGTCTTTATCGACAGGGTCGGCCTGCTTGGCCACGGGGACGGATTCGCCGGTGAGGGCGGATTCGTTTGCGGAGAGCTTGGCGGCCTCGGCCAGGCGGACGTCGGCGCTGATCAGGTCGCCGCTCTCAAAGACGAGGGCATCGCCTCGGACGATCTCGTGAGCGGGAACCTCGCGCACGCTGCCGTCCCGGCGGACCTTGGCGGTCACGTCGCCGAGTTGCTGGAGAGCTTCCATCGACCGGACGGCCTTCAGTTCGGTGACGAAACCGATCAGCGTATTCAGTACGATCGCCGCGCTGATGGCCGTTCCATCGACCCAGCGGCCGAACGCGAAGGACAGCACGGCGGCGGCCAGCAGCATGAGGATAACGAGGCTCTTGAACTGGCGTAGCAAAAGCTCCCAGGAGCTCTCGCGCTCGGCGCGGCGGAGGCGGTTCGGGCCGAAGCGGAGTCGGCGGCGTT
>CAZHRW010000016.1:0-4316 GCA_964535025.1 uncultured Planctomycetales bacterium
TCTCGCGGGGGTAGAACGTCATCGCACCGATCCCGCCGACCCACAGCGCGACGATCAATCCGAGTGTCCAACCTCCCACTGCGACAATCAACGGGTCGCCCCGCGCGCGGAACATCCTCGCGGCATGGAAGGCCACGTGCCCGAACAGCGCGAAGGCCACCAGCGCCGCGACGAATCCGCCGTCCAGGAGGATTTGAAGGAACATGTTGTGCGGGTGCGGCACCTCATCCTGGCACTGCAATCTCGTCTCCGCCCTCACACCGCTGATCACAAACCCTTCGCGCCCATAGCCGAGCAGGGGAGCACGACCGATGGCCCTGAAGACCATCGGCCAGACCACGGCGCGGCCAGAGGTCAACTCGTAAGTGTCGATGCTCTTCTGGCCGGTAACGTCCGTCTCGCCGAGTCCGGCGGCCATCCGATCGACGAACCCAGGCAGTGCCAAGGCCGCCACCACGGGCACCACGGGCGCCAACAACAGCCACTTGCGCCACCGCAACAGACAGAAGATCAGTCCCGCTACGACCCACGCCATCATTCCCGCCCGCGCGCCGCAGACGACCATCCCATATGTGGCCAACAGCGCCGCCGCCAGGCAGCCGGCCTTGAGCCATCGCTTGGCGAACAGCGGCATGCACGCCAGCAGCGCCCATGCCGCCCCCGCCAGCACGGGCCCCAGATCGCAGGTGTGATAGCCGGTATTCTTCTTGATTACCCGCCGGCTGGTCTCCAAAGCTGTCCGCCCGAACGCGGCATCGAGCGGGGAATATTTGACAGCCTGCAGCGCCAGCAGCGCGTACAAGATCGATAGGCTTAGCACAACCCATGTCACCTGCTTGCGGGTGCGGCATCCGTCGAACAGCAACACCGCGGGAATCAGCCATTTGAAGGTGTTCAGCCCGTACTCGACCATCAGGTGACCGGCCGTATCGTGAAAGGCCTCCCGGTTGAACATCATGCGGATGATGCCGACCACCATCATTAGCGCGAACAGCCCCACCAGCATCGCCGTGCGCCGGTCCATGTCCCACCGCAGCCCATCATGATGCCGTCCGACCCACCACGCCGCGATGATGACCCCCATCAGTGCGTTCCACGGATTCAATCCCGAAATACCCGCCACTTCGCGGGGCATGTCGGGATGGTTGAACACCGCCATCAGGACGATCAGCCCGCACAGCGCCTTGAACCAGTCCCGCCACGCGTAGGCGGCCAGGCCGAGCGACAGCAACAGCACCGCGATGACACGGATGGAGAACATGCAGGGACGAATCCTTCACTCGGAGGCATCGCCGGGGGGAGCGGCAGGAACAGGGTCGTCCGAGGCGCCGTCGGTGGGCGGCGTCAGGAAGGGCCTGATGCCCAGGTTGCCGCGAACGCCCCGCGGAGGCGTTTCGTCAGCCCGACGGAATCGCAGGATCCGCGCCGGCGAGCCGCCCACGATCGCGTCGGCCGGCACCGAGCGGGTCACGACCGCGCCAGCGCCGCAGATCACGTTGTCGGCGACCACCAGGTTGCCGATCAGCACCGCGCCAACACCCGCATAGAAATGGTCCCCGATCCGGGGCCCCTGGCGATTATTGGTCGTCACGATGCTGACGTGGTGGTGGAGCAGGCAGTGGTCGCCGATGGAGCACTCGCGGCAGAGCACGACGGCGCCAAAGTGCAGGATGGCCAGCCCCCGGCCGATGGGAGTCGTCGGGTGGATTTGTACGCCGCTGTACAGCCGCACGCCCGGCAAGGCCAGCAGGTACAGCAGCTTCATCGCCTCCCGCACTACGGGCACGCGAAGCCGCCAGGCCCATGCGCCGAAGCGAAAGTGCATTACGCCCGCTGAAGCGGGGTGGGCAAAGAGTATCTTCAGCGCCACGAGAAACAGCGAGCCGCGGCCCTTACAGCACCACTGGCGGTAGTGGTCGACGTCGGCCCTGATGAACTTAAACATCTTCCAGCCTTTCACGCATCCGAGGCACCGGCGGCGCCGATCCGTCCGGCGGGCCAGGCGTACAGAATCCACCCCAAGTGGTAAGGACGACTTTCCCAGTCGACCGCCCCGGCGGGGAAGACCGCCGGCAAGCGCAGGGCCGGGTGGAGCGAACTGCTCAGCGCCCTGGCGACGCGGGTGAGCTTGCCGGGCTCACGGCGGGCGACCTTGCGCCAGATGATGCCGGCGTCGGTGTCGACGAGCGAACCGTCGATCTCCGGCGCGTGGGCCAGCCAGTCCAACCCGCGGTCGATTGCGTCGCCGTGGTCGTCGCCGCACGCGTCGGCCAGGTCGAACAGGGCCATCGGCGCCATGGAATCCTGATGGACCGAATACACCGGATAGCCTTCGATCACCTCGCCCGTGCGGACGTCGTGGTGCCACCACCACTGTCCATCGTGGCCTTGCATCCGGCACATCCGCTCGGCGCATCGTCGCGCCAGGCCGATTGCCCGCGCATCGCCGGCGACGCGGTGGTAATGGGCCAGGGCCTGAATCGAATAGACCAGGTCGGCGAAGCACGCCACATGCCGTCGCAGCCACGACACCGGCGCGTCCGCCGGCCGATGGCTGAACAGGTCCGCCCCCTCGTGGAACGACGCCATCAGCCGTCCGGCGACCGCGTCGGCCAAGGCCGCGTCGACCGCCTGGCCGTTCAGCGACAGGGCCGTCAGACACCAGGCCAGCTCGACCGTCGGACACGCGCAGCGGGCCGGCTCCGCCCGGCGCAGCGCCGCCAGCGCCGCGTCGGTGGCCGGGTGGTCCAGCGCGCGGCAGGCCCACAGCGTCAGGGCCCGCTCGCCGACGTCGTCCATGCGGTCCAGATCGGCCACGAGCCCGTCGGCCGCCCGTGTGGGCGGCACGCCGCCGAGGACGTCGCCGGCGATGTCTTCGCCGACGGTCGCCAGGCCGATCAGAGCGATGGCGGTGTAGCGATAGCTGGTCCCTTCGAGTACCGGCGCGGGCTCCGCGCGGCGGAGGCGGAAAGCGAACCGTCCGGAGTCATCGCGAACCATGCGCCGCAGGCCCGACAGGGCCAGCTCGCGCAACGTCCTAATGAACGCGGCCCTGTCATCACGGGCCGTCGCGGGTGATACGGCGGTCGTGGTCATTCCACCTCGGGGGTCGTATAGGTGTAATCGTAGTAATTGCTGCGGCGACTGTAACCGTATCCGTCGCGCCGTCGGTCACCGATGAAGATCGTGCCAAGCAGTTTGCCGCCGGAGGAGCCCAGGCAGGCGAGGGCCTCGACGACATCGGTCCGCAGGCAGGAGTCCTGTCGGATGACCATAACCGTGCCGTCGACGCGTCCGGCGAGGATCCGGGCGTCGGCGACGGGCAGAATGGGCGGGCTGTCAAAGAGGATGACGTCGAAGTCCCGCTGCCAGTCGGCCAGCAGGCCTTCGAGAACGCCGTTGGCCATCATCTCCAGTTGGCTGTCGCCCCGCCGGCGGCCGGCGGGAACGACGTGGAGGTTGGGCGTGTCGGTGTCGCAGACGGCCTGGCGGGGCGACAGGTTGCCGCTGAGGCTGTCGGCCAGCCCGTCGCGGTCGGCGAGGTCCATCTGCTCGGACAGCCCCGCGCGGCGCAAGTCGGCGTCGACCAGCAACACCCGCTTGCCGCACTCGGCGAAGCTCCGGCCCAGCAGGGCCGAGACGGTGGATTTGCCGGCACCGCTGGAGGCGCTGGTGATCAGCAGCGTACTGGCCGGCAGATCGGGCCCGACCGTCAGGCGGTTCAGCAGCGCCGTCCGCACCATGCGGACCCGCTCGGCCATCAGGGCGGTCGTCAGTTCCGACGTATGGGTCGTCGGGGACATCATCGGCAGGTCGCCGAGGAACGGCGCGCGGAGTTGAACGGGCAGGTCGTCGGCGGCAAGCACCTCCTCCACACGATAGGCCCGGAACCAGGCCGTCACGAACCCCACGCCGACGGCCAGGACCAGCACCATCGCCGTGAAGACCAGCCGCCGGTCGCTGACCGGGCTGGTCGGCGCGAAGGCCCGGTTGAGCACCTCGATCGACCCGGGCACGTCGCGCTCCATCGCCTTATGGTCGAGCCTTTCGCGGACCGCTCGAAAGAGCTGACGCTTGTGGGCCAGGGCGCGCTCCTCCTTGGCCAGCGTCCGCGCGCTGGCGAAGGTGCGCTCGAAGTCCTCCCGCTGGCGATTGAGCTCGTCGGCGACCAGTTGGCGCTGGTGCGCCAGCAGCGCCAGTTCGGCGTCGATGGCCATCAGGCGACTGCGGTAGTTCATCGCCGGACGAACCTCCTCACCGGGAAGGGGATCGTCGGCCACGTCGTCGGCGGCGGCATCGTCGGACAGGGCCATCGA
>CAZHRW010000017.1:0-8534 GCA_964535025.1 uncultured Planctomycetales bacterium
CCCATCCGTTCGGCCGTCTCGGCGAGGATGGCGTTGTAGGCGATGGAATGCGACGTGCTGCTGGCGGGCATCATCCGGGCGCCGTAGCCGGGGATGTCCACGTCGGCGTCGCCGGGCCGCCAGGGCAGGTCGAACCAGAGGAAGTTGGGGTGCTCGGGCGTGTCCATGCGGCGGCCGTACGGGGAGGTGTGGATCAGCTTCACCCCGCGGGCGAGGATCGTGTCGACCCGCTCCTTGAGCACCGGGGCGTAGCCCAGGTGGAGCATCACGTCGCCGTCGCCGAGGTCGTCGGGCAGGGCCTTGAGCAGGTCGCTGCGGGAGACGGCCCACTCGAACGGGTAGATCGACTTGTCGTAGCTCGGCGTTCTGCGATGCCACCGGTCGCCCGTTTCCGCTTCGGGCAGTTCGAGGATCCGCGGGTAGCTGTGCCCGACGGCGGTGACGTGGACCCGCTTGTCGGCCTGCAGCGCGTCGGCGATCCACCGGCCGGCCTCGGCCATCGCGTCGAGTTGGCGGTCGAGGACGTCGATGAACCGCTGGGTCGTGGCGAGGAACTGCTCGGCCGGGTAGCCGGCGGCCAGGGGCGGGACGTAGCGCTCGTGATGAAAGACCGGCGTCGGCACGAGCGGCCTGCAGTCGCGGGGCTCGCCGAAGTTGTTGTAGTCGGTGAACGAGAACGCTGCGTTGCGGGCGATGCCGCCTTCCAGCCAGACGCTCATGTACAGCACCGGCATCTGCTCGCCGCGGGTGCAGGCGGCGACGGCCTCGCCGAAGGTGATCCAGGCGCGGACGAACTGCTCGAACTGGCGGGTCGACGCCAGCGGGGCGTAGTCGCCGTAGGCGTACAGGCCGACGGTCGGATCGGTCCCGCCGGTGAAGGCCTCGACGCGACGGGCGGCGGCGTCGGGCAGGTCCTCCCGCCGTCCGACGGCGAACAGCTTGGCCTTGCCGCCGACGAGCCGTGCGAGGGCCTCATCGTTGGCGGCGTCCCAGCGGCGCGGGTCGGGCATGGCGAACAGGCCGACGTCCTCGGCGTTTTCGGGTTTGCCCCGCAGGTTCATCATCCCGCCGGCGCGCCCGCCCATTTCGCTGCCCAGGAACGGCGCCACGCGTCCGATGAACATCGTTCCCCCCGCCAGCAGCGCATCGCCGATGGCCTGGCCCATGTCGACCAGGTGGGGCACGTCGGCGCGGATGCCCTCGAGTTGTTGGCGGATCAGGGTCAGGAATGTTTTGGCGGGGGCGGGATCGTGTGGGTCGAACGAACGACTGGCAGCCATGGTCGACTTCCTCGCTAACAGGTGGGTTAGACAATCACCCCGGCGCGACGAACGCCGCCGCGGCGGGGTGCGGTTGGGCACTGGGGTCGGTCTCGTTCGATTACAGGTCCTTCACCCGCGCGTCGTAGCGCTCGATGAGGCTGGCGTTGAACGCGTCGCCGTCGGGCAGGTTGGCGCTGCGGAACACCGGCGGCTCCAGGCCCCGCTCGAGCATCGCGGCGACGGCCTCGATGACCATCCGGTGGGCGACGAACGCGTCGATCATCGTCGAGGTCGGCGCGATCGGCACGTCGAACCCCTCGACGTAAAAGTCCGCGTCGCCGTAAGGGTTCATATCGTCGATCTTCAGGTCCGCGTAATCGAACAGGTGCTTCTTGTTGGGGTGGCGAATGTGGTGTTCCTTGGGCAACTTCTCGGCCCAGTCGCTGCTCGAGACGGCGATGATCTGCGCGCCCCGCTTCTTGGCCTCCTCGGCGGCGTCGATGGTCGTGGGGTTGGCGCCGATATTGTGGAAGATGATCACCAGGTCGCCCTCGGCGACCTTGTAATAACGGACCAGGGCGTTGGCGTACCCCGGCGTGCGTTCGACCTGGAGGTACTTGAGCGACTGGCAGAACGGGGTGATGTCATGGCCCATGATCGGGTTGATGTTGGCGAACCCGCCGGCGCGGAAGAACATCTCCGCGACCATCAGGCAGGTGTGCCCCCCGCCGCCGTACACGTGGACCAGGCGGTCTTCCGCGTAGGCGTCGGCGATCATCGCGCCGGCTTTCTTAAACTGCCCGGCATTCTTGGCCTCGACGGCCTCGAGCTTGCCCGTGACGTTGGTGAGATAGTCCTGACCGCGCTGCTTCTCAGACATCGTGCCGATCCTTTCCATCCAAAGCGCTGGTGGGTTTGTATGCGCCCTGTTGTTAGCCGGTTCCCCACCGGTTTGCAAGCGCCGGCGGCGCCGAATTCTCAAATCCAATGCCGCATTGCGGATTCCAATTCCCGGATCTACTCCGCCTCCACCAGCCACAGGCAGTCCAGGTCAACGGCGTCCAGGACGTCGGTGTCCGCCAGGGCGATCCAGAAGTACTGGGCGTTGGCGGGCCGGAAGCGGCCGACCTCAAAGGTGCGCCACCGGTCGTCGGGCATCTCCGCGGCGGCCACCCGCAGCGTGACGTGCCTGCCGTCGGCGGCCCGCACGCCGCACGACCACGCATCGCCCGACCCACCGTCGGCCGCGTGGCCGCGGACCCGGACGAACAGGCGGTACATCCGGTCCGGATCGAGCCCGCTGTAAGGGCTGAAGTGGTAGCGGATGTACCAGGCGGGGGTGTCGCACCGGACGGCCCAGCCGTCCGAGGCGCCCGGCGCGGGCAGGTACCACTCGGCGCCCCGCTCGCCCTGGCAGGCCTGGAAGAGCGTGTAGCTCTCCGGCGGGGCGCCGGCCAGCGCCGGCGGGACCGGGACCGTCCCGTCCGACACCTGGGCCCCGTAATCGGCCAGCCAGCGGAGCAGCGGCTCGATGTCGTGGCCCTCGGCGACCCTGTTGATCTTCCACTGCCTGGCGGTGGCGGCGAACGACTCGGCCATCGCCGGGAAGCTCAGCGGCCCGACCGCCGCCTCGGTCGCCTTCCACGTCCGGCTGGTCGGGCCGGCCTTCAGCAGCACGTACTGCAGCGGCAGGCGCGCCAGGGCCACCCGCGACGCGTAGGGCTCCTTGCCGGCGGCCGCCGCTTCAGCGTCGCGGCAGGCGGCCTCCGCCAGGGCCACACGCTCGGGCGCCAGGTAGGAAGCGCCCAGCGGCATGTAGCACCGGACGACCTGCGGGGTCTTGCGGACCGGCTCGTGGATGATGTCGATGTACGCCCGCAGGGCCGGCGCCGCCGGGCCGTAGTAGCCGGTGAGGAACTCGTCGATCAATGCCGCGCCGTCGGCGTCGGGGTTCCACAGGCTCTTGGCCAGCACCCACATCCGCAGCTTGCTGAACTCCGCCGACTGGCAGGTGTGCGAGCCCTGCTCGAACACGCCGGCGGCGCCGTGCTCG
This sequence comes from uncultured Planctomycetales bacterium, assembly GCA_964535025.1. Lineage (GTDB taxonomy): Bacteria > Planctomycetota > Phycisphaerae > SM23-33 > FEN-1343 > JAAYZK01. Next base: position 3,316 of record CAZHRW010000017.1, read on the forward strand.
GCGAAGAACTTCACATTCGCCGTCAGCACGTCGAGATTCGGGTGCGGGGCGAGGAAGTGGTGGAAGTTGGTCGTGTAGTCCCAGATGAACAGCTTGTCGGTGATCCGGCTCCAGCCGATGATGTCGTCGCGGAACGCCCGGTTCACGTCCGAGGCGCCCGCGGCGAACGGGCGGGAGAAATCGCACTCGATCGTGCACAACGTCACGTGAACGTTCGGGTCGGGCCTGACGTGGGCCGGCGGCTTGCGCGACCACTGGTACGCGGCGGTGCAGATCCGCGCGTCGGGAATGACCTCCCGGACCCGCTCGATCACCTGGTTGGCGAAGACGATCACCGGTCCGGCCTGGGACTGCTCGCGCCTGGCGATCGCCTGGCAGGCGTCGCAGCGGCAGTAGCCGCGGTTGTCGTTCTGACCGACGACCACGAACCGGGCGTCGGGATTGGCACGGAACTTCTCGATCACCGCCTCGACCATCGCGTCGAGGACCTTCGGATTCGTCAGGCACGGCTGCGTGCGCTGCCGCTTGCCGTCCGCGAGGGCGAGCATGTCGGGGGTGATCTCGGCGCCGGAGTCGGCCAGCAGACCCATGTACGAATGCACCAGGTTGCCGACGAACGCGTACCGCCCGCCGAGATGATCGGGCGCGGGGTCCCAGGCCATTCCGTTGATCTTGTTGCGGGCCGCCCAGAGCTGGCCGCCCGGCTGGTACAGTTCGCTGTACATGAAGTCGCGGTACTCCAGCGCGGGCACCTGCCGGATGTCCAGGTCGCCGACCGTCACGGTCGCCTTCATCGGGACGTGCGTCTCGTTAGGCGCCCACCAGCGGACCCCGAGCGACTCGAGGAAGGTGTACACGCCGTACAATGTCCCGCGGGTGCGCCCGCCGGCGATGATGAGGCGGTCACCGACGGTGCGGATGCGAAAGCCGTCGTCGCCGAGGGCCTCGGCGTCGAGGGTAACGCCCAGCGACCGCAGCGCGGGCGAGTCGCCGATAAGGATGGCCCTGGCGGGCGGCGGTCCGGCGCCGTCCTGCACGGGCAACGTCACGCCGGTCATCTGTTCGAGGTGGTCGACCAGTTCCGTCACCGCCCACTGCTCCGACGGAGAGGCCTCCGGCGAGCGGATGACGACGTAATCGCTCGCCCCACCGGACACCAGCGTCAGCGACCCGGCGGCAACCGTGGCCAGAAGCGGGATAAGGCAGGTTCCCATCAACAGTTGAGACAGCCTGAGGCTCATGCTATGCTCCTTGATTCAAGTCCGGACCTCGTGCGAGCACCAACCATCATGCCGTCAACAACCTGTTGGGGCAAGGATTTGGGGCGGACAAACCCGAATAATAGCAATAGATAACTTCATCTTCGCGGGAGAATGGCGATGAACGAACAGCACGGCACCGACGCGCCGGCCCGGCGCGGGGTCGAATTCCGGCACGCGGGCATCTTCACCTTGTGGGGCCGCAGCTTCAAGGGACCCTTCGGCTGGACGGCCATCGTGGTCGTCGTGGACGCCCTCATCGCCCTGGCGACCATCGTCTTCGGCATCGTCTGGCTGGTCCAGGCGGAGACCACCCGCGGGATGATCGGCGCCCTGGCGGTCCTCATGGCGGCGGCTGCGGTGCTGATACTGGTGAAGATCTACGGCTGGCTGCTTGTCTTCCACCAGGCCTTCCTGGACCGCATCGACGTGCTCGAAAAGCGCCTGACCGACACGGCCGTCACTCGCTGAACACGATCCCGAGCGCTTCCAGGGTCAGCACCTCGTCGCCGCAGACGGCCTCGGTGCCGCCGGTCATGCCCATCCGCAGCACCGTCCCGTCGGCGTCGAATCGGATGATGGTGACCAGCGCGTCGGTCTTCCCGTCGTCGAAGGTCGTTGCCGGCGCGGGTCGGCCGTCGGTCTGCTGGTCGTAACGGACGATCACCACGTCGGCCCCGCCGTCGGCGCGGGTGACCCGCAGCCCGCAGGCCGGCACGGGGCCCCGGAGATCCATCGTCTCGACGGCGGCGACGGCATCCATCTTGCGGTAGGGGTCGACAATCGTCGCGAAAATCGCCTCGCTGCCGCGGCGGCGGAGGATCGCCTGGTGACGGCCGCCGGGGACGACACCGGTGTAGACGGTGCTGGCCTCGGCGCCCAGCACGGTGGCCTTCACTTCGTTGGCCGGGCGGGCGCGCCCGCCGTCGTCGGTGGACGCGTCGCGGCGCCAGGTGCCCGTCCAGGCCGCGCCCGTCCGCACCGGCTCGGTGCAGCGGATGTGCTGGTAGCCCCGCTGGGCCGAATCGCCCATCGGCTGCAGCGTGTCCGTGTCGGCGCCGGCGAGGGCATCGAGCTCGCCGCGGAAGCACAGCGGGTAATCGAATGTATGGGTGCCCTGGCCCCACCCGCGGTAGACGTCCACGATGTAGCCGGGCATCTGCACGACCGTCCGATCGAGCCCCACGCCGGTATAGGCCCCGTCGGCCTGCCCGCGGATCACCTTGATGTCCCCGGCATCGTAGAACACCAGCAGCTTGCCGGTGGTCGCCGCCTGGGAGTGCTCGTCGACCGACAGCGTCCAGTGAGCGATCGTCGGGCGACTCCACTCGGCGTGGCGGCGGTCTTCGTAGCGGTAGCCCTGCGGCTCGCCGGCCAGTTCGTCGCCATCGGCGAAGAGGATCAGGTTGAGCTTGTCCGGGTGGCCGTGCACGCCGCCGTGACGGCCGTAATCCATCAGCAGGAACGTCTCGCCGCCGCCGTCGGTGCCGCGGAGGATGCCGTAGCCGAGGGTGTCGAAGATCAGGCTGCCCAGGCCGGCCATGGGCTTTTCGGGCAGGGTCTCGTAGATGACCGTAGGAAAATAGCACGCCGACGACTGAAACAGTTGCCTGGGCGCGGCATTGACGATCGAGCCGTAGTTGGGGTCGTCGTAGCGAAGGTAGGCGAAATCGTAGGCCATGGCGGTCCAGGTGCCGCCGACCGGCGCGCGTCCGGAGTCGTTGATCCCGGGGGCCGTCCCGTCGGGGTAGGCATACTTCAGCGGGCTGTCGAAGAGGTTCTTGAACCGGCAGTTCATGAAGCCGTACAGGTCGATGCCCTTGCGGGCCAGCGGTTCGAGGCAGGCCACCAGGGCGTGGCGGGCGAACAGTTGGTAGCCGATAGCCCCCTCGCCCCACATCCCGTCGTCGCCGATACCGTTGGCGATCATCGCGCGGGTGTTGGCGGCGCCGACGTCGATCCAGTTCTGGTCGTCCAGGACGATTCCGCCCTGGATGTAGGCGGCGTTGTAGAAGTTCATCCAGTTGCCCACCGCCCCGCCGCGACGGGCGGGCGGATCGGTCCGCCAGTCGGGGTTGGACCGGTCCCGTCGGGCCACCTCCTCGGCAGCCGAGCGTTTCCCGTTGATAAAGGTCAGGGCGCAGCGAATCAGGTCGGTCTCAATCCGCTGGCGGTCTTCGTCGGTCAGACAGGGACTGGTGTAGATCAGGTCGTACGCCTGGATGAGCGGCAGCAGCCACATGGCCTCGCTGAGCCGCTGGGCCATGACCTTGGAGGTGTCGCTGCTGTTGACGCCCTTGTGTTCTGTGTACTCGTCGGGGTAGAGCTTCGCATACCCGACGAGGATCTCGCGGGCCTTGGCGGCGTAGCGTTCGTCGTCGGTGAGCTGGTAGGCGTAGCCCAGCCAGCCGGCCATCTTGCTCAGCAGGCTGTGGGCCTGGGCCTGCGGACAGTCGCGGTCGGTCATCTGGGCCGGCTCGGACGGATCGGGGTGGACAACGTCTCGATCGAGCCACGCCTCGCACTCGTCGAACAGTTTGGCGCACATCTCGGCGGCGCGCGGGCTTTCGGCGAGTTTCTTCCGCATCTCGACGAGTTCCTCGCGGGTCAGGAAGAGCCCCGGGTGGATGCCCAATGGGATGGTTTCCGGCAGCGTGACGGTCACGCCGCTGTAGTCGTTACGGGGCGAGCCGCCCTCGATATAGGTGGGCGCGTCGGCGTTGAAGTCCGGCACCACCAGCAGCGGGGCCAGGTCGGCGGTGGTGATCACCTCGATCTCCCCCAGGCCGCCCCACCGGCGGGGCTCGCCCATCTTGGGGTCGACGGCGCCGGGATAGCTGCTTTTGACGGTGACCTCGACCCACTCGATGGTCCGGTCGATCGGAAGTTCCTGGCGGGGCACCTGGTCGCGATGGCGGCGGTCGGGGCGCTCGACCTGGAGGGTCTTGGTCAGGACCGTTCCGTCCGAAAGACGCACCTCGATATCCTTCGGCGACGCCTCCACCTGTCCGTCGGAACAGATGAAGTTGATCGTCGAGATGGGAAGGGCCGCCACCAGGTCGATACGGAACCGGTACCGGCCCCACAGCACGCAGCGGGTGTGCGTGTTGCCGTCGGCGGTCTGCTCGGGGCCGGTGTGGCGGTCGATCCCCGCATCCTTGCTGAGCAGCTCCACGCTGACCCGCCCGCCGTTGGCGGGCAGGGCCGCGTTGTGGGCGCGGATCTCCCGCTCCCGCTGGCGCCAGTCATGCGCCTGCTGGGCGTAGGCCGGGGTGAGAACGACCAAAAGGGTGACGACGACACAAACCATTCGGTTCTTGCAGGGGAACATGGGTTGATCCTCGCTGGATGGACAGGTCAAGAGCGTTCGTGGACGTCTATTATCCCAACTCGGGCTTCGAGATGCAACCGACGGTGGCCCGACTACGACGAGACCAGTACCCGCCGGGCCTCCGCCTCCAGGCGACGGGCGAAGCCGGCTTCGTGGGCGGCCAATTCCGCGCGAAGCTCGTCCGGATCGCGGCGGGTCCAGCGCCGGCGGCCGTTCAGTTCGTTGTCGATGGCGAGGACAAGCCCGTAATAGCGCTGGTCGCACAGGCGGTCGGCCGCGGTCCGCAGGCCAGCGCGCTGCCGATCCGTCGTCGCGGCTGCCAGGTACGGGGCCAGGGCGTCGGCCTTATAGCGATCCCAACGGTCCTTGTGGCGCACGACCGCGTAATATTCATTCTCGTGGGCGATCCGCTCGGGCAGGGACAGGGTCCGCCACGCGTCCGGGATGAACGGATCTTCGGCTTTCGCCAGCCAGCGGTCCAACTCGCCCCGCAGCTCGGCCTTGACCTCGGCGTGAGCCGCGTCGTCGACGAGGTTGGTCTGCTGGTACGGGTCGGCGACGTTGTCGAACAACTGCCACTCGCCCAGATCGTCGACCGCATAGGTGTAGCGCTTCGTGCGGACGCCGCG
>CAZHRW010000018.1:0-33366 GCA_964535025.1 uncultured Planctomycetales bacterium
ATCCATCCGGTGCGGCATCGAAGGTCAGGTGCGTCGCCAGGTCGGCCAGGGCGTTCGAGCGGGTCAGGACGTTGCCCCCGCGGCCGTCGAAGTAGATCAAGCTGCACTGGCGGCCGTACGCGTCGCTGTCGAGGTAGCTGTTGTGGCCGCCTTGGCCGTCGCCGTCGTCGGTGAGATCCTTGAACGAGAAGATCGCCCCGGATTGGATATCGACCTTGACTTGCCAGTAGCCGATCTGGGGATCGTCGGCATCGTGGGCGGTGATGGTGTAGTAATCGCCCGGCGTCTCGACCACCGTCAGGACGGCCCCGCCGCCGCCTGAGATCGCCACGTTGCTGATCGTGTGCGTTCCGACCTCGCCCTTGCAGCCCCAGTTGTTCAGGGCGGTCGGCGACCCGGCCGCGGCCCGGAAGGCGTAGTCGGCGGCGAGGGTCTGCTCAGCGTCCCCGTCGGGGGTAACGTAGACGCTGTAGGTCTGGGCGGGGATGTCCACGGTCACGCGGAAGTGGTAGGACGTCCCGGCCGAATAGGCCACGGCGGTGTCGGCGGCGTACACGTTGCCGTCGTACGCGTCGATGGTGCCGGAGCTGTTGAACCGCGTGGTCACGGCGCAGTCGCCCCAGCCGGTGACCGGACCGAGCGACAGGACCGTCAGGCCGTCCATCATGTCCTGGTTGGGCACCGCGTCGAAGGTCCAGGTGAAGGTGGCGGTCTGCTCATCGATCGAGAAGTTCTGCCAGGCGTACTCGCTGATGACGTCGCCGCCGGCCTGGACGGTGATGACGACCGAGTCGCTGTCGGTGGCGGTGTCGTCGTCGGTCACCGTCAGGTCGATGGTGTGGACGTTGATCTCCAGCGTGACGTTCGGCTGCGAGCCCGTGGCGATCTGCGTGGTGTCTTCGGCCCACACGTAGCTGACGATCGTGCCGTCCGTGTCGGTCGAGCCGGTCCCGTCCAGCGTGACGTCCTCGTCGCCGTCGCCGTCGGTGTCGATCACGACCTGGTCGTCCCCGGCGTCGGCGACGGGGGGCACGTTGCCGGTCGGCCCGGTGTACTCGTAGGCGCCGATATCGACCACGCCGTTATAGGGCACGCCGGTGCCTTCGAGGTCCTCGCTGTAGCCGACGTCCGTTCCGGCGTCGATGCCGGGCGAGCCGGTGACGAGGTGGTAGTCGTGGTTGGCGTCGTCGACGTAGACGAGGGACGTGTCGGTTTCGATGATCTCCCCGGTCCCGAGCGACCAGCCGTACTGGGACTTCTGGCTCCACATCAGGGAGGTGTAGATATTGTGGGAGATGTGGTCGCCGCAGCCGATGCCGGCGCCGTCGATGATGTTGTTGCGGACGATCAGGCCGTCGCGGCCGTACTCGCCGATGCTCATGCCGGTGGTGTAGTGGTTGATGATGACGTTGTTGTAGTAGTGGAGGTTGTAGCTGGGCCGGGTGGAGCTGTTCCAGTCGGCGACGGTATAGCCGTCCATGTCGGTGTGGAAGACGTTGTAGGCGATGGTGAGGTTATTGGCGTCCTGGGTGGTCAGGGCGCAGAGGCCGTCGCGGACGGTATTGCCGACGACCTGGACGCCGTCGCAGTCGAGGTAGAGCGTGATGCCGTTGGCGTGCACGCCGACCTGCTCGGTGACGAGGTTGCCGCGGACCTCGCCGCCGACGCACCCGTACAGGCCGATGCCGGTGGAGCCGTTGCGGTGGACGATGTTGTTGCGGATGGCGCTGTCGGTCAGGCCGCTGGTGAAGATGCCCTTGTTGCGCATGTTGTGGTGAACGTGGTTGTCTTCGATGGTCACGTCCGTCCCGCCGGCGACATAGATCGAGCCGTACTGCTCCATCGAGCGGTTCTGGGTCACCTCGTTGTCCAGGATGGTCAGTCCGGTGGTGCCCAGACGGCTTCGGATGCCGACGCCGCAGTGGTAGGCGCCGAAGTCGGCGGCGTGGCGGATGATCTTGAAGCCCCGGAAGGTGACGTAGTCCTCCGCGTAGACCTCCAGGCCGCACTCGCGGACCGAAACGCTCACGTCGACCGTGTCGGGGTCCGACTCGCACAGCGGCCAGAGGTAGATCATGCCGGTGGTCTCATCGATGACGTACTCGCCGGGGCCGTCGAGGATGGGCAGGCAGTTGCCCATCGCGTAGAGGGTGTTCTTGTCGGGATAGATGTTCCCCCCGCCCAACGGTTCGGCGGTGAGGGTATCGCTGCTCGGGTCGAAGGCGGTCACCGCCAGCGTGGAGACCTTGTTGGGGTTATGCCAGACGTGGACGTAGCCGCCGTCCCAGTAGTCCGAGCTGCTCTGGGTGAAGTAGCTGCTGTCGGTGATGGTGACCTCGGTGTCGGTATCGGTGACGGCGGAGGGGGGCACCGAGATGAAGGTGTCCAGGTCGTCATAGAACATCGGGTCGGGGACGTCGGGGTCCTGGGCCATGGCCAGCAGCGTGTCGCCCTCGTAGAGGTTGGCGGTGAACAGCGTCACGCCGGCGGGCAGGGCGACCTTCCAGACGTGCTGCCAGTTGGGGTTGTTGCCGCCGTCGTCGGGTCCGGTGCAGGCGGTCCAGCCGGAGAGGCGCTGGGACCCGTCGATGACGGCGCGGCCGGTGCCGAACGTCCCGGCGGTGTTGCCGTCGAGGACGATCGGGTTGCCCGAGGTCCCGGAGGCGTCGTCGATGCGGACGAAGCCCCGGTAATGGACGCCGCCCTTGAAGACGACGGTGTCGCCGCCGACCAGCGTGGTCGCGGCGGGCGTGCCGGTGGCGTTGGCGTCGCCGGGGCAGTGCTGCCAGGCGGCGGCGGGGGAGGTGCCGGCATTGGCATCGGCGCCGCCGGCGAAGTCGACGTAATACGTCGTGGCCAGGGCGGTTGGGCTGAGCAGTGCCAACAGAAGCAGACACACGGTCGTTCGATAGCGTTCCATGGGACTGGGCCTTTCAAAGATATGGCTGATACGGCAGCAGCGCAAGGCCATCCGGGCACGTGCGCCTACTTGCCGCGATGGAATTGTCCACGAAACCCCCAGGCCGACAGAACAGCCCCGTTCCCCGGCGGCCTGAGACGTAATACCCGCGACTTCCGGAACTCAGCCCCCGGAAGCACCGCCCCGATCAGAGAGGAACCGGCACGAACAAAGCGTTGCCGATCCACCATGAAAGAGGTTTAATCCTGCCCGCCGAGCAACGCAAGGGAAAAAACCGCCCCCGGCGGGGTCGCCCGGCCGCTGAAGCCGGCGGGTCGGTGTGTTTTTGCTTGACAACCCCTCGGCGGGGGCCTACCTTCCTACGCTTGTTTCCGGGGGCTTGCCGGGAGTGGTTCGCGCGTGGGCGATTGAACAGCTGCTGTGCAAGCCTTGTTTTTTCAGAGAGATAAAGCATGCAACCCAAGAGAAAGACCTCAAGGTCGCGAACGCGAACCCGCCGGTCGCACCACGCGATGACGCCGCCGGCGTTCGTGGAGTGCCCTCGCTGCAATAACGCCAAGCTGCCGCACGCCGCCTGCGAAAACTGCGGGTACGTCCGGCCGGGCTTGAGCCTGGAAATCCAGGAAGAGAGTTAGCGCATGCGGATCGGCGTCGACGCCATGGGTGGTGATCTGGCTCCCGCCGAACAGGTCGCCGGCGCACTGGCCGCGCGCGAACTGCTCAGCGCGGACGATCAGATCGTCCTGTACGGGCGGCGGGCGGAGATCGCCGCGCACCTGGACGGCGACAGTGCCGCCCAAATCGCCGTGGTCGACTGCCCCGACGCGATCGGCATGAGCGAATCGCCGGTGGAGGCCCTGCGGGCCAAGCCCGACAGTTCGCTGGTCTGCCTGGCGCGGGCCCACAAGGCCGGCGAGATCGACGCGATGATCTCGGCGGGCAACACCGGCGCGTGCGTCGCCGCCGCCCAGATGTACCTGCGGCGCCTGGCGGGCGTGCACCGCCCGGGCATCGCGATCATCGTGCCGACGTTCCACGGCCGGGTGGTGCTGTGCGACGTCGGCGCGAACGTCAACTGCCGGCCGGTGCACCTGCTGCAGTACGGGATCATGGCGGGGATCTACCTCAGTCGCGTCGCCGGCGTCGCGTCGCCGCGGGTGGGGCTGATGAGCATCGGCGAGGAAGACACCAAGGGCAACGTCCTGGTCCGCAAGACCCACGAGCTGTTCCGCCAGCGGCCGGACGTCCGCTTCGTCGGCAACGTCGAGGGGCGGGACCTGTTCCGCAACAGTTGCGAGGTCGTCGTCTGCGAGGGCTTCGTGGGCAACGTGTGCCTCAAGCTGATGGAAGGGCTCGCCGAGGGCCTGTTCAAGGCGCTCGCCCGCGAGTTGGCCCGGGGCGAGGACCCCGCCGTCGCGATGAAGGCCCAGCGGGGGCTGGGGGCGCTGGCGACCCGGTACGACTACAACGAGTACGGCGGGGCGCCGCTGCTGGGGGTCAACGGCATCTGCATTATCTGTCACGGATCGAGCAACGCCCGGGCGTTCTACAACGCGATTCGCGTCGCCCGGGAGTTCGCCACCCAGGGGGTCAATGAACGGATTACCACGCAATTGACTCAGCACGCAGGGATGGCTGAATGACCGGATCGCTTCGAGCCGCTGTGATCGGCACGGGATCGTGTGTCCCCCAGGCCGTGATGACCAACGCCGATTTCGAGAAGTTCCTCGAGACCTCCAACGAATGGATCGTCCAGCGGACCGGGATCCGCGAGCGGCGCCTCGTGCGCGACGGCGAGTCCAGCGCGACGCTGGCGACCGAGGCGTCCCGCCGGGCGCTGGACGACGCGGGGCTGACGCCGGCCGACCTGGAGTTGATCATCTGCGCGACGGTCTCGCCGGACATGATCATCCCGTCGACCGCCTGCTTCGTGCAGAAGGCCCTCGGGGCGACCGACGTGCCGGCGTTCGATGTCGCCGCCGCCTGCAGCGGGTTCGTCTACGCCCTGGCGACGGCCAACGGCTTCATCAGCCAGGGGCTCTACCGCCGGATCCTGGTCATCGGCGTCGACGCGCTGAGCCGGTTCGCCGATTATTCCGACCGGGGCAGTTGCATCCTCTTCGGCGACGGCGCCGGCGCCGTGGTGGTCGAGGCGACCGACGCGCCGAACACCGGCGTGCGGTACCTCAAGCTCGGCGCCGACGGGGAGGGGTGGGACTACATCCGCATCCCCGCCGGCGGCTCCCGCGCGCCCGCCACGGCCGAGACGGTCGCCGCCGGCGACCACTTCGTCAAGATGCGCGGACGCGACGTCTACAAGTTCGCCGTCCAGAAGATGGGGTTCCTGCTGGAAGACGCGATGGCGACCTGCCGGCTGTCCGTCGACGACATCGACCTGGTGATCCCCCACCAGGTCAACCAGCGGATCATCGAGTCGGCGGCGGCGAAGATGAACTTCCCGATGGAGAAGGTCTACGTCAACATCGACCGGTTCGGCAACACGTCGGGCGCGTCGATCCCGCTGGCGCTGGACGAGGCGCGTCGGAACGGACGGCTGAGCGACGGGGCGACGGTCCTGATGGTGGCCTTCGGCGCGGGACTGACCTGGGGCGGCGCCGTCGTCGGCCTGTAAGAGTGAAAAGGAGTTCACGCGATGCCAACGGCCTTCCTCTTTCCCGGCCAGGGCGCCCAGCACGTGGGCATGGGCCGGGAGCTCTGCCACGCCCACCGCGAGGCTGCGGCGTGCTTCGAGCAGGCCGAGGCGATCACCGGACTGGACCTCCGCCGCCTGTGCTTCGAGGGTGATGAGGAGGCGCTGGCCCGCACCGACGTCAGCCAGCCGGCGATCTTCACGATGTCGATCGCGGTGCTGCGGGTCCTCGAGGCGACGATGGGCGAGGCGATGCCCGCGGCGGACCTGTGCGCGGGGCTGAGCCTGGGCGAGTACTCGGCGCTATGCGCCGCCGGGGCGATCTCCTTCGCCACGGGCGTGGACCTGGTCCACCAGCGCGGACAATACATGCAGGCGGCCGCGGAGGCCACCGACGGCGGGATGCTCTGCCTGCTGGGCGCCGACGAGGCCGTCGCCGAGGCGGTCTGCCGGAAGGCCGCCCGAGCCGGGCGGATCCAGCCGGCGAACTTCAACTGCCCCGGGCAGATCGTCCTGTCCGGCGAAACCGCCGCCTGCCGCGAAGCGGCCGAGGTGGCCGAAGCTTGCGGCGCCACCGGCGTGGTCGAACTGAAGGTCGCCGGGGCGTTCCACTCGCCGCTGATGCAGACGGCCGCCGACCGCCTCGCCGAGGCGCTGGCCGCCGCCGAGATCCGGCCGCCGGCGGTGCCCGTGCTGTCGAACGTCACCGGCGAGTGCCACGAGGCCGACGCGGCGTCGATTCGCCGGCGGCTGCTGGAACAGTTGACCCACCCGGTGCTGTGGCAGCGGGACTGCGAGGTCCTGCTCGGCGCCGGCGTGGAGACCTTCCTCGAGATGGGGCCCGGGCGGGTGCTGGCCGGCCTGATGCGGCGGATCCACCGTCGCGCGCGGGTGACGAGCCTCAACAGCCTCACCGCCGTCGAGGCGTACGTCAATGGTTGAAACTGCCCCCGCCGTGGTGTAAACAGGGCTCAGCCCTGAACGAAAGGAACGGACGCTCATGACGGACGCTGCGAAAGTCGCCATCGTCACCGGCGCGGCCCGGGGGATCGGGCGCGAGATCTGCCGCGAACTGCTCGACGCGGGCATGACCGTCGTCGGCGTGGATGTCAACGAGGCCCTGTTCGACGAGGCCGCCGAAGCCCTGGGCTCGCCGGCGGCGCTGGACTTCCGCAAGCTCGACGTGACCGACAGCGCGGGGTTCGAGGCCCTCGTCGAGGACGTGGTCGCCAGGCACGGGCGGATCGACGTGCTGGTCAACAACGCCGGGATCACCCGCGACGGGCTGCTGATGCGGATGAGCGACGAGGACTGGGAGCTGGTGCTGAAGGTGAACCTGTTCAGCGCGTTCTACGGGACGCGGGCGGTCTCGAAGTACATGGTCCGCCAGCGGGGCGGGAGCATCATCAACATGTCCAGCTACTCCGGGCGGGAGGGCAACCGCGGGCAGGCCAACTACGCCGCCTCCAAGGCGGGCCTGATCGGCCTGACCAAGACCGCCGCGAAGGAGCTGGCCGGCAAGGGCGTCCGCTGCAACGCGATCGCCCCGGGCTTCATCGAGACCGAGATGACCGCCGTGCTGGCCCAGCAGGCCAAGGATATGGCGCTGAGCCTGATCCCCATGAAGACGATGGGCCGGCCCGCCGACATCGCCAAGACGGTGCGCTTCCTGGCCTCCGACGACAGTAAGTACATTACAGCACAGGTGATAAGCGTCGACGGCGGCATGCACACGTAGCCGTCCGCTCCAGCGGACTGCTACAGAGCAGGCGAACAGTTGAACAGGAGAAACGGCAGGCGATGAGAAGGTACACGGAGGCCGAGGCGGGCGTTTGCCGGCCTGCGGTCTCCTGATCACCCGATCTCCTGCTCTAAGCTGCGGTGGCAAGCGAGCTTATTCGGAAGACTGCCCGCCGGCGGCGCCGGAAGCATTATTCTGGGCACAGGCGCTTGCCAGCGCTGGAGATTGGCCGTTATAGTACCGCGACGGTCCGGACGACCGGAACAAAACCCCCGCGGGGGCAGGCTCTGTAGAACTTGAACTGGAGGTCCACAGCGTGGCCGAGAACATCGAAGAGAAGGTCATCGACATTGTCAGCGAGCAGATGGGTGTGGATAAGAGCGAGATCACGCGCGAGACGTCGTTCGTCAACGACCTGAACGCCGACTCGCTGGACACCGTGGAACTGGTCATGGAGTTCGAGGACCAGTTCGACCTGAGCATCCCCGACGACGAAGCGGAGAAGATCCAGACCGTCGGACAGGCCATCGACTACATCAACGAACACGCCTCGTAAAAGACGGAATCCTCCATGTCCAAGCGTCGGGTCGTGATTACCGGCCTGGGAACGGTTAACCCGTTGGCCAACACCGTCCCGGCGTTCTGGGATGCCATGCTCGCCGGTCGCAGCGGCGTCACGCGTGTGACGAAGTTCGACCCCAGCGGCTATGACAGCCAGATCGCCGGGCAGGTCAGCGACTTCCCGGGGATTCCCGAGACCTACCTCTCCAAGCGCGAAGCGCGGCGGCTCGATCCGTTCGCCGAGTACGCCGTCGCCGCCGCCGTCGAGGCGGTGACCGACAGCGGGCTGGACTTCGACCATGAAGACCGGCGCCGCTGCGGCGCCGTGGTCGGCAGCGGGATCGGCGGCCTGCAGGAGCTGGAGACCCAGCACGAACGCCTCATGGCCAAGGGCCCGTCGAAGGTCTCCGCGTTCACCATCCCCAAGCTGATGGTCAACGCCGCCGCCGGCAACATCTGCATCCTGTGGAAGCTGCAGGGGCCCTGCGTGGCCACCGTCACCGCCTGCGCCTCGGCCGGTCACGCCATGGCCGACGCGCTGCGGTACATCCAGAGCGACATGTGCGACGTCATGCTCACCGGCGGCAGCGAGGCCGCCGTCACACGCATCGGCCTGGCCAGCTTCTGCGCCCTGAAGGGCCTGTCCACCCGCAACGACGATCCGGCCACCGCCAGCCGTCCGTGGGACGAGGGCCGCGACGGGTTCATCATGTCCGACGGCGCCGGGATCGTCGTGTTCGAGGAGCTCGAGCACGCCAGGGCCCGCGGCGCGACCATCTACGGCGAATTGCTCGGCGCCGGCAGCAGCGGGGATGGCTACCACATCACCGCCCCCGACCCCGAGGGCACCGGGGCGGCCTTGGCCATGAGCCGTGCGCTCCGGGACGCCGGGATCGAGCCCGAGCAGGTCGACTACATCAACGCGCACGGCACGAGCACCCAACTGGGCGACCTCGCCGAGACACGCGCCGTCAAGGCCGTTTTCGGCGACTACGCCCGCAAGGGGCTGATGATCAGCTCCACCAAGAGCTTCATCGGCCATTCGCTCGGCGCCAGCGGCGGGATCGAGATGGTCGCCGTCGCCAAGACCCTCCAGGCCGGCGTCATCCCGCAGACGTTGAACCTGCAGACCCCCGGCGAGGGCTGCGACCTCGACTACGTCCCCCACGAGCCCCGCGAGGCGGCCGTGAACGTGGCCATGACCAACAGCTTCGGCTTCGGCGGCCACAACATCTCCATGGTCGTCGGCCGCTTCACCGGCTGACCGACCACAACGCAAGCTGCTTCGGCGGCGGCCCTTGGACGGCGAGGGCCGCCCTGTTCGCATGAGCCGCCCACGCCAGAACCACTCCAGTCGACCCGGTCCGTTGTCCGATAAGGAACGTGTGAATCCGGTGATGGCCCAATCCGTGTCCACGCGGTCCGATCGCGACGAAGACCTGGTGCGCCTGCTTCGCCTGCAGGTGCCGGTGGTCGTCCAACTGGCCCACAAGAAGATGAACATCGACGCCATCAGCAAGCTCGCCGTCGGGGCCATCATCGAGTTCGACAAGAGCGCCGAGGACCAACTCGAGCTGAAGATCCGCGACAAGATCATCGGCTACGGCGCCGCCGTCAAGATCGGCGAGAAATTCGGCCTCCGCGTCTCGGCCCTCGTCGACGTCCGCGAGACCATCCAGGCCCTCGGCGACCCCGACGACGGCGACGGCTGACTAGCCCGCTTCCATCTCCCGCACCAGCGCCGCGGCCCGCGCCATCGCCTGCTCGCGCGTATCGAGCCGTTCGTCGAGCTGCTCGTCGTAGAGCCTCCGCAGCACCCGCCCCAGCCGGGGACCCTCCGTCAGACCCAGCGCCTTGAGGTCGTCGCCCGTGACCAGCGGCGGCGGAGCGATCCGCGCCGGGTCGATCCCGGCGGCCCGGTCGGCGATGGCACGGCTGCGGGCGTCGTCGCCGGTGAGGCGGCGCTCCTCGACGGCCCAGAGCCTCTGCAGGCGGTCCCACGTCGGCGCCGCCATCAGCCGCTTGAACGCCGGCAGCGGCAGCTCCGCGGCCGTCCGCCAGCGCGGCAGGTTCGTCGCCAGGTGCACCAGGGCGTCGCGAAGCTCGTTGGAGGCGCCCCAACGACGGCAAAGACGCCGGATCGTCCCCGCGCCGGCGTCGGCGAGCAGGCACGCCAGCGCCGCCGTCGCGTCCCGCGCGTCGCCCAGCAGCTCCAGCCGCCGGACGGCGGCCTGCCACGACGGCGCGGCGGCGACCGACGCGCCGAAGATCGGCTCGGTGAGGTGCAGGCGATGCACCTGGGCCATGGCGGCCGCGACGTTCGGCCCGGCGAGCATCTTCCGCAGCTCGTCGAGGATCCGCTCGCCGCTGATCCGCGCCAGGTGCGGCGCGTGCCGCTCGATCGCCTCGCGGGTGGCCGTCTCGAGCGTGAAGCCGAACCGCGCCGCGAACCGCACGGCCCGCAGCAGCCGCAGGTAGTCCTCGGCCATCCGCCGGTCCGGGTCGCCGATGGCCCGCACGACGCCGCGTCGCAGGTCCTCCTGGCCGCCGACGTAGTCGATCACCGCCTCGGCGATCGGGTCGTAGAACATCCCGTTGATGGTGAAATCCCGCCGCCGCGCGTCTTCGAGCGGGCTGGAGAACCGCACGCCGACCGGCCGCCGCCCGTCGGCGTAGCTGAGGTCGTCGCGGAAGGTCGCCACCTCGACGGTCCGCCGTCCGCGGAGGACCATGGCCACGCCGAACTTCGCCCCGACCATCAGCACGCGTTTGAACAGCCCCGCGACCTGCTCGGGGCTGGCGTCGGTCGCCACGTCGTAGTCGGTCGGCGTCAGCCCCAGCAGCATGTCGCGCACACACCCCCCGGCCAGCAGGGCCTCGAACCCCGCCGCCCGCAGCGTGCGGATCACGGACAGGGCATCAGCTTTCGTCGCCGGTTGCGCCATGGCCCCCAAGGTACGACGCCAAACTCGAAATACGAAACTCGAAATACGAAACAAATCCCAAGACGGCAACCGGACAAAGCCCGAAACGACTTGGGCCGACGCCTTGGCGTTTCGAGCTTTGCTGTTTTGCCGTTTCGAGTTTGTTTCGTATTTCGAGTTTCGTGCTTCGGATTTTCCGTTCACTCCGGTACCGACAGCGCCGCGGTGACCGCCGCGTGGATGGCGTCGTCCATCGCCGAGCCGACCAGTTGGACCGTGAACCGCCGGTCGGTGCCGGTGAGGAACTTGGCCAGCCCCTGACGGCCGAAGCCGAAGACCGTCATGGCGTGCTCCATCGGCCGGTACGAATCGGTCTCGTCGCCGCCGTCGTGGTGCACCAGCAGCAGCGCCCGCCCGGCGGCCGGCGAGCCGAACGCGACCCACTTGGGGTGGGCGAGCATCTCGTCCCACGACTCGCCCGCCGTCGTCCGGATCCAGCGGGAGCGCAGGCAGAAGTCGCCCGCCTCGTCCAGCTTGCCGCCCGGCGTGCCCTCGTAGAGGAACCAGTACGGCTCGGGGGCCGCCAGGACCGTCATCCGGGCCCACAGGGGTTCGATCGCCCAGCGGACGGCCCAGCGGCCGCCGGCGGCGGTCGATTCGATCACGACCCGCGCGTCGGAGGCGTCGACGACGCGGCTGTCGCACCCGTCGCCGCCGGGGTGGAAGTACCCCGCCGGGTGCACCAGGTTGGGAATCCCCCGGTACGCCCCGTCCGACCCGCCGGTCGGCCCAAAGCCGATCCAGTCGCGGCCGCCGGGGTCGATCAGCGACGCGAAGCCGCCCCCGGCCTTGTGGTAGTACCACGTCGCCGCCGGCGTGTCGATCCGGAACGTCGGCTGGCCCCGGTGGTCGGGCAACTCGCTGACCTGGACGCGCTGTGTCATTGCTGGCTCCTCGCTCATCCGGCGGACGGGGTATTATAGGGCCGCCGCGTGCTGGTAGTAGTGCAGGGCGCTCGATCCGCACGCCTTCCGCCGCCGGCGCTGCAGCGCCGCGAGGCGGTCGGCCGGGTCCAGGTCGGCCGGCGTGCGGAGGACGACGATCCCGTCGGCCGCCAGGGCGCCGGCGACGGGCGCGAGGACCGCCCGCTCGGCGGCGGCACGGGCGGCGTCGTCGGCGAACCACTGCCGCGCCAGCGCGAAGGGCGGGTCGAGCAGGACGACGTCCAGCGGGCGGTCCAGCCCCGCCAGGCGGCGGGCGAGGTGGCGGACGAGGTCCCCGCCCCAGATGGTGGCCCGCTCGCCGGCGCCGAGCAGGGCGATGTTCCGCCGCAGGCGCTCCAGCGCCGCGCGGTCGCGATCGGCGAACCACGCGTGGGCCGCCCCGCGGGAGAGGGCCTCCAGCCCGCAGGTGCCCGTCCCGCAGAACAGGTCCGCCACCGCCGCCCCGGCCAGCCAGCCGGCGATCGTGGCGAACAGCGACTCCTTCACCCGGTCCGTCATCGGACGCGTCACCTGCCCCGGGGGGGCCAGCAGACGACGCCCGCGATACTCTCCGCTGATGATCCGCATGGCACCAGGTCCAGTGTAGAACGGCGAATATCGAATATCGAACAAGGAATCACGAATTTCGAAGTAGGCTGTCGCCCCGGGGCGCGCCAGGGGCGGCCGTTGGCCGTTACCTTCGATATTCCTTGTTCGACATTCGATATTCGCTATTCGCCGTTTCGGGGCGCGCCAGGGGCGGCCGTTGGCCGTTACCTTCGATAGTCCTTGTTCGACATTCGCTATTCGCTATTCGCCGTTTCGAAAATCGCTTGGCCCCGCCGTCGGGGCGGGATAACGTTAGGGGGCCTTCCTCGGCCGTCCGGCGGGCGCGCAAAGACGGCCCGGCCGGGAGGGGGAGCCCGGCCGGGCGGGGCATTGGTGGCGGGTCCGTGGGGGACGGACCCACTCGCGGGTGTCGGATGCCTTACAGAAGGAACGTAAGATACGCATGATGGCCAAGCCAACGCCTTCGCGGCTTTTGTCGCTCGCCGCCGTCGCCGCGGCCCTGGCGGTCGCCGGCGGCTGCGCGCCGACCCCGCCGCCGCCGGCGCCGCCGCCGCGGATCGAGGCGACCGCCGCCGATTACGACAGGCTCATCGAGGCGATCGAGCGAACGCTGGGGGAGTACTGCTTCACCATCGACCACATCGACCGCCGCGCCGGTCTGGTCGAGACGCTCCCGCTGACCGGCATGAGCTGGGCCGAGCCGTGGCGCCGCGACGGCGCGACGCTGCGGGACATCACCGAGAGCACGCTCCAGACGATCTACCGCCGCGCCCGCGTGCGGATCGTCCGCAACGCCGACGACACCTACGCCCTCCGCGTCCGCGTCGCCGTCGCGCGGGCCGACCGCCCCAGCCTGCAGATCACCAACGTCTCCCAGGCCTACCGCCTCTTCAGCCTCGAACGCGGCGCGCTGGCCGCCCGCCGGGGCGGCCCGCCGCGGCCGGTGCCGCTGGGCGAGGACGAGACGCTGGCGATGTTCATTCGGCGGGACATCGAGGCCACCTTCACACGACTCAAGGCGCGGCCCGCCGAGTAGACGCCCGGCGGCGCCGCCGGCGACGGAGCCGAGGATGCCGGACAGCCCAGACAGCCTGTTCACGCGGGACCTGCCCGACGTTCGGATGTTCGGGCGGATGCTCTTCGACCCGATCTGGGCCGAGCGGCGGCACCCGGCGGCCGCCCACGAGGTGCTGCACGTCGTCGGTGGGCGGATGGAGCTGGTCACCGACGACGGCCGCCGGCGCCTCGGGCCGGGCGACACGGCCCTCGTGCCGGCCGGCACGCTCCACCGCGACGCGTTCGACACCGCCGCGGGCCTCGACATCCTCTACGGGGCGTTCGACTGGCCGGCGGCGCCGCGCTATTTCGAACGCGTGTCCAACGACGCGATCGCCGCCCTCGGCCCCGACCGGCGGGCCCAACTGGCGGCGATGTTCGACCAGCTCCGCACCGACACCGCCGGCGCCGGCGACGCCGACCGCGCCCTGCTCCGCGCCCGCCTGCTGGCGGTCCTGCTGTTCCTGCTCCGCGAGGCGACCGAGCCGCCATCGCCGGGGGCGACCTCGGCGGCGCGACGGCTCATGCTCGGCGCCAAGCGGTACCTCCACGACCACTACGCCGAGTGCATCGCCCTGGACGACATCGCCGCCGCCCTCGACGTCAGCGGCTACCACCTCTGCCACGTCTTCAGCCGCGAGAGCGATTTCTCCCTGTTCGCCTACCTCATGCACCTCCGCATGGACAAGGCCAAGGAGCTCCTCGCCGCCGGACGGCTCAACGTCTCCCAGGTCAGCCGTGCCGTCGGCTACCAGGACCCCAACTACTTCGCCAAGGTCTTCCGCAAGCACGTCGGCCTCCCGCCCCGCGACTACGCCCGCCGCAACGGCAGGCTTTAGGCTTTGGGCTTTGGGCTTTGGGCTGTAGGCACGGCACCGGCTTACGCGTGGGGTTTTCGTCCGGGGTCGGCCGCGTCCGGCCACAGCGCCTGCAGGGTCTGGACGGTTTTCTCGGCCACTTGGCGTCCGCCGGCGGGACCGACGGGGTTGGAGGCCGGGAGCGAACCGTAGCCGGCGCCGGCGATCGAGCGCGGGCTGGGGCAGTAGGTGCCCGCGCCGGCCAGTTGCACCAGCATCGTGTGAACCGCCGGGCTGCGGGCCTTGATGGCGATGCCGAAGTCGAGATAGTACTCGAACGGGTTGGTGGCGATGGCCAGGTCGCCCAGGCGGAGGATGTGCATCTCCACCGGCCGGACCGGCGAGGTTTTTTGAGCCTCGTACCGCTCGGCCACCGCCCGGCACCACTGCATCCGCCGGAAGGCCGCCGTGAGGGGCACGTACCACCGCGGCTGCCGGCGCAGGGACGGGTCGGCCGCCAGTCGCTGCTTTTCCCGCTCGACCGCGACGCGAAGGGTCTCGGCCTCGTCGAGCGACGCGGCGACATCCCGCTCGGTCAGGGCGTTGACCGGCACGTCGATCGTCTCGACGCGATGGGCCAGCGGCACCGAGGACGAGGCCGTCGGCTCGATGAGCCCCAGGACCTCGGCCACCGCGGCCTGGAGCCGGTGGGCGATCTCCTCCCGCACGGTGCGCCCGGCCAACGCCCGCATGCGCCGGTCGGCCGCCTTGTCGAACAGCAGGTGCGGCGACTGGTCGCCCGCGGCGCTGCACTGGGCGAGAACGTGAAGATCCGCGCCGTACCGCTGCCGCAAGGCCTGCCGCGTCTCGTGCCAATAGTCGGCGCTGACGACGAACGCCTGCTCGCTGACCTGGCTGGGGCAGGGGACGTTCACGATCAGCCCCGTCAGGCCCGTGTCGTCGTACGTGGCCACCACGCCGACGGTGTGATCCTCGTAGCCCTCGATGTGACTGAAGTCCGCCGTGTTCGTGTCGCCGTACATGGTCGCCTTGCCGGCGGTATCGACCCATCGCCGGTTGCGCCCGACCACCGCGGTGCCCTGCCCGTAGGCGACCCGCCCGACGCGACGGCCGGTCCACGCGCGGCCGACGGCGCCGGCGATGCGCTCGGCGACGAACGGCACCAGCGCCCGCCCGGCCAGCGCCTCCAGCTCGATGGGCGAGTCGCGGCTGCGCAGTTCCGGCCCGGTGTGGGTGTGCGTCGCGCTGAGGAGCACCTTGCCGGGGTCGAGGCCCTCGACGTCCGCCAGGCGCCGGCGAACTGCGTCGCGCAGCTCGTCGGGGACGCCGACCAGATCGCAACTGACCAGCACCGCCGCCTCGCCGGCCTGCTCCAGCGCCAGCGCGGTGGCGGTGACCGGATCGCCCACGCCCTCGGAGATCCGCACGTGGAACTGGCCCGCCAGCGAACAGGGCCCTTCGGGCGTGATGTCCGCCCCACCCCACCCGATGCGTAAGCTGTTGCCATTGCCGGTCATGATGATGTTCCTTCTACAGCTCGATCGCCTCGACCTGGTCGAGGTTCGTCATCACCTTGCGCCACGCGGCGGCGACGGCTTCGGCGGTGTCGGTCGTGTTGGGCGGGCGCAGGGGGAAGGTAATGCCCGTGTGCCAGTTGCTGTGCTTGACGGCGACGGGGAACTGCTCGAGCGAGTAGTCCACCTTGCTGTCGGTGCACCGCCACGGGCAGCCGCGACCGTAGGCGTTCTTGGAGGCGATGGCCGTCATTTCGGGGACGGGCCAGGCCTGCCAGACGCCGGTCTGGGCGCCCTCGGCGTTGAGGGCCTTGACGAGCTTGTCGCGGAAGCTCGCCGCGTCGCCGGCGTGGCCGAGCGCGTCCATGTCGAAGCGGATGGTGTAGTTGTAGTAATTGTGGTGGAACCCCTCCGGCTCGGTCGGCAGGATGAGGTTGGGCACGTCCGCCAGGCACGCGGTGAGGTGGAGGGCGTTGCGGCGGATCTGCTCGAGGTTGGCGTCCAGGCGGGTCAGTTGGGCCCGGGCGAGGGCGGCGACCAGGTCGGTGCTGCGGTACATCCAGCCCATGCCGTAGGCGTGGTAGCCGGCGCCGGCGGCGGGCGGGCGGTGCTCGCCGAAGTACCAGAGCATCTTGCCGCGCTCGAAGCGGGCCTCGTCGTTGGCCAGGAAGAACCCGCCCTCCCCGGACATGAAGCACTTGTTGTGGTTGGTGCTGAACGCGGCGCAGTCGCCGAAGTGCCCGGCCCGCCGGCCGCGGAAGGTCGCCCCGTGGGCCTGGCAGCAGTCCTCGATCACGCGCAGGTCGTGGCGGCGGGCGACGTCCATGACGGCGTCCATGTCGACCATCAGCCCGTGCAGGTGGACGACGATGATGGCCTTGGTCCGCTCGGTGACCGCCGCCTCGATCTTGGCGGTGTCGATGTTCATCGTGGCCCAGTCGATATCGACGAAGACGGGCACGACATTGTGGTGCAGACAGCACGTGGCGCTGGACGGCCAGGTGTAGGCCGGCACGATCACCTCATCCCCGCAGCCGCACTCGCAGGCGACCAGGGCCATGTGCAGCGCCGCGGTGCCGGAGTTGCAGAACACGCAGTGGTTCAGCCCGGCCCACTGGGCGAACTCGCGGTCGAGCGCCTTGTAGTTGTCGCCGTAGGTGAACTGGCCCGACTCCAGCGACGCGAGGACCATCCTGCGGTCCAGCTCGTCGACCGGGGGCCAGCCCTTCGACAATCCCTCGGGCACCGCAGGGCGCCCGCCGTGGATGGCGAGCTTCGTATCGGATCCGACTGCCATGGTCATTTCTCCTTGCATCGAAGACAGTTCAGCACATCGCATCCGACAGGGTAAGGCCACCGCGGTCATAACGACAAGAGGACAGTCTTGCGAATGCGGGGAATCCGTGGCGACACCCGGGCGGCGCGATGGGGCATCTGGTTCAGCAGGGGCGCAACAAAGGAAGCCCCATGCGTGAGCATGGGGCGCGAATGCCCCCGTCAGTATAGGGTTCGCCCTCGCATTCGCGCCCCCGCTTGACAGCGGGGGCTCTCTCCCGGCGCGAATGGGGCATCTGTTCCAGCAGGGGCGCGCCTCCACGTCGGTGACGCGTCCGCCGGCGCTTCGCGCCCCCGCTTGACAGCGGGGGGCTCCCTCCCGGCGCGAACGGGGTATCTGTTCCAGCGGGGGCCTGACAAAAGGAAGCCCCATGCGTCAGCATGGGGCGCGAATGCGATCGTCGGCCGATTGCCCCCGCGCGCCGGATCGACCGAGCGTCGAGCCGATCGGGGTCTGCGGTCACGTCCCCGATAGACCATCGACGTCGCGTGGGTCAGCCCCCCGCTACGTTAGGCCGGGCGCCGTGAACGTCTTCGAACGCCCACCGCCAGGGCGCCGAGGGCGAGGATCGAGCACGCGGCCGGCTCGGGGACGAAGAAGATATCGTCGATGTAGAAGTCGTTGGGGTACCAACTCAGGTCGGTGTTGTAGATCCGGATGTCCGCGACGGTGGCCGCGCCGGCGTCCCACGACCGGCCCCACAGGTCCCACGTGCCGGTCTCGTCGGGCGCCGTGAAGGAGGGGCCGACCGTCGCGCCGTTGATCTGCAGGGACAGGTCCGCCGGGCCGTCCGCCACGGCCGAGGCCACCCAGGCGGAGAAGAGATACGTCGTGAACGGCTCGACGGTGACCTCCTGCCGCCACAGGTACAGGTTGCCCTGCGTGGCGCCGTTGACCACGAGCATCTTGCCGAACCCGGTGGTATGGTCCGGCATGTCGGCGAACTTGCCGTTCCAGGCCTTCGGGTCGGCACTGACGGTATACTCGCCCTCCGTCGTGTTGTGCTCCGGCGCGTAGGCGTACTCGCTGGTGAATCCGACGTTGCCCAACTCGAACGTCCCGTTGATGATGGCGGCCTGCGACAGCAGAGGCGCCGCCAGCAGGACCCATGCGATTGCGAATGATCGTTTCATGGTTCCACCTCATATCCAAGAAACAGAAAAGAACCGGCCCTCCGTCCACCCGGATAAACCCACGTCAGTATACCACGGCTCACGTCTTGCGCCAACACCGCTTTCCCGATCCTGTCCGTCCATCATGGGCGCGATTGCACAAACAGCGCACTCAGGTGCCCAATTCGATCAGCTCCGCCTCGGTCAGCGCCCGGTGGTAGATGCGTATCTGGTGGATGGCGCCCGTGGATGCGGGGGCGTAGGGCGAGCTGCCGAACCGGACCTGCGTGCCGTCGACGTCGGGCATCGGCCCGCCGGGGCTCCGCGTCGACAGGGTATCGTCGAAGAAGGCCCCGACCCGCGTGCCGTCCCACGTGAGGGCGATCTGGTGACGGCTCCCATCCATCCGCAGCGCGCCCGTGTCGATCCGGGTGGCCGTCCCGTCGGCGTCGAAGACACTCGACCGGACGCTGTTGGGCGACACGCCGCTGATCACGAACTGGGCGACAAGGAAGTCCCAGTCGGCGGGATCGCCGGAGTCGAAGTTGCCCTGGGCGACGATGCCGGCATGGCCGTCCGACTGGGCATAGGTGGCGTCGATCCAGATCGTGAAGGGCTCGCGGCCCACCGCCGCCGGCAGCGCCAGGTAGTCCCCGCAGGCGTCCAGGACGGCGTCGCCGGCGGCGAAGCCGACGCTCGACGGGATCAGGTCCGGCAGCGCGCCGATGCCGGCGTACGCGTTGCAGGCCGTGTCGTCGTCGAAGGTGTAGACGCCGACGAGCGCGGCGTCGGCCGGGCGGATCAGTGCGGCGGCGGTGTTATTGCTCTCGTCGACCTCCTTGAGCGACGCGGTGTGATCCACCTTGACGACCACGTACGGGTGCGTGAGCGGATCGAAGCCGCTCCCGCCGGTCCAGGTCGCCGTCAGTTCCTCGCCCGGCGCGAGCGAACCGGCGGGCGACGGGGTGATGATGGTGCCCCCGGCGGGCAGGTCGCCCGCGTTGGCGTACACCAGGTCCGCCGAGACGAACGCCTGGATCGCCACGTTGTCCAGGTCGCCGCCGGTTGGCCCCTCGAGACTGGCGGGGCGGTCGCCGACGTTCTTGACGGTGTACTCGAAGCTGACGCCGTGGGCCGGATCCACCGGCTGGAGCACCTGCAGCGACGAGAGGATCAGATCCGGCCCGGCCAGCGGGCCGTCCACCCACGTGCCGTACAGCCCCGCCGTCAGCGCGAGGTCGTCGGCGTCGACGTCGCCGTCGCAGTCGAGGTCTTCCAGCAGCGCCGGCCAGTCCCACGTCTGGCCGAAATGCTTTTTCAGCAACGCGAAGTCGTCCAGGTCCACGTCGCCGTCGGCGTCGAAGTCGCCCTCGCCCCACGTGGTGCCGGTGCCGAAGTGCACCTTGAGGCGGGCGAAGTCGTCCAGCGTCACCTCATGGTCGCCGTTCGCGTCGCCCGCGATGCCGATGAACACCGGAAAGCCGCCCATTGCGGGCGTGACAACAACCAGACCGAGCAGCAGCCAGTGTGTGATGTGCCTTGTCATCATGAGCCCTTCCTGTTGCAGAGAGGTTACCGCGCCGTACCGTCCCCGAGGGTACCGCGCCCGGCCGTTGCGTCAAGGCCTTGGTTGCGTCGGTGGCGCTCCGCCGGCCGGGGCCGCGCGGCCGGGCCGCGATTGCGCCGGCGTCCAGGCGTGCGGCCACGTCGCCCGCGGTCCAGCGCGCCGGCAGGTCGCGCTCGCTGCACCGTAGACCCGCGTGTACATGGGTGCCCGGGCGGGCGTCGTGATCCGTCGGATCGATCGGATCGGTCGGATCGGTCGGAACGGCCCGACGCGCCCCAGGCGCGCGGTCCGTCCGACACTCGCCCTCGTCGCCCCCGGTCGCCTCGATGACACGGCGGCGCGGCGCGGCACAGTCCGCGCCCGACCAGTTTGCTATAAAAGCGACACAGGCCCCTCCCGCCAAGAAAATGAGGCCGGCGGCGAACAAAGTGAAGCGAAACAGCAACAATATGAACGAGGGGGCCAAAGAAATGAAGCCGGGCCTTAATATTATTAAGCCCAAGGCCAATAAAATGAATCGCGCCGCGAAAACCCAAGTTTGGGTTTTCGCGACGCCGAAGGCCGTGGGAAGCTGGGTAAGCTGGGTAAAATACCGGAGAATTCCGAGAATTCGGGTTTTATGCCGGATGCAAGGCGCGCGCATCTATAGAGGGACAGTATACGCGAAAAACCTCCGATTCGGGCGACGGGGGCGTTAAGCTGGGCAAGCTGCGAAGGCTGGGGTAATTGAGAATTCCGAGAATTCGGAG
The DNA here is from genome assembly GCA_964535025.1 of uncultured Planctomycetales bacterium. Lineage (GTDB taxonomy): Bacteria > Planctomycetota > Phycisphaerae > SM23-33 > FEN-1343 > JAAYZK01. The sequence goes on from CAZHRW010000018.1 coordinate 20,502, forward strand.
AATTCGGGTTTTATGCCGTTTAAACTGGGTAAATTACCGGAGAATTCGGGTTTTATGCCGGGCCGGAGAGGCGATTTTCGGCCACGCGGGGAGATAAAGCGTCCCCAAAACTAACGCGTTAGCCGGACCCCGCCCCCGCGGACCGGATCCGGGTCGAGACGGCCCACGACTGGCCGGGACGGTTCCCGCACTCGCCAGGCCGGTCGCCGCCCGCGCTGTGCCGGCGGTGTGGCGGGGCCCTCCTCGGCGGCGGGGCACTCCGCGCGACGCAACGGCCGATTGTCCCGCGGCGGGGGGTCAGTCGGGTTCGACGAGGCGTTCGCGGCCCGCCTCGGCGGAGACGATCGGGAGGAAGCGCAGGGTCCGAAAGTTCATCGAGCCGCCCAAGTTCATGACGCGAAGGACGTTACGGCCCTCGCGCAGGCGAAGCGCCACCGGCGGGGCGGTGCGGTCGAAGGCGTGCCAGGAGCCGGTGGCGTGGAAACGGACCTCGTCGAGGCCCGCCACGGGCGAGCCGTTGAGGCTGAACCGCCGCGTCGAGGGCATCTCGGAGGCGTGGTCGATCACCAGCTCGTAGGGTCCGGCGTGGGGCGCTTCGACGGTCCACTCGATCCAGTGGCCGGGGTTGTCCCAGTGCATGATGAAGCCTAAGCCCAGCCGCTTCCCGGCGTTACCGCCGGCCTGGTCGGTGAACTCCAGCGCGCTGACCACGACGGGCTCGGCGCCGTCGACGGGCGTGAAGACGGAGGTATAGCCCGGCGTGCCGGTGACCGCCGGCGGGCCGAAGGTGTGGCCGTCCATCGAGAAGGTGAAGGTGGCCGGATCGAGACGCAAGCGATTGTCCGGCGGTGTGTTACCGCGTTCCCACGGGCCGATGTCGACCGGCGCGTGGGCCGCGCGCGGCAGGCCGTACACGTCGACGGCGTTGGCGACGCCCAGGCCCACGCCGGCGTCGATGGCGGGGCTGTCGGGGGGAAGGCCGTTGATGGGCTCTTGGCTGACGATGCGGTTGGCGGCGTCGGGGGCGTAGAGGTTCTCCCCCAGCAGCGACGGGCGGAGGACCGGGCCGTATTCGGTGAAGATGTTGTGATGTATCTCCGCCTTGCGCAGGACGTTACCGCTGAGGCCCTCGATGATGTTGTTGGCGATGGTCAGCCCCGTCGCGGCGGGGTTGCCGCCGTAGATGGCCGCGGAGGTCCCGCCCCGCTCGCCGTCGAAGCGGAGCAGGTTGTTGGTGATGATGATGTTGTCGAAGGGCTTGCCGGCCCACAGGCCGATGGCGGGCGAGCCGGACAGTATGCTGTTGCGGATGATCATGTTCCGCCCGTCCTGGCAGGTCAGTGCGGCGTTGCCGTCGATGACGATGCAGGCGTCGACGAGGATATCGCGGCAGCCGACGTAGAACGTTAACCCGTTGGCGTGCATGCCCTTATTGTGGGTGAGGAGGCAGTGGCGGACGGCGCCGTTGGTGACGGTATAGTAGTCCAGGGCAGTGGAGGTATTGCGGTGCAGGCGGCAGCCGCGGGTGATGACGTTGGTGGAGTTGCGGACGAGGATGCCCTTGGTGTGCCCGGCGTTTTCGATCGCGTCGCAGCCGGCGATCAAGACGTTCGTGTAGCGGTTGACGTGGATGGCCGACGAGCGGCCGCGAAGATTGCGGACGGTCACGTCGCGGATCGTCAGGCCGGTCGCCCCGCGGCCGTCGGCGGTGATGCCGCACCCGGAGGTCCAGCCCTGGCGGCGTATGATGAAACTGCTGATGGTGACGTGACTTGCGCCTTGGACGGCGAAGCCTGTGCTGCGGCGGCTGTAGGTGATGTCGGCTGGGGCGTCGTCGCCCTCCAGGGGCCAGACGAACACCTTGTGGCGGCCGTCGTCCTCGGCGTCGGGGATGAGGGCGTACTCGCCGGGCCGGTCGATGTGGCGGACGCTGTTGACGATCGCGTAAGCCCCGCCGCGGTCGTAAGGTACCTCGTTGTGGCCGAGCGTCTCGACGGTGATGCGGCCGGCGGCGGGGTCGTAGTCGCGGATCGGCTTGTAGTAGACCTGCGCCGGGGAGGCGTACAGGGCCAGCAGCGCGTGGTCGTAGGTGGTCGGGTCGTCGGAAGTGAAGTAATCCGGGTCGGTTACAACGGTCGTCCGCGTCGTCCGCAGGACGTTGGCCCCCTCGGCGTCGTAGGCGGCGATCCGCTGCACGGCGCCCCAGTCGGCGGGCGGCTGGCCCTGGCCGCGGGGGTGGGCGGCCAGGAAGCGGATCGTAAGTGTCGAGAATGTCGCGGGTTGGTCGAGGGCGAGCCGCTGGGCGACGGCTTGGTCGCCGTGGTGGGCGAGGTCGGCCCGGAGGATCTCCTCGCCGTCGGCGACGAAGCTGACGGTCTTCGGCTGGCCGTACCGCGGCTGGGAGGTGACAGACAGCGCGGTGACCGTAACCGCTTGGGGAAGCGTGACTTCGATGGCCCCGTCCCCGTCGAGCCCGTGGATCACGGCCGAGTGGCGCGACCCGTCGAACATGCTGATCAGCGGGCGGTTGCCCACCTCGTCGTGGCGGCTGACGTAGCGGACGCTAAGATCCGTCAGCGTTTGTACTTGGCTGCCGTCGGTGGCGACGTAGTCGGCGGGCCGTTCCTGGAACAGCGGGTCGGACGGGTTGGGGTCCTGGGCGACGGCCAACGTGCGGTCGCCCTGGCAGAGATTGATCCCGCCCCAGGTGGCGCCGGCGGGGACGGCGGCCCACTGGATGTGGCGGTAATTCGGGTTGCCGTAAGCAGTTGCGGCCGAGCGGCACGGCGTCAGGCCGGCGAGGGGCTCGGCGCCGTCGATGATGGCCCGCCCCTGGCCGTACGTCCCGTCGGTGTTGCCGTCGTAGAGGATCGGACGGCCGGCCTCGCCCGAGCCGGTCACCGCCACGCTGCCGCGATAGACCACGCCGCCCTTGAAGCGGATCACGTCCCCGGCAGCCGGCCGCGTCGTGCTGGCGTTGGCGGTCGCGGCCTCATCGCCGGGGCAGTGCTTGAAGGCCTGATCGGCGCCGGTGCCGCTGTTGGCGTCGTCGCCGCCGGCGTAGTCGACGTAGTAGGTCGCCGCCGCCGCCGCCGCCGTTAAAAGGGACAGGGACAGAAGGCACGCACCGGCAAGCCGCGTCATCGGGGGCATGGACAGGTCCTTTGCGCGAGGTCTTCGTTGGGGTTGTCTATGACAGCACGATGGTACACCACCGGCCGGTGGGCCCGCAAGGCCGGGCTACGGGTCGACCGTCACCGGCAGCGGGCGGCCGACGAGCATCTCCAGCTCGGCGAGGCGCTGGGCGCCCGTGGCGGCGGCGCGGTCGGCGGCGAGCTGGAAGTCGAACAGGACCCGCTGGGCGTCGAGGTAGGTCTGGAAGGTCGCCTCGCCGGTGCTGTAGGCCTGCTGGGCGGCCAGGAGGGCCTGCTCGGCCTTGGGGATGAGCGTGTCGCGGTAGAGGTCGACCTTGCGGGCGGCGTCGGCGAGGTCGAAGGCCGCGCGGGTGAGGTCGGCCGACAGGTCGTTGGCCAGCGCCGCCCGACGGCCGACGGCGGCGCGGTGTTGCCAGCGGGCCTCGCGGACGCCGGCGGCGAGGCGATCGAACCACAGCGGAATGTTCACCGAGACCATCACCGTCACGGGGTCCTTGCCGCTGTCGGCGACGTCCATGGCGGCGTCGCGGGTGTCGATGACGCCGGCGCCGAGCGTGATCTCGGGCAGGTAGTCCCGGCGGGCCAGGTCGATTCCCTCCCGCCGGGCGGCCACCTCGCGATCGAGCGCCGCCAGGCGGGGGTTGGCCTCGACGGCCCAGGCGAGCAGTTGCGCATCGGTGAAGTCCGCCTCGATCGACGGCGCCGGCCGCGCCGCCGGCAGGGGGGCGTCGGCGGGGCGGTTCATCGCGGCGTTCAGGCGGGCGCGGACGGGACGGCGCAGGTCGGTCAGCGTCGCCAGGCGGTCGGCCAGGCGGGCCTGTTCGACCTGGGCGCGGATGACGTCGGGGTGCGTCGCGGCGGCCACGGCGTAGCGGCGGCGGGCGATCGCCTCGATCGCCCCGAGCAGCTCGATGTTCCCGGCGGTGATGTCGATCGCCCGGTCGAGGTAGGCCAGCTCCCAGTACGCCTCGCGGACGCGATAGGCCAGGGCGAGCCGTGCGGCCTCGAAGCGGTGGTACGCCGCGGCGGCCTGCTCGGCGGCGACATCCTCGCGCAGGGCCAACCGGCCCAGGGGCGGGAACGTCTGGGCCAGTTCGAAGGCCTGGCGCTGCGGGCCGACACGCGTCTCGACGGCCTCGATGTAATAGCGATAGGTGAACCGCGGGTCGGGCAGCGCGCCGGCCTGGTCGATCCGCTCGGCCGCCGCCTTCCATTGGGCGAACGCCGCGTTCAGCTCCGGGTTGTGCAGTGCGGCGTCGCGGACGAGCGCGTCGACGTCCGCGTCGTCGGCCAGGGCGTCCGGCGCGGGGGCATGCTCGGCGGCGTCGCGCTGTTCGACGACGAAACGCTCGTAGGGCTGAGAGGGAAGTTCACGGGCGCAGCCGGTCGCAACGAGGGCCAGGGCCGGGAGGATCAGCAGGCGCAGGGGCGTGTTCATGGTTCCGTCCTTTCGTCGGGATCGTGTCTGTCATTGTTCGCACCGTGCCGCTGACGGACCTCCCGGACCGTGCAATACAGCACGGGCACGACGAAGACGGTCAGCAGGACGACGAGCATCCCGCCGAAGGATGGGATGGCCATCGGCACCATGATGTCGCTGCCGCGACCGGTGCTGGTGAGGACCGGCAGCAGGGCGAGGATCGTCGTGGCGGTGGTCATCAGGCACGGCCGGAGGCGTCGGGCGCCGGCCTCGACGGTCGCGTCGCGCAGTTCGTTCACGGTTCGCGGCCGGCGGTCGCGGTGGACCTGGTCGAGGTAGGTCGCCTGGACCACGCCGTTGTCGCTGGCGATGCCGAACAGGGCGAGGAACCCCACCCAGACGGCGACCGAGAGGTTGATCGGGTGCACCTGGAACAACGTCCGCATGTCGGTGCCGAAGACGCTGAAATCGAGGAACCACGGTTGCCCGTACAGCCAGATCAGGATGAAGCCGCCCGACCAGGCCACGAAGACGCCCGAGAACACCAGCAGCGCCGTCGCCACCGAGCGGAACTGGAAGTACAGGATCAGGACGATCGCCAGCAGCGACAGCGGCAGGACCAGCGCCAGCGTCCTGCGGGCGCGCTGCTGATTCCTGTAGCTGCCGGCGAACTCGATGCTCACGCCGGCCGTGGGCTTGAGGTGCCGGTCGAGATGCGCCGCGGCCTGCTCGACCACGTCGACCTCGGCGTAGCCCGGCCGCTTGTCGAACAGGACGTAGCCGGTCAGGAACGTGTCCTCGCTCTTGATCACCTGCGGGCCCCGCACGGTGCGGATCTCGGCGACCTGGTCGATGGGGACCTGCACGCCGCCGGCGCCGCTGACGAGGATCCGGCCGATCGTCTCGATCCGGTCGCGCAGCTCCCGCTGGTAGCGGACGCGGACGCCGAAGCGTTCGCGCCCCTCGACGGTGGCCGTCACCTGTTTGCCGCCGACGGCGACCTCGATGACGTCCTGGAAGTCGCGGATCTTCACCCCGTAGCGGCCGAGCGCCTCGCGGTCGGGAACGATCTCGAGGTAGGGCTTGCCGACGATCCGGTCGGCGATGACCGCCTCGGGCCGGACCGAGGGGACCTGCTTGAGCAGGCGCTCGACCTGGAGGCCGACGGCCTCGATCGTCTCGAGGTCCGGGCCCTGGATCTTCACGCCCATCGGCGCCCGCATCCCGCTCTGGAGCATGACCAGCCGTGCGGCGATCGGCTGGAGCTTCGGCGCCGAGGTCGTCCCCGGGATCCGGGCGGCGGCGACGATTTCGTCCCAGATGTCGTCGGGCGTGCGGATGTGCTCGCGCCACTGGCGGAACGGGCGCCCGCCGGCGTCGGGGATCAACGCGCCGGCCTCATCCACGGCGAAGCGGGTGCCGACCCGGTCGGTCCTGGACGGCTCGCCGCTGCCGGCCAGGCGGTAGCTGATGCGACGGCCGGCGTCGTCGGTGCGGTACTCGCCGGCGTAGGTGATCACCGTCTCGATCATCGAGATCGGCGCCGGGTCCAGCGGGCTGTCGACACGGCCGATCTTGCCGACGGCCGCGTCGATCTCCGGGATCGTCGCCAGGGCCCGGTCCTGCGCAGCCAGCACGTCGGCCGCCTCGCCGATCGAGGCGTGGACCATCGTCGTCGGCATGTACAGGAACGACCCCTCGTCCAGCGGCGGCATGAACTCGCGGCCGAGGCCCGGCAGGGCCTGCTCGGCGCGGACCCAGAACGTGGTGGCGCGGGTGGTCTCGGCGGGGATGCCGATCTTCTCGCCGGCCGACGGCAGCCAGCCGAGGGTCCGCCCGACGCCCAGCCAGGCGGTGAAGCCGAAGGCGACCACGACAACGACCACCGACAGGAACAGGACCTTGTGATTGAGCGTCCAGCGCAGCATCGCGGGGTAGGCCAGCCGGAACACCTGGAAGAACCCCAGCAGGCCGCCGATCCCGACGGCGACGAAGATGAGGTTGCGGATCAGCCCCGGCCCGGGTCCGAGCGGCTCCCAGCGGCGGGTCAACAGCAGGCCCACCAGCGCGACCGCCACGGCGTTGGCGATCCACGGCCCCAGTCGCCGGATCCGCCCCCCCAGCCGGTCGCCGACCAGGTGCCAGGCGCCCAGGCCGATGACCGCCACGGCCGCCAGGAGGATCATCCCCGAGCCGGACGCGATGCCGTGCGCCGCCAGGGCCGCGCCCGCGGCCGTCAGGATGGCGTACGGCACGCGCCGCGGCGTCCGCCGGCCGACCCGCCCGCCCAGCAGTGCCGCGGCGGCGGCGGGGATGATCGTCAGGGCGATGAGGATCGAGGCGACCAGGGCGAAGGTCTTGGTGAAGGCCAGGGGCCGGAAGAGCTTGCCCTCGGCGCCGACCATGGCGAACACCGGCAGGAAGCCGACCACGGTGGTCGCCACGGCCGTCAGGACGGCGCTGCCGACCTCGCTGGTGGCGCGGTGGATCACCGTCAGCCGCGGCGCGCCGTCGGGGGCCTGGTCGAGGTGGCGCAGGATGTTCTCGCTGATGACGATGCCGACGTCGACGATCGTACCGATGGCGATGGCGATGCCCGACAGCGCGACGATATTGGCGTCGACGCCGAAGACCTTCATGGCGCCCAGGCACAGGGCGACCGCCAGGGGGAGCATCGCGCCGATCAGCACGCTGGCGCGGAGGTGGCCCATCATGAGAATGACCACCGCGACGGTGACGAGGATCTCCTCGAACAGCGCGTCGTTGAGCGTCCCGAGCGTCTCGTGGATCAGCCCCGTGCGGTCGTAGAAGGGCACGATCGTCACCTTCGAGATCGTCGCCCACGCCGGCCACTGCTCCCGCGGCGCCCGTCGCAGCCACGCCAGCCAGGCGTCCTGGTTCAGGTCGGCGCCGTCGTAGGCGTCGAAGCCGTGCGCTTCGGCGAAGGCGCGCAGTTGATCGGGGGTGACCTTGGCCAGGTCGATGAACGCCTTGGCGGGCAGGCCGGGCGCGATCCGGTCGATCCTGGCCTTGACCTGCTTGATCGCGGCCAGGGGGTTGACGCCGTACCGCGCGACGACCACGCCGCCGACGGCCTCGGCGCCGCCGGTGTCGAGGACCCCTCGCCGCGGGGCCGGGCCCAGCGTCACGGTCGCGACGTCGCCGACGCGGACGGGCACGTTCTCATGGACGGCGATGACGGACTGCTCGATGTCGGCGAGGCGCTCGATGAAGCCGATGCCGCGGACGAAGTACTCGACGCGGTTGAGCTCGATCGAGCGGGCGCCGACGTCGAGGTTGGAGCCCTTGACGGCGGCGTAGACCTGCTGGAGCGTCACGTCGTACGCCCGCATCGCGTCGGGGTTGACGTCGACCTGGTACTCGCGGACGAACCCGCCGACCGAGGCGACCTCGCTGACCCCCTCGGCGGCCTGCAGGCCGTACCGGACGTACCAGTCCTGGATCGTCCGCAACTGCTCCAGGTCCCACCCGCCGGCGGCCGCGCCGTCGGGGTCGCGCCCCTCCAGCGTGTACCAGAAGATCTGCCCCAGCGCCGTCGCGTCCGGGCCCAGGGCCGGGGCGACCCCGGCGGGCAGTGTGCCGGCGGGCAGGCTGTTGAGCTTCTCGAGGATGCGGCTGCGGGTGTCGTAGAAGTCCGCATTCTCGGTGAAGATGATGTAGAGGCTCGAGAACCCGAACGCCGAGGAACTCCGGATGGTCTTGACCTCCGGCAGCCCCAGCAGCGCCACGGTCAGCGGGTAGGTGACCTGGTCCTCGACGTCCTGGGGGCTGCGGCCCCGCCACTCGGTGAAGACGATCTGCTGGTTCTCGCCGAGGTCGGGGATCGCGTCGGTCGCCACGGGGTCGCGGCCCACGCCGCCGAGGTCCCAGTCGAACGGCGCGACGTAGACGCCGGCGCCGACGATCAGCACGATCAGCAGCGCCACGATCAGGCGGTTGGTCAGGAAGAACCACACCAGACGGCCGAGGGGCGATCGCTGTTGGCGTGTGTCGCTCGTGTAGCGGTCAGTCATGGGCGTGTCCCCCCCCGGCCGTGTCGCCCCGGCCCCCTTCCATGGCGCCGTGGTCGTGACCGGCGGGGGCCGCGCCGCCGGCGGGGCTCATCATGGACGGCCTGGCCTGGATCTGCAGGGCCGAGTCGATCTTGAAGTTGCCGCGGGTGACGACCAGCTCGCCTTGGGCGAGGCCTTCACGGACCACGTAGCTGTCGCCGGCCCGCGGGCCCAGGACGACCTCGCGGCCTTCGAAGGTGGGCGGGTCGGCGCCGACCTGGACGTAGACGACCGCCCGCGTGCCTGTGATCAGGGGCGCCGAGGCGGGGATCACCAGCGGGTCGCCCGCCCGCCCGGCGGCCAGGCGCGCGCGGACCAGGCCGTTGACGAACATGCCGGGCTTGAGGCGTCCATCGCCGTTCGGCACGTTGACCCGGACCTTGACGGTGCGGGTGGCGGGGTCGAGGACCGGGTCGATCAGCGCGATGGCGCCGGTGAAGGTCTCGCCCGGGTAGGCCACGCTCGTGAACGTCACCGGCTGGCCGTGCCGCAGCCAGTCGAGGTCCGATTCGTAGGCATCGAGGCGGACCCAGACGTGCGACAGGTCGGCGACGGTGTAGATTCGCGTGCCGGTCCGGACGTACGCGCCCTCGGTGGCGTTTCTGTGGACGACCGTCCCGGCGGCCGGCGCGTGGAGCGTCAGGTGCTCGGTCGTCGAGCCGCGCTGTTCGATCTGGGCGATCTGCTCGTCGCTCAGGCCCAGCAGGCGCAGCTTTTCGCGTGCGGCCTCGACGGTCGCCTCGCTGGTGAGCCGCACGATGCGCACGTCGCTGCGGCCGAGGGCCTCGACGGAGCGCAGGGCCTGGAGCAGCTCTTCCTGGGCGCTGATCAGTTCGGGGCTGTAGATCCGGACCATGGGGTCGCCCCTGGCCACGGGCACGCCGGTCGTGTCGACGAACAGGCGGTCGAGGCGGCCGTCCATCCAGGCGGTGATGGTCGCCAGGCGGGTCTCGTCGTAGTCGACCTTGCCGACCATGCGGATCTCGGCGGTCGCCGGCCGCCGTTCGACCCGGGCGACCTGGACGTTCATCAGCGCCCGGGCCTCGGGCGTGGTGGTGAAGGTCCGCTCGGCGCCGGCGGGCGTCGCGGCCGGTTCGAGCGGGATCAGGTCCATCCCGCACTTGGGGCACAGGCCCGGCTCATCCAGGATGACCTCCGGGTGCATCGAGCAGGTCCATTGCGTGGCGGCCTCGTCGGCGGCCTCGGCCGCGGGCTCCGCGGGCGGGGCGCTGCCGTCATGGGCCGGCGCCAGGCCCCAGACCAGCAGGGCGCCGATCAGGATCCCGGCGGCCAGGACCGCCACGGCCCCCGGCAGGCCGCGATGCCTGGCTGCGATTCGGTGGATACGGCTGAGGATCTCGGTCATCGCGATTCTCCGGGCGTCGCCGCGGCGGTCTCGCCGTCAGCGGCGTCGGCGAGCATCTTGCGGGGCAACATGCTCTATCTCCTGATGCGTTCAGAACTTGTCCACTGAATCCGGACGAAGGTCGCCCGGGGGGTGTGGCCAACGCACGGCGCGCGCCAACGGTAGGCGCCGGCTTAGCGCACAGCCGATCAGATCAGGAGCACGACCGAGGAGATGAACGGCAGGTCCGGCTTGGATAGGAAGTTACCGTCGAAGCCGCGCGGGATTGTCGGCGGGTTGCCCGGCGGGTCGGCGAGGCTCGCGACGGCGGCGGCCGTCGCAGGGGCGTGGAAGGTCCCTCGGGTCCCGCGGCCCAGGGCGCGCCGGGTGTCCATCGGCCCCTGGCGGCACATCGTGCACCCGCAGGTGATGTGGCGGTCGCCGCACGTCTGGCCCGCCGAGCACCGCGGCGAAGTCCCGGTACAGCAAGAGGATGCTGCCCGGACGGCCGGCGCGCCGGTTTCCATGGAGCACGCCGGCCCGCACGCCGACGTCGCGGCCGTCGCGGCCGTCAGCACCAGCGCCAGGATGAGGGAGGCAGGGCGGTTCATTGCAATTCCTATGAAGATTATAGGATATGGTCCTCCGCCCCGTCAACCTCGGCAACTGAAAACGCCGCCGGGTGATAGCGGAATCTTTCCCGTCATCAAACTAATGCGCTCCCCCCGGCTTACCGAAATGATCCCTATCAGTTCCGTCCGCCCGGGGTCCATCCGCGCCGGTGGGCGGGATTGTGCCAGACACATGGAGAGGTATGTTTCTCGCCCCGGAGGCGGCACCTGCCCATACCTTCCGCGACAGTCGCTCATGTGCGCCGAAGTCGTGTGCGAGGCGGCAAAGGAGTTCAACAGTGAAGACCACGCAGTGGCACGGCCTGGAGACGCTCGAATCGCGTCTGATGCTGACAGGGGTACTCGACAGCGTCAGCGAAGTCTTTGTCGAACAGGGATTGGGATCCTGGGGCGGGCCGGAGCCATCGAGCTGGAGCTTCGAGATCGGCATGGAGATGATCTCCACGGGGGCCGTCGAGTCGGCCCGCTTCCGACGCGCCGACGAGCCGGACGCCTGGCAGCCGCTGACACTCGATCTCGGCGACGAGGACGAGGAGTGGTTCTTCGAGGTCGAGGGCGCCGACATCACGGTGCTCGACCCGTACACCGACGCGAGCTACGTCATCGAGGTCACGCCGACCGTCGGGGACGTGCAGACGATCACGCTGGACTTCGCCGACCCGGGTACCGGCGAGCCGCTCGAGCAGCCGCTGGAGGTGCCGCAGTTCACGAACCTCTTCCCGTTCGCCACGGGTGTGCCCACGTCGATGGACTTCACGTGGGCGACGGTGATGGACCCCAACGTCGTCTCGACGGAGTTCTGCCTCGAAGCGATGGGCCCCACGCCCCAGGAGTGGATGGAGGTGGCCGAGGTACTGCTGGCGCCGGAGGTCACCTCCAGCGGTTCGATCGACCTGGCCGCCGACACGCAGTACTACGCCGAGCTGCTGTTCGATAACGCCCGCACCGGCACGACGGCCGAGGGCGTGCCGTTCTTCATCACCAAGTACACCGAGACGGGCGTGCCGTTCACCACCTACACGGACCTGCTGGCGCCGATCACGGAGGTGTACATCCTCCAGGGCATCGAGACCGACGGGCCGTCCGATCCGACGGAGGTCGCGACGTTCGAGTTCGGCCTCACCGCCGACCAGGCCGGCTGGTTCCAGGCCGCGGCGTTCCGCACGCCGGGCGGGCAGGTCTACCCGCTGACGAACTACGACGACCTCGGCGGCGACGGCCACGACTGGTGGTTCGAGATCGCCGACAGCGATCCGGGCACCCTGAGCGACTTCACGGCCGGCACGTACGTGCTCGAGCTGGACCTCGGCGACGGCCTGATGGCCGCGACGCCCTTCGACTTTGTCGACCCCGACACCCAGGCGGCGCTGAGCCCGCCGTCGGACACCCCGACGTTCACCACGCCCGCCGACCAGGCGACCGGCGTGGCGACCGAGGTGACCTTCGCGTGGGAGGCGCCCACCGATCCGTCCATCGCCGCCGTGGAGCTGGACGTGGAGAGCCTCGCGACGGGCATGGACGTTTTCGAGGTTGAACTGACGCCCGACGTGTCGTCCTACGCGCCGGCATCGCCCCTGGCGGACGACGCGGCCTACGAGGCGTTCCTGGCGTACTACGCCGGCTGGCGGGACCTGGCCAATGCCAACGGCGTGCCCTACAGTATCGCGGCCTACCGCGAGGGGGGCATCGTCTTCGCCACCGGCGACACGCTGCCGTCCGACGACCCGCTGACGACGATCAGCGGCGTCCAGCTCGACAGCGGGGCGACCAGCCTGCCCGGCGGGGGGACGGAATACGGCCTTACCCTGGGCATGATGCTCGATCGCGACGACTGGTTCGACGCCGCCCGCTTCCAGGTCGACGGCGGGACGTGGTACGACCTGGCGCCGATCATGATGGACGGGCCCACGACCGGGTTCGCCTACGGCTACCAGGCCACCTCGCCCAACGAGGCCGACCTGCCGGCCTACGCCGGCTCGACGCTCACGCTGGAGTTCGCCCTGCCCGACATGACGACGCTGTCGACGAGCTTCGCCCTGGACGGGCCGGCCGTCGGACCGACGCAGAGCCCTGTGTTCACCGCGCCGACCGACGGCGCCGCCGACGTCCCGACGGACGTGACCTTCGCCTGGGAGCCGGTGACCGACCCGGCGGTCGACAGCGTGTCGTTCGAGGTGATCGATCCCGTCGACGGCATGGTCGCACTCCGCGGGGACGTCCCGGACGGCCAGTCCACCTGG
>CAZHRW010000019.1:0-10185 GCA_964535025.1 uncultured Planctomycetales bacterium
TCGCCGGAACGGCCTGCTGGGTGGGGGGGATGGGCATCGGTCTGGCGCGGCGGCGCCTGGCCGCGGCGGCGGCCGTCGCCGAGCGCGGTGACGACGCGCGGGAACTGGCCGAGATCCGGGCATCCTGAGGCTAGGGTAATGCTCTTAGCCGCGGGCTCTTTTTCGGGTTGACGGTCGGGCGGCCGAGGGGTCGATGGGGGGCGTCTGCCCGTTGTCGTCAGCGGTTACCAAAGGATTTCCGAATGAACCGGCCGGTCGCCACGGGCGTACTTGTGCGTTAAGAAAGGCTTATGGCAGCCCTGCAAAAAGGTGGGCGAAACCGGCGATCGGGGGCAAGACCTTGGCGGCTTTTGTTTGTATACTGGATGTTTCGCCGCACGGGCGACGCGGCTGACGCACCTGCCGGGTGGTAGGGGCGTCGCAGCGAACTGGACCCGATACACAAGTTACGCCGAAAAGAGAACCAACGGAGTACACCCGCAGCCGCTGTGGATCGGGGGGCGGTTCCTCGTTTGGCAACAAGACGATATGAGTATCTTCCTAACCGAGGTGACGACGGTGAGACGGACGAGCCTGATGCTGATGAGTCTGCCGATCCTGATCGCGGCGGCCGCCGGGGCCGCCGGGGCCGAAACGATGGACTGGCCCACGCGACCGTCGGACATGCGACAGCTTTCGTTCACGCGCCCGGGACGGATCGATAAGGTCGTCGTCGAGGAAGGCGACGTCGTCGAGGCCGACGCCGTGCTGATCAAACAGGATGATCGCCTCGAGCGCGAGCAGTTGAAGATCCTCAAGCTGCTGGCGGAAGATACCACGCGGGTGGAGTTCGCCGAGGCCGGCCTGGCCAAGGCCGCGGTCGAGTTGGAGATCGCCCGCGAACTGGCCCCCGAAAACTACGTGTCGGCCCTGGAGCTGCGCGAGTCCGAGTTGGAGCATGACCTCAAGGAGGCCTCCCTGGAGATCGCCCGCATCGAGCAGCGGCAGGCCGTCGCCGACTACGAGCAGATGAAGATCCGCCTGGACCAGATGCAATTGACCGCGCCGGTCGGCGGGCGGGTCGAACGCATCTACATGCGCGAGGGCGAATCGGCCGACGCGCTGGAGAAGGTGATTGTCCTCGTGCAGACCGACCCGCTGTGGGTGGATCTGCCGGTGGCGATGTCCCAGGCGACGGCCCTGGAGCTCGGGCAGGAGGCCCAGGTCCGGTTCGTCGACGAGACTGGGCTGGTCGACGACGAGGCGGCGGTGGGCACGGTGGTCTACAAAGCGTCGGTCGCCGATGCCGGCAGCGGCACGGTAACCGTGCGGGTGGAGATCCCCAACCCCCAGCATCGGCCCGCCGGCGGACACGTACGCGTAACGTTTGAGCCGCGACCCGAGCAGGCCGCGGCAAAGGAATCCCCGGATCGGGGGACGATAATGCCGGCTCAGGAAGAAGGATAGGAGCAACCATGGCTGACGACGCGAATGTCAATAACGAAGGGTCGGTCGAGCAGCAGGCGACCGAACAGACCGGCCAGCAGCAGGTCCGTCTGCGGGTTGACGAGCGGAACATGCAGACGAACTACAGCAACGCGTTCCGCACGAACGGGACGGCCGAGGAAGTGATGCTGGACTTCGGGCTGAACCTGGTGGGCCCGGGGGCTGCCGGCCAACAGGGTCAGCAGGGCCAGCCGGAAATCCTCTTCCAGATCAACCAGCGCGTTATCATGAACTACTACTCCGCCAAGCGATTGGCCATCACGCTCAGCCAGTTGATCCGCCGTCACGAGGATCAGTTCGGCGAGCTGGAGATGAACGTGGCGAACCGCCGCAAGGACCAGCCGCGGCAGTAAGCGGAGTGAACCCTTAGCGTGGGTGATTGGTTATGGCACCGCAGGTGACGCAGACGTCGGGCCCGTCCCAGCAGCCGCCGTCGGCGGCTGATCTGGTCGATCGGCTCAGCCGGTTCGACGGGCCCCCGGAGATGTTCCTGGTGAACTTGCTGGCCGTCCAGTGCCATCTGGCCGACGCCGACGGCGGGGCGATCCTCCGCCCCGGCGCCGAAGGCAAGCCGGAGGTCCTGGCGGTCTATCCGCAATTGGCCCAGGGTGCTACGGCACCGGTGTGGCTCGCGTCGGCCGTGGAGGCGGCGCCCGAGGTCGCCCAGGCCAACCGGACCGCGGTGCGGCCTCTGCACGGCTCGGATGACCTCTACGGCGCCGAACCGAAGCACTACCTGGTCTTCGTACCCCTGCGGAGCAACCAGGGCGTGCGGGGCCTGGCCGCGTTCATGTGCGAGCCGTCCGGCCCCGCCGCGCTGCAGGCCGCCCGCGAACGCATCGAGATCACCGTCAGCCTGCTGAGCCTCTACGAGATGCGGCTCACCCTCCAGCGGCGCAACCTCGACCTCCAGCGGGTTCGCACGGCGACCGAGACGCTGGCGGGGGTGAACGAGCACGGGCGGATCGCCGGCGCGTCGATGGCCCTGTGCAACGAACTGGCCGCCCGCTGGCAGGCCGATCGCGTCAGCGTGGGCTTCCTGAAGGGCCGGTATGTCCACCTCAAGGCCATGAGCCATACCGAGAAGTTCTCGCGGAAGATGAAGCTCGTCCAGGACATCGAGGCGGCCATGGAGGAGTGTCTCGACCAGGATGTCGAGATCGCCTACCCAACCGCCCCGGAGGACACCTACGTCGCCCGGGCCACGGCCGACCTGTCCAAGCGGCACGGCCCGACGGCCGTGCTGTCGCTGCCGATGCGCCACAACGGCGAGGTGCGGGGCGTTCTGATGCTGGAGCGGCCCATCGAGGAGCCCTTCGAGCTCGAGGACGTCGAGGCCCTGCGCCTCACGACCGAGTTGTGCACGCCCTCCCTGGTGGCGCTCCACGAGAGCGACCGCTGGTTCGGCGCCCGCTGGGCGGTGAAGATCCGCAAGGGCCTCGCGACGTTCCTGGGGCCCAAGCACACCTGGGCGAAGCTGGCGGCGATCGCCGTGTTCGGCTTCATCCTGTTCCTGATGTTCGCCAAGGGGCCCTACCGCGTGGAGGCCCCGTTCGTCTTCGAGGCCACGCAACGCCGCGTGGCGCCGGCGCCGTTCGACGGGCAACTGGTGGAGGTGTTTGTTCGCACCAACGATCAGGTCGAGGCCGGAGAGGAACTCGCGCGCCTCGATACGTCTGAGCTCAAGGTGCAGTTGGCGCGGGCGCGGGCGGGATACCTCAGGAGTCTCAAGGCCCGCGACGACGCCAGCGCCCAGGGTGAAGCCGCCAAGGCGATGATGGCGGCCCAGGAGGCCAATCAGTACAAGTCGGAGATGGACCTGTATCAGCAGCGGATCGACGAGTCGGTGATCCGTGCGCCCGTGGCCGGCAAGATCCTCACCCCGGACCTCGACAAGCTGGTCGGCGGGCCGGTCGAGCGCGGCAAGGTGCTCTTCGAGATCGCGCCGCTGAACGCGATGTGGGCCGAGCTGTCGGTCGACGAGGACCAGATCGGCGACGTCCACGTCGGCCAGACGGGCGAACTGGCCGCCATCGGCCGTCCCGACCGCCATATCGAGTTCCACGTCGAACGGATCACCCCGCTGGCCGAGGTGGTCGAGCAGCGCAACGTCTTCAAGGTCCGCGCCGAATTGAAGGGCCTGGACCTCAAGGGCGAGCATCGCGGCATCTACCCCGGCGCCGAGGGCGTCGCCAAGATCGATGTCGACCGGCGCCGCTACGCGTGGATCTGGACCCGCAAACTGGTCAACTGGATTCGTATGAAGCTGTGGTGGTGAGCCATGCCTGTCGAGCGCCCGACATTCAGCGAGTCGTGGTATCGCGTCTCGGCCCTGCGGCCGCGGTTGCGATCCACCGTGCAGGTGCACCGCCAGCACTACCGCGGTCAGATGTGGTACGTGCTGCAGGACCCGTCGAACAACCAGTTCTATCGCCAGAATGAGTCGGCCTACCACTTCGTGGCGATGCTGGACGGGCAGCGGACCGTCGGCGAGGCCTGGCAGTTATGCAACGAGCAGCTCGGCGACGCCGCCCCCACCCAGGGCGAGGCGATCCAACTGCTCGGGCAACTGTACACCTCCAACCTGATCCAGTGCGAACTGCCCCCCGACGCCCAGGGGCTGTTCAACCGGTTCCAGAAACGCGTTCATCGCGAGGTGAAGGGCTACCTGTCGAACCTGCTGTTCATCCGCATCCCGCTGTTCGACCCGGACCGGATCCTCGACCGCTGGGTCAAGGTGGTCGGGCCCATCTTCAGCATGTGGGGCGGGCTGCTGTGGATGCTCGTGGTCGGCCTCGGCCTGTTTGCCGTGATCAACCGTATCCCCGACCTGCGCAGCCAGGCCAACGGCATCCTCGAGCTCGAGAACCTGCCGCTGCTGTACCTGAGCTTCATCCTCATCAAGGTATTCCACGAATTCGGCCACGGGTTCGCCTGCAAGAAGTTCGGCCAATACAGCGGGGGCGGGGAAGTCCACGTGATGGGCGTGATGTTCCTGGTTTTCACGCCCCTGCCCTACGTGGACGCCTCCAGCAGTTGGGCGTTCCGCAGCAAATGGCATCGCGTCATCGTCGGCGCCGGCGGCATGATCGTCGAGATCTTCTTCGCCGCCATCGCCGCGATGATCTGGGCGAGCACCCGGGACGGGCCGCTCCACGCCATCGCCTACAATGTGATGTTCATCGCGTCGATCTCGACGCTGCTGTTCAACGCCAACCCGCTGCTGCGCTACGACGGGTACTACATCCTCTCGGACCTGCTGGAGCTGCCGAACCTCTCGCAGCGGTCCAAGCAGTACCTCTATTACCTCGTCCGCAAGTACGTCTACGGCGTCCGCAACCCCCGCAGCCCGGCTCACTCGCCCGGCGAGCGGGCGTGGTTTGTCTTCTACGGCCTGGCCTCGACGGCCTATCGCGTGTTCATCTGCGCGCGAATCCTGATGTTCGTGGCCGACAAGTTCTTCGTTGTCGGCTTCGCCCTCGGCGTCGCGGCGGTGGTGACGTGGGTGGTCGTGCCGTTCGGAAAGTTCCTGCACTACCTGGCCACCAGCGGCGAGTTGCTGCGCGTCCGCGGCCGGGCCGTCGGGTCGACCGCGGCGGTGCTGGGGGGGATCGTGGTGCTGATCGGACTGGTGCGGATGCCTGACCGGTACCGCTTCGAAGGCGTCGTCGAGCCGATCACCGTCGCCGGCGCGTATGCCGAAACGGAAGGGCGGGTCATCAACGTACTGGCCAACCGGACCGATGTGCGGGCGGGCGAGACGGTGCTGCAACTGATCAACACGGAACTCGAGGCCGAGCTGGCCAAGGTCCGCGCCGAGCGGCGGGCCAAGGAGATCGAACGCCGGTTGGCCGAGCGCGACAACAAGCGCGCCGAGGCGGCGTCCCTGAAAGAGGAGATCGCCGCCCACGACGACAGGATCGCCAACCTGGAAGATCAACTGGACGGCCTGACGGTCCGGGCCGAGGTGAGCGGGACGTGGATCTCGCCGAAGGTCGACCGGCTGGAGGGTGCTTTCGTCGAGCGCATGTCCCGCGTCGGGATGGTGGCCGACCTGTCGACGGTGATGATCCGCTGCACGACCGGCCAGGACAAGGCGACCGAGCTGCTCCGCCACATCGACGACTGCGGCAGCGTGCGGGCCGAGATCCGCGTCAAGGGCCGTCCCGACGACTATCTCGAGGGGGTGACCTGTCCGCCCGACATCGTGCCGGCCGGCCAGAAGCACCTGCCGTCGCAGGCGCTGGGTTACACCGCCGGCGGCTCGATGGCCACCGTGCAGGATGAGCAGGGCCAGACGGAGACGCCGGAGAACTTCTTCGAGATCCACGTCCATCCCGACGGGGCCGGCCGCCTCAAGGGGGACCGGTCGCTGCTGCCGGGCCAGCGGGTCGTCGTGCGGGTGGACCTGCCGTCCAAGCCCCTGATTGTCCAGTGGATGCGCAAGCTTCAGCAGATGTTCCAGCGGAGGTTCCGGATCTGACGTGAGTGCGCTGCCCGGCACAACCTGGCGGATGCTCGCCCAGCGGACCACGACCGGCGAGCTTCCCAAGGGGGCCGACGCGGCGTGGGACGCCGCCGTGGGCTACCTGGGGCGATTCAAGCCCCGATGCAAGCTGTTCCTCCGTCGCGCCGAAGAGGTCCTGGCGATGGAGAAGCGCTTCATCGACCTCACCGACGACGCCCTCCGCGAGAAAGCCCAGGACCTGCGGGGGGTTTTCCTCCGCGGACGCGAGACGCCCGACGTGCTCAAGGAGGCCTTCGCCCTCGTTCGCGAGGTGGCGTTCCGCCAGGTGGGCATGCGTCCGTTCCTGGTGCAGGTGGCCGGGGCGATGGCGATGGAGGCCGGCTGCATCACCGAGATGGCGACCGGCGAGGGCAAGACCCTCACCGCCACGATGCCGGCCGTCCTGGGCGGCTGGCGGGGGCGGGGCTGCCACGTCATCACCGTCAACGACTATCTCGCCCGGCGCGACGCCGAGTGGATGGGCAAGGTCTACGCCTTCTGCGGCCTGAAGACCGCCTACATCGACGGGCCGATGGAACCGCCCGCCCGCAAGGAGGCCTACCAGGCCGACATCACCTACTGCACGAACAAGGAAGTGACCGCCGACTACCTCCGCGACCGCCTGGCCCTGGGGCGCCTGCGGGGGCTGCCGTCGGCGCTGCTGGCGAAGATCATCGACGGCAGCGGCAGCGGCACCGACCGCGTCGTGCAGCGCGGGCTGGCCTACGCGATCGTCGACGAGGCCGATTCGGTGCTCATCGACGAGGCGGTCACGCCGCTGATCATCTCCGGCCAGGCGCCCAACCCCGAGCAGGTCGAGGCCTTCAAGCAGGCCGCCGAGATCGCCGCACGGCTCGCACCGGGCAAGCACTACAAGACCAACGAACGCTACCGCGAGGCCGACCTGACCTCCGCCGGCAAGCGGGTGCTCACCGAGTGGGCCGCGGGGCTCGGCGGCATATGGGCCGGCACCCGCCGGCGGGAGGAACTGGTCGTCCAGGCCCTGACGGCCAAGACGTTCTACGAGCTCGGCAAGCAGTACGTGATCCAGGAAGACAAGGTCGTCATCGTCGACGAGTTCACCGGCCGTCTGATGCCCGACCGCGAGTGGCGCGACGGGCTGCACCAGGCGGTCTCGGCCAAGGAGCAGGTCGAGGTCGAATCGCCCAAGGACACGTACGCCCGCGTGAGTTTCCAGCGTTATTTCCGCCTGTACCGCAAGCTGGCGGGCATGACGGGCACGGCCCTGGAAGGCGCCGCGGAGTTCTGGCAGATCTACCACCGGCCGACCGTTCGCATCCCCACCAACCGGCCGTGCATCCGCGTCCAGGCGCACGACCGCGTCTACGCGACCGCCGACGCGAAGTGGCGGGCGATCGTCCACGAGATCGACCGCCTCCACGCCCGGCGGGTCCCCGTGCTGGTGGGCACCCGCAGCGTCGGCGCCAGCCAGCGGCTCAGCCGGCTGCTGGAGGTCAAGGGCCTCGAGCACATGGTCCTCAACGCCATCAACGAGGCCGAGGAGGCCGAAATCGTGGCCCAGGCGGGCGAGCCGGGCCACATCACCGTGGCGACGAACATGGCCGGCCGGGGCACCGACATCAAGCTCGGCGACGGCGTGGCCGACCTGGGCGGGCTGCACGTGATCGCCACCGAGCGCCACGAGGCCGGGCGCATCGACCGCCAACTCTTCGGCCGTGCCGGCCGCCAGGGCGACCCCGGCCATGCCCAGGCGATCGTGAGCCTCGAGGACGAACTGGTCATCCGCCACGCCCCGTCGCTGTCGGCCTCGCTGCGAAAACGCTACGGGCGGACCGAGCGCGACATCTCCGGCCGCCTGACGCGGCGGGTGTTCAACATCGCCCAACGCCGCGCCGAACGGCTCGCCCTGCGACAGCGCAAGGGCGTGCTCCGCACCGACGACTGGCTCGACGAGTACCTCGGCTTCGCCGGCAGCGAGAAGTAACGACGGGCAAATTCGAAACGCGAAACACCAAATACGAAACAAACTTCAAACGGACAAGCAGACAAACGGAAAGACGACCGGGCCCCGTCGTCGGGTGCTTTTCGGTTTGGTCGTTTTGCCTGTCCGTTTCATCTTTTTAGCCGTTTCGGGCTTGTTTCGGATTTCGTGCTTCGGATTTCGCATTTTTCCACGGCAGTGCCCTAGCCCTCGTGGCGTGCCAGCTCGGCGCGCATCCCCTGGATCAGCCGGATGAACTCCTCGCGATTGTGTTCGGACAGCGACGCCAGGGCCTCGTGGGCGTAGAGGATCCGCCTGCGGCTCTGCTGCTCGCCGCCGGTCGTCTCCACCGGCCCCATGGCGCTGGGCAGGGGGACCACCTGGTGGGCCTGGTGGGCCAGGACGCGCTCCATGCCCAGTTCCTCGAAGGTCTTCCGCACATCCGGCAGGGCGCCCTGGATGGTGAGCCCCACGTTCGCCCGGTCGGCGGCGTCGACGAGTTCCTGGATCGTCCCCAGGAACGTGCTGTCGAGGTACTCACACAGCGACAGGTCCACCGTCACGGCGTGGCCGGCGGCGATCTCGGCCATGCACGCGTCGTGGAAGCCGGTCGAGTAGATCCACGTGCCCCGCCCCTCGATGCTGAAGGCGGTGCCGCTGTCGCCGGCGCCCATCAACACGTGCGAGACGCTCACCGTCTCGACGGGCTGGACGGGCGGCTCGATCTCCGGCGCGCCGTTGTCGAGCGTGGAGCCGATCGACCGGGTCGTCAACAGCACCAGCGTGATGTCGTCGTTCTGCGGGGCGTGGCTTCGCTGGTCGGCCGCCGCGTCGTACAGGGCGTGCAGCAGCGACTGGCTGGAGAGCTTCGCGTCGGCGAGGATCGCCGCGAACGGCCCGGTGGCCAACCCGTCGTGCACGATGCGCCCGTCGTAGAGGCCGTCGGTGTACATCAGCAGGCGGTCGCCGTGGCCGAACTGGATGCGGACCTGCGCAAACTCCGCCTCCGGGTTGAGCCCGAGGGCCGGACCGGTGTGGTGGATGTGCTCGATGGCCCCGTCGGCCCGCTGCAGCAGCAGCGGCGGGTGGCCCGCCGAGGCGAGGGTGGCCTCGCGGCGGGCGGTATCCAGCAGGCAGTACGCGGCCGTGACGAACAGCCCCGGACGGCTGCACTCGTTGATCAGGTGGCGGTTGACCTGCCGCAGCGCGTCGGTCGGCGAGGTCGGCTCCGCCGGCTGGCCGGTCATCAGCGGGATGCGGTGTTTGAACAGCACCGCCAGCATCGCCGCGCTGACCCCGTGGCCGGCGGCGTCGGCGATGTAGATCACCAGGTGCCTGTCGTCGAGGCGGACCACGTCGTAGAGGTCCCCGCCGACGTTGTGCGACGGGCGGTAGATCGTGTCGACGGCGAAGCCGTCCAGCTCCGGCACCGCGTAGGGCAGCAGGGCCCGCTGGATCAGCTCGGCGCGGTGGAGGTCCTGGCCGATCGTGTCGGCCTGCTGGACGAGCAGCTGGCAGGCCTCCTTCAGTTGGACCACCTGGCTGTTGAGCCGTTCGTTCCGTTCGGCGAGGGCCTCGTTGAGCCGCCGGCGCTCCCGGGTGAGCCGTCGCTGCTCGACGGCGTTGCGCACGGACACCAGCAGCGCATCCATGACCGACAGCGGCTTGGTGAGGAAATCGAACGCGCCGAGGTGGACGGCCTGGGTCGCGTCGTCGAAGGTGCCCCGGCCGGACAGGATGATCCAGCTGGCGTCGATGTTCTCCCGCTGGGCCCACTGCATCAGCTCCAGCCCGCCCATCCGGGGCATCTTCAGGTCGGTGATGACCAGGTCAAGCGGGGTGGCCCGCAAGATCGCCTGCGCCTCGACGCCGTCGCCGGCTTCCAGGACCTCGTAGGTCGCCACCGTGCGCAGCGTGCGGGTCAGCAGCGAGCGGATCGCCGCTTCGTCGTCGACGACCAGGATTCTGATGCGGGGTGCCTCGTCGTGAGGTTGTTGGTCATTCATGTATGCATTCCATCAGGACGGCCGTCTCCAGACGGACCTGGAGACACCAATAGCCTGCCCAGTATCATCGTAGGCGCGTACCCCCCCGGAGGCCAAATCGACATAGAGAAACAGGATTCAAGTCGCTTATTGCCGCCAGGCTGGGTGCCCTCTGTAGCCTCCGTGGCTGGCTGTGTTCGTTGCCGTTCTTGCCGTTCTATCTTTGTGTCCTTTGTGGCTATCTC
>CAZHRW010000020.1:0-8829 GCA_964535025.1 uncultured Planctomycetales bacterium
GAGCGGAGGCTCCCGCGGATGACATCATCCCGCTCGACCAGCAGCACCGCCACCTGGACGGCCCCGACGCGGAGGGCCTCGCTGATGAGGTTCTCCGTCTCGTCGGCCGTCGCGCCGGTGGCGGCGAAGTCGGCGGCCGACAGCGTCATCACCGCGACCCGCCCGCCGTCGTGGTAGCGCAGGTTTGCCAGCAGCCGTCCCAGCAGGGCCAGCCGCTCGGGCCGGTCGTTCTCGTAGAGGGCGCGGTACAGCCCGTCGGGCTCGACGCCGGCGCCGAGGCAGCGGCCGACGATGTCCAGGGCGCGGGCGTCGGTGCTGCTGAACCGCAGCCAGCCGGTGTCGGTGCAGATCGCCGCCATGAGCGGCTCGGCGACCGCCGCCTCGAGCGGCCAGCCCAGTTCGTCGAGCAGCTCGGCCACCATCACGCCCGTCGCCGCCGCCGACGGGTCCCGCCAGCGCAGCGGGGCGATGTCGTGGCCGGTGCGGTGATGGTCGATCACCAGCAGGTTCGGCCAGTACGAGATGATCGCCTCGCGGACCTCGGTCAACTGCGCCAGCGAGCAGGTGTCCAGGATCACCACCCGGTCGCTCGCGTCGGCGGCGTCGCGGAAGTGGTCGGGGTGGATGAACGTTTCCCCCTCGGCGAGGAACGCGTAGGCCCGCGGCACGCCGCTGCAGACCATCCGGACCGTCTTGCCCCGGGCGCGGGCGGCCCGGGCCACCGCGAGCATCGAGCCGATCGCGTCGCCGTCGGGCCGGTCGTGCGTCACCAGGACCAGCCGCTCGCCCAGGCGGATCCGTGCGGCGACACGCTCGCGGATGGGACGGCTTTCCGGCGACGGGGCGGGGTCAGTGGAGTTCTTGTCGGACACGCCGGATATCCTCCGCGATCTGACGGCACAGGGCGTCGGGTGATTCGAACGTTCGCTGATCCCGCAGACGCCGGACCAGCCGCAGGGCCAGCCGGCGGCCGTACAGGACGGCGTCGTGGTCCAGCAGGTGGGCCTCGACCGCCCGCTGGTGCAGGCCGAACGTCGGGCGGGCGCCCACGCTGACGGCGGCGGGGGTCGTCCGCCCGTCCAGGTCGGCCCAGGCGGCGTACACCCCGTCGGCGGGCAGGAGCTGGTCGTCGCAGTTGAGGTTGGCCGTCTCGATATGCAGTTGGCGGCCGATGCCCCGCCCGCGAACGACCCGGCCGCGAAGCGTGTGGGGACGGCCGAGACAGACGGCGGCATCTTCGACCTTGCCTTCGGTGAGCAGGTGACGGACCAGCGAGCTGGACACCCGCGTGGTGGTGCCGTCGGCCAGGTCGACGGTGACCGGCTCGACCACGTGCATCTCGAAGCCCATCTTCCGGCCCAGGGCCGCCAGCGTGCGGACGTTGCCGGCGCGGTGGTGGCCGAAGAAGAAGTTCGGCCCCTCGACCACGTGGCGGGGGCCGAGGTGGTCGACGAGGATGTCGGCGACGAACGCCTCGGGCGTCAGGTGCAGCAGGGCCGGGGTCGTGTGGAGCACCACCACGTCGTCGGCGCCCGCCGCGACCAGCCCCTCGCAGCGCTGGTCGAGGTGCATGAGCCGCTCGGGCGCCCGCTCGGGGGCGAGCACCTTCAGCGGGGGCGGCTCGAAGGTCATCACGACCACCCGCGTGCCTTCTCGGTCCGCCAGGGCCCGCGCCGTGGCGAGGATCGACTGGTGCCCGCGGTGGACGCCGTCGAAATTCCCGATCGTCACCACGCACCCCGTGGGCCGTTCGGGCAGTTGCTCCAGGCCGTGCAAAACCGTCGTCACCATGGCGCCGCTACATCGCTCCACTGCAAGGTGTCGGGATTCGGCCCCGAGTCGGCAAGTGTACCGCCGCCGCACCGGCCGGACAAGCGCGGCTTGTCGCCGGCGTCGACAGCTCGCCGTGGGCACAGCTTCGATGCGGCCGCCGGAAAGGAGTTCAAGCGATCCAGCGGGAAGTCGACATCGAACCGCTTAGCCACCATTACAAGTGTTTGTTGCAAAAAGGAATGCAGAAAAAGGACAAAATGATTGACAAGATTTCTCTATTCCAGTATTACAATACCGTTATTCAATGATTCGGAGGTCGCGGCGCTTATGTCAGGCATGCTGAACATTTCCGAAGCGTACGGCTTGGCGTTTCACACGGTGTACTACCTGGTGTCGGCCGAGCCGGGCACGTCGGTGACGGCGGCGCAGTTGGGCAAGTGGTTCG
Organism: uncultured Planctomycetales bacterium; assembly: GCA_964535025.1. Classification (GTDB taxonomy): domain Bacteria; phylum Planctomycetota; class Phycisphaerae; order SM23-33; family FEN-1343; genus JAAYZK01. The sequence goes on from CAZHRW010000020.1 coordinate 2,219, forward strand.
GCGTCTCGGTGGCGCACCTGGCCAAGGTGCTGCCCCGGCTGGTGCGGGCGGGCATCTTGCGGTCCAGGCGGGGGCCGGCCGGGGGGTTCGTGCTGGCGTGCGATCCCGAGGCGGTGACGCTGCTGGATGTGTACCGCGCCGTCGAGGGCGAGTTGAACGCCGTCACCTGCATGCTGGGACGGCCCCGCTGTCCGGCCGGAACGTGCGTGTTGGAGCGACTCCACCGGTCCGTCTACGAGCAGGTCCGCGAACAGCTCGCCACCACGCGGCTGGCGGACCTGGCCGTGGAGGCGTAGCAGAAGCGATTCCGGCGCTACCCGACTACCATTGGTTGACCCGGTGTTGAGCACTTATCCATCGAGGAGATTGGTTGATGACATCCATGTTCTGTTATCAGTGCGAGCAGACCGCCAAGGGCACCGGCTGCACCGCCATGGGCGTGTGCGGCAAGGACGCGACGACCGCGGCCCTGCAGGACCTGCTGATCCACGTCGCCAAGGGCATCTCGACGGTCGCCCACGCCGCCCGGCCGCTGGGCGTGATCGATCCGGCCGCGGACCTGTACGTGGTCGAGGCCCTGTTCACGACCGTGACGAACGTCAACTTCGACCCGGCGGACCTCGTGGTCAGGTTGGCCCAGGGCAAGGCGATCCGCGAGGCCCTGCAGGCCCGGGTGGAGGCCGCCGGCGGCTCGCCCGACGCCATGGCCGCACCGGCCTGGCAGCCGACGACCGACGTGGCCGACCTCGTCGCGCAGGGCCGGTCGGTGGGCATTGACGCGAAGCTCGCGGCGGTCGGCCCCGACGTGACGGCCCTGGGCGAACTGCTCACGTACGGCCTGAAGGGGATGGCGGCCTACGTCGACCACGCCCACATCCTCGGCAGAGACGACGACGACGTCTACGCCTTCATCCACAAGGCCCTGGCCACGCTGGCCGCCGGCGACGCCGACGCCGAGACGCTCCTGGGCCTGTGCCTGGCGTGCGGCGAGGTGAACCTGACGGTCATGGGCATGCTCGACGCCGCCCACATCGAGCACTTCGGCTCGCCCGAGCCGACGGCCGTGCGGGTCGAACCCCTGGCGGGCAAGGCCATCGTCGTCAGCGGGCACGACCTGCTCGACCTGGAGGCCCTGCTCGAGCAGACCGCCGGCACCGGCATCCACGTCTACACGCACGGCGAGATGCTCCCCGCCCACGGCTACCCGGGCCTGAAGAAATACCCCCACCTCGTGGGCAATTACGGCGGGGCGTGGCAGGACCAGCAGCAGGAGTTCGACGCCTTCCCCGGCGCGATCCTGATGACCACCAACTGCATCCAGAAGCCCCGCGACTCCTACGCCGACCGCATCTTCACCGCCGGCCTGGTCGGCTGGCCGGGCATCAAGCACGTGCACCGGCGGGACTTCTCCGACGTGATCGCCGCGGCCCGGGCGGCCGACGGCTTCGCCGAAGATGGGCCCGACAAGACCATCCTGGTCGGCTTCGGCCACGACGCGGTGATGGGCGTCGCCGACAAGGTCATCGAGGCCGTCAAGGGCGGGGCGGTGCGGCACTTCTTCCTCGTCGGCGGCTGCGACGGCGCCAGGCCCGGCCGCAACTACTACACCGAGTTCGCCGAGGCGGTCCCCGACGACTGCATCATCCTCACGCTGGCCTGCGGGAAGTACCGCTTCAACAAGCTCCCCTTCGGCAACATCGGCGGCATCCCGCGGCTGCTCGATGTCGGCCAGTGCAACGACGCCTACTCGGCGATCCAGATCGCCGTCGCCCTGGCCGACGCGTTCGACTGCGACGTCAACGACCTGCCGCTGTCGCTGGTGCTCAGTTGGTTCGAGCAGAAGGCGGTGGTCATTCTCCTGTCGCTGCTGCACCTGGGCATCACCAACATTCGCCTGGGTCCGACGCTGCCGGCCTTTGTCACGGCGGCGATGCTGGAGATCCTCGTCGAGAAGTTCAATATCATGCCCATCACCACCGCGCAGGCGGACCTGCAGGCGATCCTGGGCTGACCGGCGGGGTGGAGAGTTTTTTCGGCGAGGCGCGAGGATGCCGCTTTTTCGGGCACCTTGCAACAACTAAGTATTTGTGTGACAAGGTGTTGCTATTTCGGAGTTGCAATACCGAGATACCCCGGGTTTGTTAAGGCGATGTCCCTGTTTGTGGCCGGGCGCGAATACCCAAGATTGGGTGTTTAAAACCCAAGATTGGGTTTTCGCGCTCAGTGCCGGTCGGCCCAGTAGCGGTCGTGGGCCTGGAGGTCGGCGATGACGGCGTCGAGTTGGCCGAGGCTGCCGGCGGTGTCGAGGATGCGCCAGTGCGCCCAGCTGATGCCCAGGGCCTCCATCAGCGTGCCGTGGTGGGCGTAGCCGTCCATGGCCTGCATTTCCCGGCGTCGGCTGTTGGGGCGGAGGGTGTAGAACTCCGTGTTCATGCACGGGTAATGCCGCATGAGGTCCACGATCCGCTCGCTGCTGTCGCGCCAGTAGCTGTGGAAGCCCACGGCCGTCTTCGACCAGTCGATCCCCCGCAGCTCATCGACCACCTGCCGGGGCGTGCGGCCGGCATTGCCCACCTGGCAGAAGGTCATGATGATCGTCGGCGTCTGCGGCGCCAGCGTGTCGACCAGCCGCCACAGGGTCTCGAAATCCCGCAGCGTCCGGTCCGTGTAGTCGTCGGGTTGGCTGAAGACCGGCTCATTGATCAGCTCGTAGATCATGTGCGCCCGGTCCTTGTAGCGGGGGGCGAACCGGCTCCAGAACGCCGTGGCGGCGTCCATGTCGTAGCTGCCGGGCCTGGGGTGGTAATCGAGGATCACATAGACCCCCGCCGCCTCGGCCCGGTCGATCAGGCGGTCCAGGAGGGCTTCGTAGCGGTCCAGCGTGTAGGTCTGGGCCCGCTCCGGCCGGTAGGCGCACGCCAGGCGGACGACGTTGAGCCGGTAATCCCGCATCGCCTCCCAGGGCGGATCGCTCAACGCCCAGGCGGTCTTGCCCGGAATCCAGCCGTACAGCCAGAACGTCCCGCCGCGCAGACGGCGTCCATCCCCGCCGACCAGCGTCCCGGCCGCGATCCGCGGCCTGGCCGGCGGTGCGGGCGCGACCCGGTCGCCTTCAGCGGCCGTGGGGCCCGGTCGCGGCGGCGGCGCACACGAGAACATCGTCGCGGCACACAGGCAGATGACCACGCCGCGCCACAGCGGCCTGAAAGCCGTATCCTTGCGCATCATCCGCAGGAGCCTTTCGCCCGCCCAAGGATCTAACCGTCGACAGTCGCGGCGGTTAGCGTAGCGGAACACGGCGGGGCGCAGCAGCGCTGCCGCGCCCCGCCGCAGTCGCTTGGACCTCTACAGCGACGCGCGCAGGGCGTCGTAGACGGCCTGGGCCTCGTCGTAGAGCGCTTCGGCATCCGCGTCGGGCCGCTCGCCGGCGGCGCCCTGGCGGAAGCCCTCGATGTAGCCGGCCTTGCAGCCCAGTTCGGCGCCGAGGCCGCGGTTGAGGCTGCCGCCGATCAGGGACTGGACCCGGGCGTTGGTCACCTTGTCGGTCGCGTGGTCGGCGCCGACGTCGGCGGCCGCCGTGAACGCATGGCTGCGGGCCGCCTCGAGCAGGGCGTCGGTCACCTGGCGCTTGCCCGCCTCGGCGAAGGCTTCCCCGACGCCCTGGGCGTAGGCCTCCTGGGCCGCCCGGCCCATCGGCTGCATCCGGATGACCAGGCGGTACAGTCGCAACCGCTGCTGCAGGTAGGCCTGGGCGTCGTCCCGGCCCATCTGCACCTCCGGCCGGATCGGCTCGACCGGCGGTTCGGTCGGCCCGCAGCCGGCGACCAGTCCCGACAGGATCACCGCCATCGCCGGCAGCGTCCGTGCACGTTTCATACGGATCATGATTCTCTCCTGATGCGATCGGACGGGTTATCGCGGCTTGCACCAGTCGCTCGGGGCGGCGACCGCCATGCGCACCAGCCGATACCGCTGCGACATGGCCACGCGGCCGAGGGCGTCCCGGATGTCTTCGGCGGTAATCTCCCCGCGGTTCATCATCGTCGCCCGTTCGTGGGCCCGGATGAAGATCTCCTTGAAGATCTTGCCCTCGAGCGGCTGGTCGACCTGGAGCGCTTCGTATTCGGTGATCTCGGCCGACCGCTTCCAGAACAGCATGTAATGGGCCTCGATGATCGCCTTGACGTACTCGGCCATATCTCGGGTGGCCGGGAGGTATACCTCGTCTTCGCTGGCAAGGGGTTGCCCCAATTCAGCCAAGTCGGTCACGAAGGGGAAGCGCCGCACATCCTCCGCATACAGTGTGATGATCCGCAGCGGGGCGGTCGGCAGGGAGCCGTGGACGACGAAGACGCCGTAGGCGGTGTTGGCATCACCGTCGGCCAGGCGGTAGGCGTTCCAGTTGTCCTCCATGACGATCAGCGAGCCGCCGCTCTTCATCAGGTCCAGGGCGTGGACCAGGCGCTCGGCGACGCCCTTGGCGCGGGCCTCGACCGTGGCGTAGTGCTTGCCGGGCTGCTGGATGCCGAGGATGGGGACCTTGACGATCTGCTGCTCGAGTTCCACGTCGAAGTCGCGGTGGACGATGCGGTAGCCTTCCCCGCCGGCGTACGCCTCGCCGGTCAGCGGATCGACCTCCGCGACGTACGGCTCGATCGCGATCGGCAGCCGGCTGTTGACGGCCGCCTGGGCGGCGGCCGTCGTCGCCATCGTCAGCGACAGCACCCCCGCGGCCAAACAGACAACATAGCGCCTTGGATTCATACCGTGTCCTTTCCTGTCCTGAAGTCGAGATGATCCCATGTTCGCCGCAAGGGGCGCCCCGGCGGCCCCAGGTGGGGCGATGCAAGACCGGCGGCAACACACCTTTGCGCCTTTTAGGGTGGAGTCCTAGCCGTTTTGCCCGCCGATGTCAAGACGCCGCTGTGTCCACGCAGAGCCGGCGCATCGGACCGCATAGCTCTCCACAGCTCGCCGGTGCTACGTAGTCTGTTCCATACCTGCCCGACCGCCTACCAGCGGATCTGCGATACGAACCGTTTGCGAAGTATTCTTAGCCGTTCCGCAATGACGGCCGGGGGAACCTTGTCGTCCAGGCGGGCGGCCTCGGTTCCCGGGCGGTCGCAGTAGCGGTAGGCGACGATGCGGTGGAAGGGCACGGTGGCCAGGGCGTCGAGGGTCTGTCGGAAGTCGTCGTCCGTCTCGCCGGGGAAGCCGACGAGGACATGCGTCTCGACGCGGCTTTCGCCGGCGACGTCCATCACGCGGCGGATCGCGTCCAGGGCGTCGGCGATGCGGTGGTTCCGCCGCATTGCGTGCAGGATCCGGTCCGAGCCGGACTGGAGGGGGACCAGAAACAGCCCCAGGTGGCCGGGCCGGGCGGCGAGCACCTCGACCAGCCGGTCGCAATAGCCGATCACCCACTGGGGATGCACATCCAGCAGGTCGACGGCGAAGGACCCGTCGCAGGCGAACAGCTCGTCCAGCAGCGCGGGCAGGTCGGTCCCGAGGTCCAGCCCGTAGGCCCCCACATCGCCGGCGATCAGTTCGAAATGGTCGAACCCCCGGCGAAGGCCCTGCCGAAAGTCGCCGACGACGGCCTCCGGCCGGCGCGATACGAGCCGTCCACAGGCAAACCGAATCGCGCAGTAGGCGCATTCGCTCAGGCAGCCCCGGGCAATCAGGACGTGGAACACACGATCACCCTCGAGCCGCTCCGGCTTGGGATACCGCCACCGGCGATAGCGGGTCCGCAGCGCGTCGGCCAGCACGGACGGCGACAGCAGCCGGGCGGCCCGCCGGCCCGGGGACCGGCCGACAGCCGGTCGGGCGTGCTCGATCAGGTCATCGAAATCGCCCACCTCCCCCACGCTTTCCAGCGGCACGTCGCTGTCCAGCAGGGTGTCCAAGCGGTCCATGGTCTCCGGAGTCACCGTCTCGCACCGGTAGGCCGACAGCGTGTCGGCGGGCGTGATGCCCGCCATACACCCGATCACCACCAGTCGGGCCTCGTCGGCCATCCGCGACCGGATGCCGTGCAGGAGTCGAAGGCTTTCCGCTTCGGCCTCGTCGTTGAAGGCGCAGCCGGCAACGATCACCAGAGCGGCCTGATCGAGCCGTCGGGTCAGGTGCCAGCCGTTGAGCTGGAGGTAGGGGAAGATCCTGGCCGTCGTCGCCTTGGACCGGGGGCAGCCTTGGGCGAACACGACACAGGCGGAGCTTCCAACCACGGGCATTGCTCGGGTCTCTTCACATACGGTCGACCAGGCACAGGCGAGGTCCCCGGCCGCCGGGGCCCGCCGAATCGCGCCTGACGGGGCCGCGTCCGCCCCGCGGGCGTTCCGCCCGTTTCGGATGAAGTATAGTTCCATGGCGGAGACATACTGTCTGCGCCTGTCCATTCCTCTCATCGGCAATCGCCGCCGTCGTCATGACTCCCGGGGCGCCCGCCAGCCGCCGGCGGCCGTGCGGGCACGGCATCGGCGATCGGACCGCCCCCCTAACTCCGCCGTCACGCGGCCGGCGGCGCTGGGCGCACGGCATCGGCAATCGGACCGCCCCCGTAACTCCGCCGCCACCCGGCCGGCGGCGCTGCGGGCACGGCATCGGCG
>CAZHRW010000021.1:0-5591 GCA_964535025.1 uncultured Planctomycetales bacterium
GACCAGCAGGCCGATCAGGACGTACGACACGCCCGCCATGGCCCCGCACAGCAGGTAGAACGTCAGGAACCGCCGCCCGCCCATCCGCTGCTCCAGCGGCGTGCCGAGGAAGTACAGCCCCAGCATGTTGAACACAATGTGCATGGGCCGGCTGACGCTGTGGAGGAACTGGAAGGTCACGTAGCGCCACACCTGCCACCACACATCCCCGGCGGCGGCGAAGAGAACTTCCATAAGGTTCCCGGTGAGCAGTTGCAGCAGGAAGACGCCGATGTTGATGATCAGCAGCCACTTGACCATCGGGCCGGGCTTGGGCATCGCCAGGCCCAGACCGCCGCCGCCGTGGCCGCCGCCGTACCCGTCGTAACGCTCAGGCTGTGAATAGGGTCGATCCCGCCAACTCACGATGCACCCCCGCCCAGCAGGTGGAGTCCCAACGCCGCAATGGTCTTTGCATCGGCGATTTCGCCGGAAAACATCATGTCCCGCAGGCGGTCGGGCGCAAGCAGTGCCACGGTGATCTCCTCGCCGTCCTGGGTATCGGGGCCGACGTAGGTCAGGTCCCGCGCCGTGAAGGCCTCCATCCATTCGCTGCAGAACCCGGGCGTCGTGTAAAACCCCGTCAGCCGTTCCAGGCGGGCGGCCTCGTAGCCGGTTTCCTCGCGGAGCTCCCGCAGGGCGCACTGGTCGGCCGGCTCGGGCGGCTCCATCGTCCCGGCCGGCAGCTCCCAGAGCGTCCGGCCGACGGCGACGCGGCGGTTGCGGATCATCACGATCCGCCCATCGTCCGCCACGGCCAGGATCACCACGCTGCCCGGGTGGACCACCACCTCGCGACGGGCCGTCCCGCCGGCGGCCGTCGGCGCCTCGATGAGCCGCACCTGGAACTTGCGGCCCGAGAAGGCGACGCGTCCGGTTTGATTTTTCTCGGCCATGGGTAAGATTATATAGCCACGGCCGGTAGGGCACAATCGCCGCACGGTGCGGCCTCGTGCCGCCCGGACGGCCGCGAGGCGGCCGCGCCGCCGCCGTGTGTACGCTTACAGTACAGTATAGGCCGTTGGCCGAGGGAGGTCCGAACCATGATCCGTCCGCCCATCGTCGCCGGGACGTTCTACGAGGCCTCGCCCGACGCCTGCGAGCGGGCCGTCCGCTCGATGCTCGCCGACGCCCGCCCGCCGGACGACACGCCCGCCGGCTGCGTCGGCGGCCTGGTCCCCCACGCCGGGTGGGTCTGCAGCGGGGCGGTCGCGGCGTTGACCTTCAACGCGCTGGCCCGCGAGGCGACCGACGGAACGTTCGTCCTGCTGGGGGCGGTCCACGCGCCGACCGGGCACGCGGGGCTGCTGTTCGACCAGGGCGCGTGGGAGACGCCGCTGGGCGAGGTGGGCGTTGATGAGCCACTCGCGGCGGCGATCGCCGGCGGGTGCCCAGGTGTCCAGGTGGATTGCCGCAGTCATGGCCGCGAGCACAGCCTGGAGGTGCAACTGCCGTTCATCCAAGTGCTTACGCCCGCCGCTCGCATCGTGCCCCTGATGGTGCCGCCGGTGGCCGAGGCGGCGGACCTGGGCCGCCAGCTCGGCGCCGTCCTGGCCGGCTGGACACCACGGCCGCGCGTGGTCGGCAGCACGGACCTGACCCATTACGGCCCGCGCTACGGGATCACCCACGCGGGCGCCGGGATGCGGGGCATCGAGTGGGCGATGGATAACGATCGACAATTACTGCAGTTAATCGAAGCGATGGACGCCGACCGCATCGTCGAGCACACCCGGCGCACGCATTCGGCGTGCGGGGGCGGGGCGATCGCCGCGACGATGACGGCGTGTGCGGCCCTGGGGGCGACCTCGGCGAGGGTCCTCCGCCATACCAACAGCTACGAGACACTTAAGGCGTTCAGCCCCAATGACACCAGCCACGCCGTCGGCTATACTTCAGTCGTCTTCGCGTAGGACCGGTTGCCGCGGCCGAGTGGCCCCGAGGCCGATCAGTCGCCCGCCGCCACGGCGGTTGAACGTCGGCGAACAGCCCTCAGCCCACAAGAACACTGCCGTACGTCGCGCCGCCCTGACCGGCGGGAACGGGTTACCCACCCATGGCACTCGCCCCGCCCGGCCGCGCAACCGGTCAGGTATTCTTCCCGGGGCCAACCCCTTGCCGCGGAGGCGCTCGCGGCCGTTTCCCCGCCGGGGGCGTTGCCTGAGATCAACGTGTTGCTTTTGGGCAACATCGCATCGGCCCCCAACCGAAGGCCGATAAGCCGCACAGATACCCCAGCTTACGATTCTCCCGCCGGACCGTTGCCTCCGGTCAACACGCCCGCGCAGGCCGCAAAGCCCCCCCAGCTTATCACGTCGCCGGACCGCCACTAACTCCTGTTGTTACAATACCTTGAGCGCTACTCCCGAATCCCGCCCCGCCGGGGGCCCCTGGCACCGGCGTTGCTCCTTAGAGGCATCAGCGGGTCGCGGAGCCCGCGCGAGCCAAAGGAGAACCGACGGAAAGGCGGTGCGCTACATGGATGAGACGACCTTCAAGCAGAAGCTTCACGAGTTGATTGGGGAGATCGAACGGCTGCCGACGCCGGAGGCCAAGGCCCTCAAGGACCTGGCCAGCAAGACGCAGGAGCAGCACCGCAAGCTGGCCGCGACCGCCAAGAGCGTCGCCGAGGCGCTGGATTACCTCCGGCTGCACATCAAGTACCTGGTGTTCGACCTCGAGGCGACCCGCCGGGAAAACCGCTATCTCCGCAAGATGCTCGAATCCCGCCCCCCCAACTCGAGCTTCAACGAGGGCGACGACGACAAGCCGTTCTGACTGGCGAACGAAATCCCGATAGCCCGCCCCTCTCCGGGCGGGCGAAACCGCACGGCGTTCCCCGACGCCGTGCCTTTTTTTGCGCCCGCGACGGCCGGCCGCGTTACCGTTACTATAGCCGGGGAACTTTTCCGACCCGGGAGCGATTGGCATGAACACGCAAGACCCCATCCCGGAGGTGCGCGACCTGCTGGAGCGCCTCGTCACCACGCCTGGCCCCACCGGCGGCGAGGGGCCCCGCCTGGACGCGATCCGCCAATGGGCACGCGCGGCCGACGTGCCCGCCCGCGCCGACGCGGCGGGCAACGTGTGGCTCGCCATCGGCCCCGCCGGCCCATGGCGGGAGGCGATCGTCCTGGACGCCCACGTCGACGTCGTCGGCGACGGCGGCGCCGACCGCCTTATCGAGCGGGACGGCCGCCTTATCGGCCCCGGCGTCGCCGACGACCTGGCGGCCGTGGCCCTGCTGGCCGTGTTCGCCCGCCGCGCCCACGCCGACGGCGTACGGCTCCGCCGGCCCCTGCGGATCGTCCTGACGGTCGGCGAGGAGGGCCTCGGCAACCTGCGGGGCATCCGCCAGGTCGCCGACGACCACCCCGACCCGCCGCGGGCCCTCGTGTCCCTCGACGGCAGCCGCACCAAGTGCCACGTCGCCGGCCTCGGCTCCAACCGCTACCGCCTGACGGCCCGCGGCGACGGCGGCCACTCGTGGTCGGCCTGGGGCGTCCCCAGCGCCGTCGAGGCCATCATCGACGCCCTCGTGCGGATCCGCCGGGTCCGCCGCCACGTCGCACGCCGGGTCGACGGCGTGGTCTCGTTCAACATCGGCTCGCTGGGCGGCGGCGAGGGGATCAACTGCATCGCCCGCCGCGCCGAGGCCACCTTCGAGTTCCGCTCCGCCGCCGCCGAGGCCCTCCGCCAGGTCGACGACGGCGTCCGCCACGCCATCCACCGCATGGCCGCCGGCGGCGCCGCCCCCCTCGACCTGGAGATCATCGGCCTCCGCCCCGCCGCCGCCGCCGTCGACGACGGGACACTGCTGGAGATCGTCCGGCGGGTCTGGCAGGGCCACGGCGTCGCGGTCACCGGCTCGGTGGCCTCCACGAACATCAACGTCCCCCTCACCCGCGGCTGGCGGGCCGTCTGCGTCGGCCTCATCGCCGGCGGCAACGGCCACCGCGCCGACGAGTACATCGAAACCGCCTCCCTGCCCGCCGGCTGGGCCCTGCTCACCGACCTCGTCGCCGCCCTCGACGCCCTGTAGCCCCGCCGACCTGCTCTCGGGGGATCCGCCGTTTCCGGTGCGACCGAAAAACAGGCTAATACGTTGTGAGACAGATCGTTGCAGACATTTCGACGCGCACACATGGCGTCATCTTCGAATACGGGACACTATAGCGCGAAAAGATTTCGCCGAATCCGCCTCCGGCCCGGCATAAAACCCGAATTCTCCGAATAATCCCAGGCATAAAACCCGAATAATCCGGTAATTTCCCCCGTTTGCCTATCCCGCCAAACTCCCAATTCCCCGAATTCTCCGGCCACAATGGGCCCATCCCGGGCCAAACGGGGCATGTATTCTTGCCCATTTTGTCCAGCTTACCCACTATGATACGCTAGCAATTTCGCAAATGCGAATTTTCCCCGTATGCCGTCCCCACATAGATGCGCGCGCACGGCATGCCCCCCAGACCCCCCAGCCTGCGCATCCTGTGCGGCTTGCGCAGATTCATCCGCCCCAACGGCCGCGTTCGTCGGGTCGGCCGCCCCTGAAGATTATTCATGAAAACCGACAGTTTATGCACCGACGGGCACACTTTATGAACGCCGTCCGTAACTTTATTAAGCCAGACACGCATTTTATTCACCATCGGCCTCACTTTGTTCATGTCGCGCCCGGTGGTGCTGTTATAGCACTGGTGAGCCCCAGCCGCCTCGCCGCGCCGACCGCGGCCTCGGTGCCGGCCCGACAGCCCACAAGCGCCGCTGGGCCTCCATCGCGCCCGCTGGCCGCCCGACGGCTTTGAGCGATCGGACCGATCCGAGGGATCGGACGGATCCGACCGATCCGACGGACCCGACCGATCCGCTGGATCATCCGTATCACCCGGATCGCCCCCCAGACTGCCGTCACCGGCCGGGCACGGGGGCCGGCGCTGAAGCCACCTGAACCGCTCTCCCCTCGGGGCCAGCTCTCCCCTCGGGGCCAGCTAGGCCCGCAGGGCCCGTGAGGGGGCGGTCCGATCGCCGACGCCGTGCCCCCAGGGCGGCCGGTCGCGTGGCGGCGGCGAACTGGGGACGGTGTGGCGCGCCCAAGGCGCACGGCCGCCGGCCGGGCCCGGGGGCACGGCCGTGCGAGTGGTCCGGCGCGGCCGGACGGTCGCCCCCACGGGGCCCGCAGGGCCCCAACTCCCCCGAAAGGGGAGCGGTTTGGCGGGAATGCCAGGGACCGCCGGCGGGCGCGCGGAGGCCCGCGTGATTCCGGCGGTAGGCCGATCGAGGCCCGCTAGGGCGGCGGATTATTGGCCTTCCTTCGTCAGCCCCGAAGCGACGGCAGAACTTCGTCGGGCTCGCCAGCCCCCGGCTAGGATGTCCCTTTTACGCGGCAAGCCCCGAAGGGGCGACAGAATTTAGCCGGGGGCGTCAGCCCCCGGATCGGGTGTCCCTTTTACGCGAGCCCCGAAGGGGCGACGGAACCCGTCCGCAGCGCAACCGACGCGAGCGTGCCAGGCCCCCGCACGCCCCCTGGCCCGCCCGTGGCACGGGGCTCACGC
>CAZHRW010000022.1:0-6557 GCA_964535025.1 uncultured Planctomycetales bacterium
CCGAATCACATCAACATATCAGTATGCCACAAAAGTCCAAATCTGTCAAGGACTAAAATCAAGGCGCTGCGCTTTCCGTAAGCAACTGGTTAGCAGTCAGTTATAGGATGACATGCCCCGCCGGCGCCCCAAAAAAAGCCCCTGAGGGCCGCCCCGTCGCGCCGGGAGCCTATCGCGGGGCGATAAGTGCCCTAACATTCTCTGCGGTCACGGGTTCGATGATGCCGCGATCGGTGATGATGGCGTTGATCAGTTCGGCGGGCGTCACGTCGAAGGCCGGGGCGTAGACGGCGATCCCGTCCGGTGCGGTGCGACGGCCGAAGCCCTCGGTGATCTCCTCGGCGCCGCGCTGCTCGATGGGGATCTCGTCGCCGTCGGCGAGGGTCAGGTCGAAGGTGCTGGCGGGGGCGGCGACATAGAAGGGGATCCCGTGGCGCCCGGCCAGAATCGCCAGGCCGTACGTTCCTATCTTGTTGGCTACATCGCCATTTGCGGCAATTCGATCGGCCCCGGTGATCACCATCTGGACGCGGCCTTCCCGCATGACCTGGGCGGCCATGTTGTCGGTGATGACCACCGCGTTGATCCCCGCCCGGGCCAGCTCCCAGGCGGTCAGGCGGCTGCCCTGCAGGAGCGGGCGGGTCTCGCCGCAATAGACGCAGAACCGGTGGCCGTCGGCGTGGGCCAGGTACATCCCCGCCGTGGCGGTCCCGATCCCAGCCGTCGCCAAAGCCCCGGCATTACAATGGGTTAGAACACCCGAACACCGGTGGATCAACTCGGCCGCCCGCGCGCCGATCGCCCGGCACATCGCGATATCCTCCCGGTGAATCGCCCGCGCCTCCGAGAGGATCCGCTCGGCCGTCCGCCCCGGCGGCCCCGGCGGCACCACCGCCAGAACACGGTCAACCGCCCACGCCAGGTTCACCGCCGTCGGGCGGCAGCGCTTGAGATAGGCCCCCTTCGCACGCAGGGCGCCCATGAACGCCTGTGCGTCGGGCCCGGTCATGTCGAGGGCCTCCCGGGCCGCCAGGACCATGCCGTACGCCGCGGCCACGCCGATCGCCGGGGCCCCGCGGACCACGAGCCGGCCGATGGCGTCGTAGAGCGTTTCGGTCGAATCGCAGTCGAGATAGGCAGTTACGCCGGGCAGGCGGGTCTGGTCCAGCAGGCGCAGCACACCGGTGGCAGCGTCGCCCACCCACTCGATCACCGTCACCGTCGGCATATCCAGCGTGTTCATGACGTCACGCTAGCACCCGGCCGGTGGGCCGTCAAGTGGGCGCGCGGGGGGGAATCAGCGGCGGCTGCCTTTGCGGTCTTGCGATTGCGCAGTTGCAACTCAAGTCGGTCGTTTACGTTGACGATGGTTCACGACGAAGGCAGCCGCCCGCCGTTGCGTGGACGCCGGCGGCTGCCCGGCGTTATTCTGCGTCGCTCTGTCCGTATCCATGTGACCGCGCCTGCCCTCGACGGGTCACACTACTCTGCACGGATCGCCTGTCATCGACGGGACTTGCATGCTGCGCCGTCGATCGCCCCAACGACCCGTCCCGAGGAGCCCATGGCGGGTCGCCTGAAAGGAGCTCGGGAGATGAAATGGATGACTCGGTTATCGTTACGTGCCAAGCTGATCGCGATCAGCCTGGTGCTGGTGGTTGTGCCGATGGGTCTGATCGGGGCCTTCGGATTGATTCAGCTCATGCGCTTAAGCGAACAGACGACCGCCGCGGCCGCCGACGGCTTGACGGCCCACGCCGAGCAGACCCTGCAGGAGGGCGCCCGGGCCGATTGGGCCACGGTGGATGCGTTCGTCCGATCGGCCGACCGAAGCACGCGACAGTTGGCCGGCGCTTCGGCGCTTCGCAGTTACTGCGCCGCGCCGACGGAGGCATCGCTCAGCGCGCTAACCGACGACATCAAGCGGCTTTACGACGTCTCGACGGTCACCGTGAACGGTCGGCAGCGCCCGGTGTTCACGCAGATCCGCTACCTCGACGCCGACGGCCGGGACGTCGTGCGCCTGCGCGAGGGGCGGCAGGTCGCCTCGGACGACACCGTCGAGCGCGCCGAGTGGTTCACCGCCGCCCGCGCGCTGCCGCGGGGCGCCGTGCATAATGCCGGCGTCGTACCGGCGGCCGACGGGACCGCCGAGTTGGTGTTGGCCGCGCCGGTCCACGTCGACGGCGCCGTCGCCGGCGTGGTCGCCGCCCACGTCGACTGGGCGCTCGTGTGGGCCCGACTGGTCGACAGCATCTACGGCGAGACCGGCTACGCGTACATCATCGACGAGCGCGGCGTGCTGGTCAGCCACCCCAAGTACACCCTGGCCGACGCGGTGAATATCGGTGCCGCCTCCTACGGCGAGCTGGCCGACCTGGTCAACACCGAGATGCGTCCGGGCAAGACGGGCCTCGGTCGTTACGAGTTCGAGGGGATCGACAAGTTCGTGGCCTACCGTCCGTTGGCGGTGGGCGATCAGACCTACAGCCTGGCGGTGAACTGCCCGGTGGATGAGTTTCTCGCCGCGGCCCGCCAGATCGACGCGGTGGGCGTGCGTGAGGCGAGGACCTCCACGTGGGCGCTGGTGATCGCCGCGGTGGTCCTGGCGGTCCTGGGCGGCCTGGTGGGCCTGGGGATGAGCCTGGGGATCACCCGCCCGGTCGGTCGGATCCTCGCCGGGCTCACCGAGGGCGCCGACCAGGTCAGCAGCGCCGCCGGCGAGGTCGCCGAGGCGAGCCAATCGCTCGCCCAGGGCGCCAGCGAGCAGGCGGCGGCAATCGAGGAATCCACCAGCAGCCTGACCGAGATGGCCTCGATGATCGCCAGCAGCGCCGACAACGCCGGCCAGGCCCGGCAGTTGGCCGACACGCAGCACACCGACGCCCAGACCGGCGCCGAGGCGATGGGCCGCATGAGCAGCGCCGTGGCCGACATCAAGCACTCCAGCGACGAGACGGCCAAGATCGTCCAGACCATCGACGAGATCGCCTTCCAGACAAACCTGCTGGCGCTGAACGCCGCGGTCGAGGCCGCCCGCGCCGGCGAGGCGGGCAAGGGCTTCGCGGTGGTGGCCGAGGAGGTCCGCTCCCTGGCCCAGCGCAGCGCCGAAGCGGCCCGCGACACGTCGGAGCTGATCGGCCAGGCGGTCGCTCACGCCGACAACGGCGTGGCGATCGGCCGGGAGGTGGTCGCGGTGTTCGAGCGGATCACCGACGGCGCCCGCAAGGTGCTCGATCTGGTCAACGAGATCGCCGCCGCCGGCGCCGAGCAGACCCAGGGTGTCGACCAGGTCAACGGCGCCATGGCCCAGATGGACCAGACCGCCCAGTCCACCGCCGCCAACGCCGAGGAATCGGCCGCCGCGGCCGAGCAGTTGTCCAGCCAGGCCCGGCAGATGGATACCATCGTCGGCGAGCTGCGCCGGCTGATCTTCGCCACCGCCGACGCGCACACCCGCGCCGAGCCGCCGGCCGCGACGCAAGCGCCGAGGCAGGCCGCGCCGCCCAAGGCCGTACGGCCAACAGCGCCGAAGACCGCGCCGAAGACGGCGCCGCAAACGACGCTCAACACCACCGACCGCACCTGGCACGCCATCGCCTCGTTCGACGATAGCGACGGCGGCAACGCCTGAGCGACGGCGCGCCACGGTCGTGTCCGCTCTGCGAGTCGGGCGGGTCCCACGCTCTTTTCGACGCGTGGGGCCCGCCCCGGCTTGGCCCTCCGTCCCTCGAGGGTGACCGATCGCCCATCCGACAAGACGCCCCGGGCGGCTTACCCGCGAGGGCCGTCACCCGCGGCGAGTTCGACCATGATCTCGTAGTTCCGCCGCGTACGGTCGGACAGCACGCGGCCGTAGGGGGCCGCCGACGGCATGAGGACGAAGCCCCGACCGTCGCCGGCGGTGCCGTCGTCGAGGGCACGGCGGACGGTGTCGGCGAAGCGGTCGGCCGGGAGGGTCTCCAGGTCGCTGATCTCCAGGTTGCCGAACAGGACGAGCTGCCGGCCGTAGCGGCGGCGGACCTCCCGCAGCCGCACGTCGCCCTGGGGCGGCGGTTCGATGGGGTCGAGCCCGTCGGCGCCCATGGCGACGATGGCGTCGAGGACGCCGGCGAGATTGCCGTGACAATGGATGCGGGCGAACCCGCCGGTGCGGCCGATCGCTTCGATCATCGGACGAACATAGGCACAGACGTACGCCTCGAACAACTCGGGCGGCAGGTAGGGCGCGGTGGCGTACTCCGGCCCGAAGATCCGCCACAGTCGTCCCGGCAGCGCCTCGGCGATCGCCGCCGTGTGCGGCAGCAGCGCCGCGGCGACGCGGTCGAGTAGTCGGGTAAACAGAGCCCGCTCGGTCATCGCGATCACCGTGTACTGGCCGAAGTCGAACAGCTCGGCGGCGATGCACAGCGGGTCGGCCGTATCGATCATGACGATGCCCGTTTCGCCGAGCGCCGCCTCGGCGGCCAGCACGCCGGCGGTGTCGGGATGCCCGGCGACGGCGGGGCCGGGCAGGTCGAGGTAGGCGATCAGGTCGTCGACGTCCTTGAGGGGGTGTTCGAGCGTCCAGGCGGTGTCGACGTCGGGATCCCGCCGCCGCCGCGAGACGAGCGTCCGCTGACCGGCGCGGATCGAGCGCGTGGTGAACCGGCTGCCGTCGCGGACCTCGACGGTCTCGCTGACCCGCTCGGCCAACGGGTCGGCGCCCTCGACGCGCCAGGGCACGGACCGCATCACGATGCGGTCGGTCCGCTCGCGGGCCAGGTCGATCACCGGCCGCCACGACGGGTGGCTGTAGATGTTGAACGGATCGGGATCGTCGGGGTCCTCGTCCAGGCCGTTGATCTCGTAGAAGCACACCGCCGGTCGATCCACGGCCTCGCCCCGCAGCGTTCGCATCAATCGTTCACGGCGCGTCAGCATGGGTCACCTGATCCCTTCGGTTATGCCCGGGTCCGCGCCGGCCGAGGATAGCCGATGGCGGCGACAGGGGCAACCGGTGCCGCCGTCCTACGAGAATCCGGTACGCGGGGGGTGGGAAATCCTGTAAAATTAGGAAAAGGCTTGAAACAGGGGCCGAACATGGTAGTATGTCCGATCGGCTTGGCGGTTTCTTCTCGTCGGGCCTTCTGCACATCGCCGGTTCGGGATGTCACATAATCTTCCTCGGGTGGGTTTTCGCCTAGCATCACGGGTCCTGCGCCACCGGGGCGCCGGCCTTCACATCGCGTTATCAGGGGGGAAGGAGTATTGCGCCATGAGAACGTCCACATCCGCCGCACTCGTTGTTGTCCTCCTGGTCATCGGTTCGATCGCGTACGGGCAGATCCCCATTCCCCCCGGCTTTCCGACGGCGTCCACGACGGGCCTGGCCGGCGTGGGGCTGACGGTCAACGACCTGACGCCCACCAGCGGGCGCACGATCACCACCGACGGGACCGTGATCGACATGGAGGACATCTCCGGCACGATCAACATCCAGGCCGACAACGTCACCATCCGCCGCTGCCGGATCCACAACTATGCCTGGTACGCCGTCCGCGTCTACAGCGGCTACACCGGCACGGTGATCGAGGACTGCCTGCTGCCCGGCAGCCAGGGCTCGGCCAACGTCACCGGCAGCAACACGACCGTGCGCCGCTGCGACATCGCCGGCGATCACGACGGGCTGAAGATCGGCAGCAACTGCCTGTTCGAGGACAACTACCTCCACGACCAGTACAAGGACGCCGAAAGTCATAACGACGGCATGCAGTGCAGCGGGGGCAGCCACTGGATCATCCGGGGCAATACCATCCAGGGGCCCTACCGGCAGTCCACGTCGGCCATCATCATCAAGTCCGACCTGGGCACCATCGACGACGGGCTCATCGAGAACAACTTCCTCTCCGGCGGCTCGTACACCTTCTACCACCGGACTGCGACGTACGGCACGCCGACGAACGTCCGGCTGCTGTATAACACCTTCGAGAAGGACTCGTACCTCTACGGCCACACCTCGATCAACGGCTCGCCCTACTTCGAAGGCAACATCTTCCACACCGGCGAGGCCATCCCCGAGAACCCCCCCGTGGGCAACCAGCCGCCCGTCGCCGACGCCGGCAGCGACCAGGCCGTCACCGACAGCGACGACAACGGCTCGCAAGCCGTGACGCTCGACGGGTCGGGCTCCTACGACACGGACGGCTCGATCGTCAGTTACGTGTGGGAGGAGAACGCCGCCCAGATCGCCACGGGCGTGGCGCCCTCGGTGACCTTCGCCGTCGGCGTGCACACCGTCGAGCTCACCGTCACCGACGATGACAGCGCCGCCGACAGCGACACCGTCGTCATCACCGTCAACGCCGGTGCGGGCAACCAGCCGCCCGTCGCCGACGCCGGCAGCGATCAGGCCGTCACCGACAGCGACGACAACGGCTCGCAAGCCGTGACGCTCGACGGGTCGGGCTCCTACGACACGGACGGCTCGATCGTCGGCTACGTGTGGGAGGAGAACGCCGCCCAGATCGCCACGGGCGTGGCGCCCTCGGTGACCTTCGCCGTCGGCGTGCACACCG
>CAZHRW010000023.1:0-7080 GCA_964535025.1 uncultured Planctomycetales bacterium
ACGGGCCCCAGCTCCCCAGATGGGGGAGCGGTTCGGCGGGAATGCCGCGGGCAGCGCCGGCGGGCGCGCCGAAGGCGGCGTGATTGCGGCGGTAGGCCCGGGAGGCCCGGGGAGGGCCGGTACAATTCTAGCCCGGCCCGTGAAGGCCGGGACGCGGCCGTCCGCTGTTCATATGAGGCCCGTCGGGGCCGGCAAAGGTCTACCCGGGTGGCACGGCGTCCATCCGCTACGGCGGGAACAAATGTGCCAGCCCTGACGGCCCTCGACGAGCGCTGGGTTAGTCGGGACAATCACTACTGTCGCGGCGGTTACCGCTTGCGGCGGGGCGAGGTTGGGTTAAGCTCGTAGCATGCCGCGCACGGCTCGGATCGTCATCCCGAAGTGCCCGCATCATGTTGTGCAGCGGGCCCATCGTGAGCATCGCCGAACGGGCCTGCCCTGAGCGGAGCCGAACGAGGAACAACCGCCAGGGCGTCTTCTTCGTCGAGGGCGACCGGGAGGTGTATCTGCGTGGTTTGGGACGATTGTCAGGTGGTGCCTGAGCCAGCCAGTATCGCGCTTCTGGCGGTAGGCGGCTTGGGCCTCTTGCGTCGTCGCCGGACAGCATAGCTCGCAGCCGGTTCAAAGCTGATCAACGCCCCGTGGGCCAAGCCTGCGGGGCGTTGTCATGCGCCTACGTCACGGCCGTGACCTCGCCCCGGTGCCAGGTGAACGGGACTTCCAGACGGGTACCGCTCGGGTCCTGCTCGCGGACGCCGAAGTCGGGGTTCGAAAAACCCGGGCCAGTCGGATAACCCGGGACAGCGGGGTTGTTGAAAAAGGTCGCCGGGGCCCCGATGGTGGTCGCGCGACCCCCGAAAACAAAGGGCTTACGTCACGTTGTCACGCTCTGCTGTGCCTGCCGGGGAGTTCTTCAACAGCCCCACTGTCCCGAATGGCAGGCGCAGGGCGTCCTTGACGCATCGGCCGGCCGACGTATAATGCGCGACACATCGTCAGGGGCCCGTGCGTGATATCAGAAGGAGACGTCATGCAGGCGCGCCAACGGATGGACTTGAAACACCTGCTGTTCGGGTGGCGCGGGCGCATCACGCGGCAGGAATACTTGCTGCGAGGGTGGCTTGTGGCCTTCGGCGCCGGCGTGGCCTACGAGGTGCTCTGGTCGGTGGATCTGCTGGTCTGGGGGCAGTTCAGCGGGTCGCTAACCCTCCTCTTCGCGTGCCTCAGCATCTGGATGGGTGCCGCTCTCGCGGTGAAGCGGCTGCACGACCTCGGTTATGCAGGCTGGTGGCTGGCGCTTGGGCTGGTGCCCCCGGCAAACCTCTGGCTGCTCATCGAGTTGGTGTTCTTCCGCGGGCAGCGCACCGAGAACCCCTTCGGCCCCCCGCCCGAGACGTCGAGAGATGTCTCCGTCGACTGGCCGCAGACCCGCGGCCTGGCGGTCGTGGGGTGCATCGTGCTCGTGTGGGTGCTGCCGCGGCTGGCCGCGTGGGCGAGGATCAGGCTGGACCTGGCCGACACCGCCGAGCCCGCGGCGGCGGAGCAGGCGCCTGCGCTCCGCACGCGGACGCTCCCGGTCAAGGCCGTCTTCTCCGGCCCCGCCGCCGTCAAGTCTGCGCGCGTCCTGCCGGAGCGTGTCGAGGCAACCGCGACGGCCGATGTCTGGCAGCGCCTGTCCGGGCCGCTCGACGCTCTCGTCCTCGACACGGCGTCCATCTCCATCAATGATGTGCAGTCCCTGCCCTACGACACGCCCGTGCGCACGCGGGTCCCGGTCAACCGTTACCTGCAGGGACACGAGCTGCAGGTCGATCCGGCGTACGTCGAGGTGGAGTTCGAGCTGGCCGCCCCCAATCGTATCGCCCGCATCGTGGTGCCGGTCGAGTTGTGGGCCGTGCCGGAGATCTGGCAGCGGATCGGCGCCGAAGGGTACGTCCTTGAGTGCGACGAATCGCTCGACCCGTGGTGGCTGGAAATCACCGTGGCCGGTCCCGAGGCCGCGATCCAACGGGCGATGGCCGATCCGACAGCCCTGCGTGCCGGCGCTGAGGTGACCGAATATGACCTGTTGCCAGCGGCGACCTTTCCGCCGCGCAGGGTGACCTTCATGCTGCCGCCGGGGTTGACCGTCGTCGAGCCGCTCGAGCCGACGGTCGGCTTCCGGTTCCAGCCCGCGGCAACACCGCCATGATCCCCCGGCGGGAGTTGCGAGGGGTTCGAGGGAGAAGCGCCAGTCACTGACGGAGCGTAGTGGACCCTGCCGGCAGGCAGGCCGGATGTGCGGATTTCCCGCATCCGGCTCTCGGACAAGGGCTCATGCAGTAGCGACCCGAACCGACCTCGGCGGTATAAAAACAATTGGCGGCAGGCGCGGGGGCTCGCGTGATGGGCCTGACATCCTCAACCCATACGCCCGGGGGCTTGCGCCCCCGGAGGCATTATGTCGCCCCTTCCTCCTTCGCCCGATGGGCTACGGAGGACAGGCCGGGGCTCTTCATGTCTATAGCGCCGCAGTCCGGAGGCTCGCGCCCCCGGCTAAACTATGTCGTCCCTTCGGGACTACGTCGTCCTACGCTGGAGGCTCGCCACTTACGGCGGCCCTTCTTCCTTCGCCCTGCGAGCTACGGGGCCCTTTCTCCTTCGCCCCTGCGGGTCCTTCGCTCTGCGAGCTACGGCGCCGTTCTTCCTTCGTCCTATGAGCTACGGGGCCCTTGCTCCTTCGCGGTCCTTCGCTCTGCGAACTGCGGGGGCCTTCCTCCTTGGCCCTGCGAGCTACGGCGGGTAGGCCGGGTCCCAGCCGTCCCGGAGGGAAAGCGGCGGTGGCCTCGCGGGTGGTGACGTCGGCGTGGGTTTTCCGGACTACTCGGGATTCCGCCGGAAGACCTCGACGCCGACGGTGCGGGCGAAGGTCAGGGCGCCGGGCTTTTCGACCAGGACCTTCGCCGCAGCGACGCCGGGCGTGGCCAGGCAGAGCGAGGCGATCTTCTGGGCCAGGGCTTCGATCAACTGGAAGCGGGTCGTGTCGACCATGGAGATGACGGCGTCCTTGAGCCCCTTGTAGTCGACCGTGTCGCCCAGGTCGTCCGAGCGGCCGGCGCGGGCGAGGTCGGCCCACAGGGTGATGTTGATCACGACGGTCTGCGGCGCGTCGCGCTCCTTCGGGTACACGCCGATGATGCACTGCAGCATCAGGTCGCGGATGTGGATCTTGTCGGTCGGTAGGGGGCTCATGAGCCGTACATGCTCCCGCGCAGGTGGCGGCCGCCGTCCACGTAGAGGGTCTGGCCGGTGATGAACGTGCTGCTCAGCAGGTACAGGACGGCCGCGGCGATGTCGGCCGGGTCGCCGTGGCGGTTGAGCGGGTTGGTGTGGGCGAACCGTTCGAGGTAGCTGTCATCTTCGCCCGGCGGGGGGAGGATCAGGCCCGGGGCGACGGCGTTGACGGCGATCGACGGGGCCAGCTCGACCGCCAGCATCCGCGTCAGGTCGGCGAGCATCCGCTTGGAGAGCTGGTAGGCGGCGTGGTGGCGGTCGTAGTCGGTGATCCGCGCGTCGAGCAGGTTGACGATGTGCCCGCCGCGTCCCTGGGCGGCCAGCGCACGGCTGAGCAGCAGGGGGGCGACGGCGTGGACGCGGACGTTCAGGAGCAGGTCCGCCGCGGTCGTCTCGGTGATTAGGCCGGTCGGGAAGATCGACGCGTTATTGACCAGGACGTCGATCGGTCCGGCCAGGTCGGCCGCCCGGCCGATCACGTCGTTGGCGGCGTCGGCATCGGCCAGGTCGGCCTGGAGCGTCCACGCCCGCCGTCCGTGCCGGCGCACGGCCTCGGCAACCGCCTCGGCGTCGTCGGCGGAGCGATGGTAGTGAATTACCACGTCGCCGCCGGCCGCGGCCGTCGCCAGGGCGATCGCCCGGCCGATCCGGCGGGCCGCGCCCGTCACCAGCGATGTCCGGCCCGCCAGGGGACCGTCGTCGTGACCCATCCGCCCACATCCTCGCGTTCGGCGGCGGCGGCGGCGTCACCGCGACGCCGGCAGGCTGAGCTGGTCGATCTTCGCCGCCAGGATGAAATCGCTTTCGGTCAGCCCGTCGATCTTATGGGTGTAGAGGGTGACCTCGACGTAGCCCCATGACAAGCAAATAATGGGGTGGTGGTTCTCCCGCTCGGCCAGCTCGCCGATCCGGTTGGTCAGGTTGAGCGCTTCGCTGAAGTTGGCCAGTTCGAACCGCCGCTGGAGGTGGTGTTCGTCGACGAGAACCCACCCGCCGTCCAGTTCGCCCTGCAGCCGCTTGAGGTCCTCGCCGGCCAGGGGCGGCACGCCGCCCTGGCAGGGCACGCATTGTCGGGATGCCAGCTCGGAGGCCATGGGGCACCTCATTCCTCGATCGTGATGGCGTCCACCGGGCAACTGTCGGCGGCCTCGCGGCAGGCGTCTTCGACCTCGGCGGGCACCTCGTCCACGGTCACCACGGCAACGTCGCCGGACATCTCGAACACTTCCGGACAGATCCCCACACACGCCTCGCACCCGATGCAGGTCTCCGCGTCAACGATCGCTTTCATCGTCACTCCCTTTCCTGGGTGGGCCCCTCGGCCTGAGGGACCTGTATCGCCCTTTATTATATACGCCTACCGGTGAGATTTTGGCGCCCGCCGGCGATTGCGCTGGCCGGCGGCGGCCGGGATGTTAACATGATAGCGGCAGTTGTGTCGCCGTCCGCGAGGGAACGGGCGGCGGCCGTCCGCCGCCTGCTGCCATGGGAGCCCGGGAGATGATACGCCTGCTGCCGCTGCTGATCGCCTTGGTCGTCGCCCTGAGCGGGTGCGGCCCGTCCGGGGGGCTGCTGATCCGGCCGGTCCGGGCAAGCCGGAAGCTCACCGAAACCACCGTCGCCGGCGATCGGGGGTGGCTCGTCCGCCGCAAGATCGTCCTGGTCGACGTGAGCGGCACGATCGTCAACGAGCCGCGACGCACGCTGCTGGGCGCCGGCGAGAACCCCGTCAGCCTCTTCGTCGAGAAGCTCAACAAGGCCCGGCGCGACGACGGGGTCATCGGGCTCATTCTCCGCATCAACTCCCCGGGCGGCTCGGTCACCGCCAGCGATATCATGTACACCGAGGTCGGCCGCTTCCGCCGCATGCGGCCGGACGTGCCGGTCTTGGCCCTCATCGAGGGCACCGGCGCCAGCGGCGCGTATTACCTCGCCGTCGGCGCCGAGGAGATCTACGCCCACCCGACCTCGGTCACCGGCTCGATCGGCGTGATCGTCCCGGCCTTCAGTGTCGCCGGCACCATGGCCAAGCTTGGCATCACCGCCGAAATGATCACCAGCGGCCCCTTCAAGGACCTCGCCTCCCCCTTCGAGCCACTCGATCCCGAGGACCTCGCGATCCTCCAGGCCATCGTCGACGAGTTCCACGAAGCCTTCATCGCCGTCGTCGACCGCGGGCGTCCGGACCTCTCCGCCGACGATGTCCGCCGCATCGCCGACGGCCGCGTCTACACCGGGCGGCAGGCGCTCGAGCTCGGCCTCGTCGACCGCCTCGGGACCATCCACGACGCCCTCGACGGCATCAAGCAGCGCACCGGCACCGAAGGCGAGCGGGTCAAGGTCGTCATGTACCTCCGCCCGCCGGGCTATCGCGGCAGCGTCTACGCCGAGTCGGCGCCGCCGTCGCCCCAGCTCAATTTCGTCAACATCAACGCGCCGGACCTGTGGGAGATGATGTCCCCGCGCTTCATGTATCTCTGGACGGGCCGGCGCTAGAGCGGGCGGAGGCGGGATTGGGGCGCTCATTTCGCCGAGGATAGAGATGCCGTTTTTGGGGGTACCTTGCGGGGGGCAAGTGCTGCTGTGGCCGATGGTTGGAATTTCGGAGTTGCAATACCGAGATACCTCGCTCCGTCGGAGGTTCTGTCACTGGTTTTGCCGATTTTGGGCCCTTGCGGGCGCGGGGCGGCGTGTGGCGCGTAAGTGTTCGATGGCATTTTGCTTACGCCTCAGTTCGAGGGCTTTCGCGTTGAAAACCCAAGTTTGGGTATTCGAGTTGCAGGTCTTCGCATTCGCGGCGGGGGGTCCCCAACTCCCCCAGGTTCTCCAGCTTAACGGCATAAAACCCGAATAATCCGAATCGCAGGCCGCGAGGGGGGTCAGCGTTTTTGAAATCAGGGACGGCTGATCGCCGGAAAAACAGCCCTGCCGGCCGCGTTTCGCGACGGCGAGAGAAAGTGAAGGAAAGAATGAATAAAGTTCGCCCAGACGCGCAGAAAGTGAAGCACGAGTTTCATGATATTGGCCTGATCGCGAATATTATTAACGTCAGGCCGCATAAACCGAGAGCAGCCCGCCGCCGCGAAGGTTTTCGGCGGAGAAGCAGGCTTGAGACCTGAGTCTGAGACCTGAGCTTGACGGCTACGGCGACGGCAACAGCCACCCGGCTCCGCCTTCGGCTTCCGGCTTCGCCTTCGGCTGTGCCGAGACAGGTCCCCGCGGCAGGCGGCACGCCGAGCAACAACGGAATAGCCACAGAGATCGCAAAGGACACAAAGAAGTCGGTAAGCGTTGCAGCAAGGGGATAGCCTTGGTGCCGCGACGCGGCACAGAGCCCTTCGACGATGCTCAGGACAGGCAGGACGTCAGTAGAGCACGGCCAATGGCCGCCCGCGTCACAACTCTTGATCCCGCCAACGCTTGCTCAACTGCGGTCTCCTGCTCACCTGCTCTTCTGTTCTGCCGTTCCGTCGCCCTGCCGCGTGACGGGGGTTCGATTCCGGCCGCCGCCATTGAAAGAGCCCACCAAGTGGGCTCTTTCAATAGAGCAGTTGAGCAGGCGATCAGGAGATCAGTAGAGCACGGCCAACGGCCGCTCGCGCCACAACTCTCGATCCCGCCAACGCTTGCTTAACTGCGGTCTCCTGCTCACCTGTTCTTCTGTTCTGCCGTTCCGTCCACCCCAATCACGTGACGGGGGTACCCCACAAAACACCCCAAAACGGCCCGAAATGGGCTCAAAGGCTCAAATCCACGGGACGAGCCTCGATCGCGTCCCGTGACATGTAACTGCTGTTCTGTGAGCCT
>CAZHRW010000024.1:0-33205 GCA_964535025.1 uncultured Planctomycetales bacterium
GAGGTTGGTCTGCTGGTACGGGTCGGCGACGTTGTCGAACAACTGCCACTCGCCCAGATCGTCGACCGCATAGGTGTAGCGCTTCGTGCGGACGCCGCGGAAGGCGTTGTTGCTGTGGCGCCGGCCCGGCTCCAGGCGTGTGCGGATGTAGTTGCGGACGAAGTTGTTCACCAACAGCAGCGCCGACGCCGGCTCGGGCCCGCGCCCGCCCAGCATGGCCGGCGAATAATCCGCCCCCCCGCACCGCTTCGGCGGCTCGATACCCGCCAGGCCGCACAGGGTGGGGTACACGTCGATCGAGCCCATCAGGTTCTCGACCACACGCCCGGCAGGCACCTTGCCCGGCCAGCGGACCAGCATCGGCACGCGGCTCGCCTCGTCGTAAGGATTGGACTTATTGAAGAAACCGTTCGACCCGAACGAGCTGCCGTGATCGGAGGTGTAGATGATGACGGTGTCCTCATCGATCCCCAGCCGCTTCGTCGCCTCCAGCAGGCGCCCCAGTTCACGGTCGACGGCCGTGATATGGGCGTGATAGTGGCGGTAGTTTTGCAGCTTTTCGCCCTGCCGATGCCTGGCGTCCGTGACGTTGGGGCGGAAGGGGATTTTGTCTTCCGGGTAATACGCCAGACATTCCTCGGGGGCGTCGTCCCAGCGGTAGTGGGGCGGGTTGATCGACAGCATCATCAGGAACGGCCGGTCGCCGCCGGCGTGACGGCCGATGAACTCCAGGGCCCGATCGGTCATCCCGGTGGCGTTGTAGCCCTCGTGGATGTGGAACTCCTCGCCGGCGATAACGTTGCGGACCTTCGTGCGCATGTGGTCGTCGCCGTACAGCCAGTGCTCAAACTCGTCAAACCCGGCGTTGGCGCACGTTTCGCTCTGCAAGTGCCACTTGCCGACGTAGCCGGTGATGTAGCCGGCCCGCTTGAACGTGTGGGCGATGGTCGGCGAGGTGATGCCGATGACGTCCGTATCGCCGAAATAGTCGTTGGAGATGACCGAGCTCTGGTGCGGCCACTGGCCGGTGATGAGCATGCCCCGGTAGGGTACGCAGATCGACGAGGTGCTGTAGCAGTGGTCCAGCCGCGTCCCCTCCCGGGCGAGACGCGCCATGGCCGGCGCGACCAGGTCGGGCATCTGCGTGAACGGCAGGCTGCACCAGCGGTGCTCGTCGCTGAACACGAAGATGATGTTCGGCCGCTTCGACGGCGTATCCGCCGCCGAAGCCCGGCCGACGGCCGCGGCGGCGATCGCGGCGGTCGAGAGTTTGAGAAAGTCGCGCCGTCCGATGCCCTGGGTGTCATTCATGGCCGTCTCCACGACGCCGTCAGGACGTCAACCGCAATGTCTTGATCTCGAACGGGCGGAACGCCAGGGCGACGGCGCCGTCGGTCATCCTCAGCGGCCGGCCGTTGCGTTCGAGCATGTCGGTTTCGCTCGCCTCCGTGGCGGGCAGGTCGATCATCAGTGTACATGATTCGGCCGTGCCGTGCGCTTCGTAGAGGCGGATGATGACATCGCCGCTGCCGTCGGCGGCGCGCTTGACGGCCTCCACGACAACGCCCGGTGCATCGGTGGCCAGAACCGATCGCATCCCGCCGTCGCCGCGGCGTGTGCGGACGGGGATGTTCAGATCGTAGCCTTCCCGCACGAGCGGGCTGTCGGCCCACCCGCCCGTCCAGGCCGTCGCCGTGTAGGTGAAGCGGTGCGTGCCGTTATCGGCCCGCCCGTCCGGGCCGAGCGGGGCGCGCATGAGCGTCAGGTTGATCGTATGGCCGACGACGTTCACCCCGTACTTGCTGTCGTTGAGGACCGCGAACCCGCGGCCGGCATCGGCCAGAGCGGTCCACTTGTGGTTACACACCTCGAACTGGTCGGCGTCGGCCTGCCGGTTGGCGTGGTTGGGGCGCCGAAGGTGGCCGAACTGGATCTCGTGGATCGCCTCGGTCGCATGGACGTCGGCGTCGAAGCCGACCTTCAGCAGCCTGTGGCGCTCGTGCCAGTGCAGCGTGGTGACGAAGTCGATCCGGGCGCTGCCGGCGCGGAGCGTGACGTCCTGGGTCAGCGTCGAGTTGCCGATCCGCCGCGTGAGGCGCAGGATGCCCACCAGCGGCCCCTGGGCGACCACCTCGAACGTCGCCGGCGTTTCGCCGAGCTCGACCGGGGTGTCGTAGACCATCGAATCAATGTCCCACGCATCGAACTTCGAGGGGACATCCTTGTACAGCTTGATCACGTTGCCCCGCCCGGCGAGCGTCTCGCGCCCGTCGGCCCGGTCGACGAGGCTGACGATCTCGCCGAGCGTGTTGAACGTCGCGCGGATGCGGTCGTTGGCCAGGGACGACTCGGTGACCGTCACCCCGGCGTCGCCGGCGGGCGCGGGCGTGTCGCTCGGCGTCAGCGTGGTCCACCCGCACGAAGGGACCTCCACCGCCGCCAGCGTCTCATCGCCGACCGTCTGCGTCGCGACCGGCTCGCCCGACACATCCGTCGCGCCCGCGACCCCCGCCGGCAGCGTCACCAGGGCCCGGCGGGACCAGTTGAGCGAGTTGAACACGGTCACGGCGCCGGCGGCGTCGTTCACAAGCGACCCTGTGGCCGCGTCGGTGATCCCCTCGGCGGTCGCGAGGGCCTCGGCGTACATGGCCTCGGC
Source organism: uncultured Planctomycetales bacterium (assembly GCA_964535025.1). GTDB lineage: Bacteria > Planctomycetota > Phycisphaerae > SM23-33 > FEN-1343 > JAAYZK01. The sequence goes on from CAZHRW010000024.1 coordinate 2,657, forward strand.
CTGCTCGTAGACCCGCTGGATGGACGAACCGGGCAGGACATCGTGAAACTGGTTGAGCAGGACCGTTCGCCATGCCTCCTCCAGCGCCTCGGCGGGCCAATGATACTCCTCGGCGAACGCCGCCCACAGCTCGGCCTCGCGCAGCGCCTGCTCGCAGCGGCGGTTGTACCACTTGGTCCGCGCCTGGCTGGTCAGCGTGCCGCGATGGCAGGTGAAATACAGCTCGCCGACCCAGCGGTTGGCGTCGTGCTCGCCGCGGGCGACGAGGTCTTCGAAGAAGGCGCTGGGGGTGGCCGGCTTCAGCTTCGGCGCGCCCTCGCAGTCGGCCAGACGGGCGATGTACTCCAGATGTTCGCGTGTGGGCCCGCCGCCGCCGTCGCCCCAACCGAACGGCAGCAGGCGGGTGGACATGGCGTCTTTCTGGACGCGGCCGTTCCACCGCCGGATCATCGTGCCCGGATCGGTCCGGGCGTTGTAGTCGTTGTGCAGGTGGGTGATGACGGCGGTGCCGTCGATGCCTTCCCACAGGAAGTTGTGATAGGGGAAGGTGTCGCCGCCGTGGTAGTTCCAGAAGATCTTCTGCGTGGAGAAATACTTGATGCCGCAGCCGGCCATGATCTGCGGCAGCGCGGCGGTGTAGCCGAACACATCCGGCAGCCAGAGCAGCTCGCTGTCGACGCCGAACTCGTCGGCGAAGAACCGCTTGCCGGCGAGGAACTGGCGGATGAGCGCCTCGCCGCCGGAGACGTTCGTGTCGGCCTCGACCCACATCCCGCCCTCGGCGATGATCTTGCCCTCGGCGACGGCTCGCTTGACCCGCTCGTAGAACGCGGGGTAACGGTTCTTGATCATCCAGTACAGGTGCGGCTGGCTGTGGAGAAACACGTAGCCCGGGTACTGCTCGGCCAGGGTGAGTTGATTGGCCAGCGTGCGCACCGCCTTGCGCTCGGTCTCGGCCAGCGGCCACAGCCAGGCGACGTCGAGGTGGGCGTGGCCGAAGCAGAAGAACGCCGGCGTCGTCGAGCCGTTCCGACAGGCCAGGACGCCTGTAAGTTCCTCGCGGGCCGTTTCGAAGGTCACCTGCATTCGCTCGAAGGGCACCTCGAAATCGACGGTCCGCGTGAACTGTTTGAGCGCGTCGTCGATCCGCCCGACGCGGAGCGAGTCCGGGTCGAGCTTGTCCCGGAGGCTCAGCAGCGTCTCGACGTCCATCTGGAGCTGCCAGGCCCTCTCGTTCCACGCGCCGAACGTACAGGCCCCGACCGTCTGTTGCGTCGCGGGCGTCTCGGGAACGGATGGGCGATCCGGCGGGATGGGACCGACGTGACAGGGCGTCGCCCCGTGCCAGGCGGCGGCCTCCATGAGGATATCGAAGGTCTCCCCGCCGCGGGCCCGCGCCGTCAACGTGATGTGCGGCCACGTGCCGCGGTGGGATTCAACCAACTCCTCGTTGGCCCAGACCAGCGCTTCCTTGTCGGTCACCGGCAGATGCGCGACGATCCGCTCGCCGGCGGCCTCGGACGGCACCTCGACGCGCCCGCGAAACCACCCGTACTCGTACGCGCCGCCCCAGGCGGTTCCGGGCGGAGTCGGCGTGAACGGCCCGGCCGCCCCGGCCGTCGCGTCCAGGTGGTCCCGCGTGAACCAGCCCTCCAGCGCCACCGCCCCCAGGGGTCGATACAGATGCCGCTTCAGTTCGTTCCGCCAGGCGTCCAGCCGATCGCGCCACTCCGCGTTCAACGTCATTGCTGCGCTCCTTCCAATCGCGCCTCCGGTCTACCGACCCGGCGTTTGAGCGGCAAGCGAGAAATCCCCCGCGGCCGCCAGGATGGGCCTTGACAGGCCCACTTAGTGCACTAAGCTTAGTGCGTTAAGCCTCGTGCACGAACCCAGGACGACCGATGACGACAGGCCGGACCATGCCGAAATACGTGCGGATCAGCCGCGATATCATCGCGCGGATCGCCGGGGGCGAGTTGCCGCCGGGGGCGCTGGTGCCGTCGGAGAATGAGATCATCCGCCAGTACGGCGTGAGCAACACCACCGCGCGGAAGGCCCTGGCCCAGGTGGATGTCGCGGGCTGGGCCGAGCGGATCAAGGGTCGCGGCACGATCGTCCGCCGGCGGCGGGTCGAGCGCTCGGTCGACCGGATCCTCGGCTTCACGCGCAACATGATCGAGGCAGGCCGCACGCCCCGGACGGAGGTGCTCTCCGTCAAGCAGTTGCGGCGCGGCGGCAGCGCCACCGCCGGACGTCTGCGCGGGGGCGTATGGGTGATCCGCCGCCTGCGGCTGGCCGACGACGAACCGATGATGATTGAGACCCGCTATGTCTCGGCTGAGCTGTGCCCCGACATCAAACAGCACGACCTGACCACCTCGCTGTACGACATCTACGCCGCGACGTACGGCCTGGAGCTGATTCGCGTCGACCAGGAACTCAGCACGATTCTGCTGGACTGCGAGACCGCCGCGACCTTCGGCGTGACCGATCCGCTCCCGGCGTTCAGCATCCGCGGCGTGACGATCTGTGCCGGCGACCGGGTCCTGGAAACCGAACACTCGATCTACCGCGGCGACCTGTACCGCTTCACCGTCAGCGCCACCCGCAACGGCCCCGAAAGGACCGGCCCATGGACGTGACCCGCTACGACAAGTCGTTTCTCGAAGACCTGTATCGCACGCTGCTGACGATCCGTATCTTCGAGACCCAGTGCATCAAGTTGTACCGCAAGGGCGAGATTATCGGCTACTTCCACCCCTACCTCGGCGAGGAGGCCATCGCCACGGGCGTCTGTGCCGCCCTGGCCGACGGCGACACCTTCACCAGCACGCATCGCGGCCACGGCCATTGCATCGCCGGCGGCGCCGACATCAAACGGATGCTCGCCGAACTGCTGGGCAAGGCGGCGGGCTATTGCGGCGGGCGGGGCGGATCGATGCACATCGCCGATCTGTCGACCGGGAACCTCGGGGCCAACGGCATCGTCGGGGCGGGCATCCCCATCGGCGTCGGGGCGGCGCTGGGGGCGTCCATCCGCGGTGACAAAGCCGTCACCGCGGTGTTCTTCTCCGACGGCGCCGCCAACCAGGGCACCTTCGCCGAGGCGATGAACCTCGCGGCGATCTGGGACCTGCCGGTGATCTTCGTCCTCGAGAACAACCACTATGCCGTCTCGACTCCCGTCGAGGCGGTCAGCCGCACCAAGGATCTCTGCGAGCGGGCGAAAGGCTACGGCGTGGAGGCCTTTACCGTCGACGGGAACCACGTGCTGGAGGTCTACGAGCGCGCCTGCGAGGCTGCCCGAACCTGCCGCGACGGCCGCGGACCGGTCCTGATGGAGTGCAAGACGTACCGCCACCAGGGCCACCACGTCAACGACCCCGGCACCTACATGCCAGCCGACCGGCTGGCGTACTACAAGAGCATCGACCCGGTCGACCGCGGGCGGGCGCTCCTGCTGGCTCACCCCGACGCCGCGGAGGCCGACGCCGTGGCGATCGAGCGCGAGGTCGACCAGGCGGTGGCCGACGCCATCGCCTTTGCCGTGGCGGCGGAGAAGCCGTCCGTCCGGCAGTTCCTCCAGGAGGTCGCCGAATGAGTGCGCCCGACCCGACCGACGGCCGCGTGATCATGTACCGCGAGGCGCTCAACGAGGCCCTTCGCGAGCAGTTGGCTTCGGATCCGACGGTGTTCTGCCTGGGTGTGGGCATCGCCGAGCGGGGCGGGTCGTACAAGGTGACCCAGGGATTGCTGGAGGCGTTCGGGCCCAAGCGAATCATCGACACGCCGATCAGCGAGGCCAGCTTCACCGGCGCCGCCGTCGGGGCCGCCATCACGGGGATGCGACCGGTGGTGGAGATCCTGTTCGTGGACTTCTCGATGCTGGTCCTTGACCAAGTCATCAACCAGGCCGCCAAGCTGAGATTCATGACCGGCGAGCAGGGCCGCGTCCCGATGGTGCTCCGCACCCAGGGCGGCGCCGGCAACGGCCTGGCGGCCCAGCACTCCCAGTCGCTGGAAGCGATCTACTACCACGTGCCGGGGCTGAAGCTGGCGGCCCCCTCGACACCCTACGACGCCAAGGGGCTGCTCAACGCGGCGATCCGCTGCGATGATCCGGTGATCTTCATGGAGCACAAGCTGCTGTACATGACGGAGGGGGCGGTGCCCGAGGCGTCCTACACGGTTCCCCTGGGCGTCGCCGACATCAAACGGCCCGGGGCGGATGTGACGCTGATCGCGTGGTCGGCCATGGTCGGCCGCGCCCTGGCCGCCGCCGAGCAGTTGGCGGCCGACGGGATCGACGTCGAGGTGATCGACCCGCGGACGCTGGTGCCGCTGGATGTCGAGACGATCCTCGCGTCGGTCCGCAAGACCAACCGGGCGGTGATCGTCCAGGAAGCGATCCGCCGCGGCGGCGTGGCGTCGGACATCGCGTCGATCATCCAGGAACTGGCCTTCGACCACCTCGACGCGCCGGTGACGATCATCGCGGGCAAGAACACGGCGATTCCGTTCGCCGTGGAACTGGAACGGGCCTGCGTGCCGCAGGTGGAAGACATTGTTGCCGGAATACGCGAGATGCTTTGAACGACAAATACGAAATCCGAAGCACGAAATACGAGACAAACACGAAACGACGGGAAACAACAAGACGGCAAACAGAGGCAAGCCCTGTTGAGCGGCTTGTCCTGGGAGACAGATCATGGCCCTCGTGAACATGACGGCAATGCTGCAGGCGGCCCGCGAAGGCGGATACGGGGTCGGGGCGTTCAACATCGTCGATTACAACTCGACACGGGCGGCGGTGCGGGCGGCCGAGCAGCTCGAAGCGCCGATCATCGTGCAGGTCTCGGTCAAGACCGTCACCTTCTGGGGCGCCGAGGCCCTGGCCGGATGGATCCGCCAGGTGGCCGGCGAATCGCCGGTGCCGGTGGCCTACCATCTCGATCACTGTCGCGACGTCGCCACCATCCGCGAATGTATCGACGCCGGGTGGACGTCGGTGATGATCGACGCATCGCACCTGCCCTACGAGGAGAACCTCGCCCTCACCCGCCAGGTGTGCGCGATCGCGGCGGAGGCGGGCGTGAGCGTCGAGGCGGAGATGGGCGCGATCGTGGGCGTCGAGGACGACCTCTTCGTCACCCAGCGCGACGCCCACCTGGCCGACGTCGACCAGGCCGAGGCGTTCTGCCGCGAGGTCGACCTGGCGGTCTTCGCGCCTGCCATCGGCACCGCGCACGGCGTCTACAAGGGCACGCCCGAGATCGCCTACGATCGACTCGCCGAGATCGCCCGCCGGACGGGCCTGCCCATCGCCCTGCACGGCGGGACGGGGCTGGATGACGCGACGTTCCGAAAATGCATCGAGCTGGGCTGCGCGAAGATCAACATCTCAACCGCCCTCAAGTACGCCTTCATCGACGGATTCGTGGACGACCACATCGCGCACAAGAAGTATGAGCCGCTCAAGCCCCTGCAGGCGCAGTATGATGCCGTTTACGCCCTCGTGGCCGACAACATCCGCCTGTTCGGCTCGGCGGGCAAAGCCTGAGGACGACCATGATTCCCGTGAATATGCCCCAGGTGGGCCAGGACATCACCACCGCGACGATCATCGAGTGGCTCAAGGCCGAAGGCGACCCCGTCGCCGCCGGCGAGGTCGTCGCCGTCGTCGAGAGCGAAAAGGCCTCCTTCGAGGTCGAGGCCGACACCGACGGCGTCCTGCTCAAATGCCTCTTCGACGCCGGCGAGGAGGGGACGGTCCTCGAGCCGATCGCCTGGATCGGCCAACCCGGCGAACGCGTGGGCGACCCGACCGATACGGCTGAACCCGCACCGACGCGCGAGGCCGCCCCCGTGGCGCCCGCGCCCGTTGTGAAGCCTCCGAACGAGCGCCAGGCGGTCTCCCCCGTCGCGCGGCGACTGGCGGCCGAGCACGGGGTCGACCTGTCGACCCTGACCGGTACCGGACCCGGCGGGCGGATCGTCAAGGCCGATGTCCTGGCGGCGACCGAAACGGCCGCCGCGACGGCCGCCGTCGATGGGCCGGGCGAGACGGATACGGAGGTCCCCTTCGATCGCATGCGGGCCACCATCGCCCGGCGTCTGACCCGCGCGTCGCAGACGGTGCCTCACTTCTCGATCGCCGTCGACGTGGACATGACCGACGCCAACCGTTGGCGCAAAACGCCTGCCGCGGGGCCCATCAAGATCACCGTCACGGATTTGATCATCCACGCCGCGGCTCGGGCCCTGCGCGAATACCCCCGCCTCAACGCGATCGTGGACGAGACGAAACTCACCCTCAAGGGCCGCGTCAACATCGGCGTGGCCACGGCAGTCGACCACGGACTGCTGGTGCCCGTCGTCCCCGACGCCCACGTCAAGTCGCTGGCCGAGATCGCCGCCGCGAGCCGTGCCGCCGCCGAGGCGGCGCGCCGGGGCGTCTTGACCTCGACGGACGCGGGAACGTTCACGGTCAGCTCGCTGGGCATGTACGGCGTGGGGCGCTTCACCCCCATCATCAACGCCCCCGAGTGCGCCATCCTCGCCGCCGCCGCGATCACCCCGCGGGTGGTGCCCGTCGGCGAGGCGATCGGTGTGCGGGAGATGATGACGCTCACGCTGGCCTGCGACCATCGGGCCATCGACGGACCCTATGCGGCGGGGTTCCTCAACCGTATTAAAACAGCACTGGAAACCGACTACCGGAGCTGACACCATGGAAGCACTCATCTTCGACTGCGACGGCGTGCTGGTCGACACCGAGACCGACGGCCACCGCGTGGCGTTCAACCAGGCCTTCGCCGCCGTCGGGCTCGATGTCGAGTGGGACGTGGAGCTCTACGGCGAGCTGCTCGCCGTCGCCGGCGGCAAGGAACGCATGACCCACTACTTCAGCCAGGTCGGCTGGCCCGACGGCGCCGGCGATCGCGAGGCGTTCATCAAGCGGCTGCACAAACTCAAGACCGACCGGTTCATGAGCATGATCGCCTCGGGCCAGTTGCCCCTGCGGCCGGGTGTCGCGCGGATCATCGACGAGGCCATCGCCGCCGGCGTGACGCTGGCGGTGTGCTCGACGTCCAACGAGCGGGCGGTCCACCTCGTGGTCGATACGCTGCTGGGCGCCGATCGCAAGGCGGCCTTCGGCGGGATCTTCGCCGGGGACATGGTCCCCCGCAAGAAACCCGACCCGGCGGTCTACACCCTGGCGGCCACCACGCTGGGCCTGACCCCCGCCGCGTGTGTCGTCGTCGAAGACAGCGAGAACGGCCTCCGCGCCGCCAAGGCCGCGGGGATGCCGTGCCTGATCACCGTAAGCACCTACACCGGCGGCGAGGATTTCAGCACGGCCGACCGGGTCGTCAGACACCTGGACGACGGCCCCGTCACGCTGGCCGATCTGCGGGCCCTGGTGAAAGCCTGACTGCCAAGGAGGCATGACCGATGAAACTCTTTCTCGATACCGCCGACGTCGACGCCGTCCGCCGTGCCCACGAAACGGGGCTGCTGGATGGCGTGACGACCAACCCCGCCAAGATCGCCGAGGCCGGCCGTCCGTTTCTGGACGTGGTTCGCGAGATCGCCTCGATCACCCCGGGGCCGGTCAGCGCCGAGGCGATGAGCGCGACCGCCGACGCCCTGATCGATGAGGCGGTCCACCTGGCGTCGCTGGCGCCGAACATCGCCGTCAAGCTGCCGATGACCGTCGAGGGCCTCAAGGCCTGCCGCGTGCTGGAGGAAGAGAAACACGTCAAAATCAACGTCACGATGATCTTCTCGGCGCCGCAGGCCTTCCTGGCAATGAAGGCCGGGGCGACCTTCGTGAGCATCGTCCTCAACCGCCTCGACGCGGTCGGCAACGAAAGCGAGATCCTCGTCGCCGACGCGGCCGCCATCAAGCGGGCGTACGGCTTCACGTCGGAGATCATCGCCGGCAGCATCAAGACCACCAACCAGGTGATGGCCTGCCTGCGGGCGGGAATCGACATCGCGACGGTGCCCGAATCCGTCTTTTTCCAGTTGTACCGTCACCCGCTGACCGACGTGGGATTGGCGCAGTTCGCCGAGGTGTGGAAGGGCGTGAAGGTATGACCGGTCCTCACAACGTACTGGCATTCGGCGAGATTCTCTGGGACCTGCTGCCCGACGGCAACGCCACGCTCGGCGGCGCGCCGTTCAACTTCGCCTACCGCGTCGCCGAGCAGGGCGACCGCGCCTGCATCGTCAGCCGTCTCGGCCGCGACGCGTACGGCCGCCAAGCGGCGGCGCAGTTGACGGCGATGGGGATGAGCGACACGTGCGTGCAGTGGGACGACGAGCGCCCCACCGGCACGGTGATCGTCAGCCTCGACGACGCCGGCCAACCCGATTACGTCATCGTTCCCGACGTGGCCTACGACCGGGTCGAGGCCACCGACACGGTCCTCGCCGAGGCCGCCCGGGCCGATTGTGTGTGCTTCGGCACGCTCATCCAGCGTACCGCCGGCGCCCGCGCGGCGCTGCGGGCGATCCTCGACGCCGCCGGCGGCGCGGTCAAGCTGCTGGACATCAACCTCCGCAAGGACTGCCACAGCCCCGATTCGATCGCCGCGTCGCTGGCCGATGCGACGATTGTGAAACTCAACGACACCGAAGCCGCGTATCTGGCCGAGTTGTTCGACCTGTCCGACCGGTCGATCCCGGCGTTCTGCGCCGAGATGGTCGGCCGGTGGCACCTCACCCACTGCGTTGTCACACTCGGCGAGCGCGGCGCGTTCGCCGACGGCGCCGAAACCGACCCCGTGTACGACCCGGGCTTCCACGTCCCCATGGTCGACCCGCTCGGGTCGGGCGACGCGTTCGTCGCGGCTTTCCTCTGCCGTCTGTTGCGCCGCGAGCCGCTGGCGGCGTGCCTCCATCACGGCAACGTGCTCGGCGCGATGGTCGCCACGCAGGCCGGCGGCACCGAACCGATCGATCCGCAGGCCCTGGCCGCCTTCGCCGCACTGCATCACGAACGGCTCATCGAGCCGTCCTTGGAAACCTTCATCACCGAGTAAGGGCAAGCACATGAAACCGATCCGCATCTCCATGGGCATCTGGGGCAACACCAACCTCCCCGACCGCTTCAACACCAAGGGTTTCGGCGACGACGTCCCCGTCCTCGACCGCATCCGCCAGGTCGGTCAGATCGATGGCGTGGACGGCATCGAACTGCACCTGCCGACCGAGATCAATGACGACAACGCCGACGATGTCGCCCGCGTCCTGGACGATCACGGCTTGCGGATCATCCAACTATGCGGCCACACGTGGACTGAAAAGCAGTACAAGCACGGCGCCCTGGCCGACTCCGACCCCACCGTCCGCCAGGCCGCTGTCGACCGCGTCACCGCGGCGCTGGACATGGCCGCGCGGTTCGACGTGCCCATCAGCGTCCTGTGGCCCGCCACGGACGGCAACGACTTTCCGCTCCAGGCCGACTATTTGGCCCTCTACGAGCGGTACGTCGAAAGCTGCCGGCGGATCCTCGACTATCTGCACGCCAACACCTACAGCACGAAGCTCTGCATCGAGCCCAAGCCCTTCGAGCCGCGAACGCACATCATGATGGGCAACACCGCCCAGGCGCTGTGCATCGTCAACGAGGTCAACGACCCGAACTTCGGCATCAACCTCGACGTCGGCCACGCGATGATCGCCGCGGAGAATGTCGAGGACCAACTGTCTTTGATCTGCCGGTACGGCCGTCTCTACCACACGCACTTCAACGACAACGACCAGCAATGCGACGCGGACCTGCCGCCGGGGACGATCAACTTCCTGCGGCTCGTACAGATCCTCTACGTCCTCGACGAGGTCGGCTACGACGGGTGGTTCGGACTGGATCTGTTCCCCTATCGCGACGATCCCCGACGCTTCATCGAGATCTCCCGCGACAACCTTCACAAGGCCGCCGCCGTCGTCGACCTCATGAACGAGCGCGGCGCCCGCGACCTCCGCGCCGCCGGCACCGCCGGGCCCGACATGGCCGTCCTGATGCGGGACTGCATGGGCGAGGTGCTGGGGCGCTAGATCTGCCCTTTTTCGCGCCGATGATCGATGACCCGCACCGCCTTGCCCACCGACCGCTCCAGCGTCTGCGGCTCGACGAGGTGCACCGTCACGCGGATGCCCGCCACCGAATGGATCTCGCGGGTGATCCGGTCGCGAAGCTGCTGCATCCGGCTCATCTGGTCGGAGAAGTCCTCGGCGCGGATCTCGACATAGACATCCACCTCGTCGAGCGTCCCGGGCCGGTCGACCTCGATGAGGTAGTGCGGGGCCGTCCCCTCGACGCGGAGCAGCGCCTCCTCGATCATCGACGGGAACACGTTCACGCCCCGGATGATGAGCATGTCGTCGGTGCGCCCCACCACGCGGCTCATCCGCGCGGTGGTTCGCCCGCAGGGGCACGCGGCGCGATCGAGTGTGGCGATGTCGCGGGTGCGGTAGCGCAGCACGGGCATGGCCTGCTTGGTCAGCGTGGTAAACACCAGCTCACCTTGCTCGCCGTCGGCGACGGGTTCGAGCGTGTCGGGGTCGATGCACTCGACGATGAAGTGGTCTTCCTGGATATGCATGCCCGTCCGCGCGACGCATTCGCCGCTGACGCCGGGGCCGATGACCTCGCTGAGACCGTAGTTGTTGAACGCCAGGATGCCGAGTTGGGCCTCGATGGCGTAGCGCATGTCCTCGGTCCAGGGTTCGCCGCCGAAGTGGCCGAAACGGATGGACAGGTCGTCCGGGCCCAGTCCCTGGCTGCGGGCGACCTCGGCGATGTTCAGCGCGTAGCTGGGGGTGCAGACGAGGACATCGGCGCCGAGATCCTGCATGAGCATGATCTGGCGGGGCGTGTTGCCCGCCCCGGCCGGGACGACGGCCGCCCCGACCCGCTCGACGCCGTAGTGCAGGCCGAACCCGCCGGTGAACAGCCCGTAGCCGAAGGCGATGTGCACCAGGTGCTCCGGTCGCAACCCCCCGGCGACCAGGAAACGGGCGCACAGGTCCGCCCAGGTCCCGCGGTCGTCGGCGGTATAGGCGACGAAGGTCGGCTTGCCCGTCGTCCCCGACGAGCCGTGAATCCGCGCCACCTGATCGCGCCCGACCGCCAGGAACCCCAGGGGGTAATGCTCCCGCAGATCCGCCTTGGTCGTCAGCGGCAGCGACCGCAGATCGTCGAGGCTATTGACGTCGCCGGGCGCGAGGCCCGCGTCGGCGAACGCCTTCTTGTAGAAGGGCACCTCCGCGACCCGCCGGAGCATGGCCTGCAGCCGCTCCAGTTGGACCGCGCCGCGCTGATCGACCGACATCGTCTCGGCCGCGTCGTAGACGCGGTTTTCGAATGGAAACTCCGCCATCTTAGAACTCCAGCCAGTCTACGACTGCGTCGGCAGCGCATCGCTGCCGACGAGATTGACGCCCTTGTTCTGGAGCAGCTCCACCGCCGCGTCGGCGTCCTCGAACCGGAAGACGATGATCGCCTTGTCGCCGGCGCGGTACGTGAACGCGTACATATACTCGACGTTCATCCCGCCGGCCTCGATGATCTTGAGGACCTCCTCCAGCCCCCCGGGCCGATCGGCGACCTCCAGGGCGACGACCTCGGTGACGTTGACCACGCAGCCGGCCTGCTCGAGTGCGGCCTTCGCACCTTTCCAGTCGGCGGTGATCAGACGCATGATGCCGAACTGGGTGGTATCGGCCACCGACAGCGTCACGATGTTGATCCCCGCCTGGGCCAGCACCTTGCACGGATGGCTCAGCCGTCCGGGCTTGTTCTCCAGAAACACCGACAGTTGATTCAATTTCATTGCCGGGGCCTTTCAGTCCGTTGTAAGTTTCGCCTCGCACCTCCGCCGCCCCGCGGCGGCGGTTCGTTACAGTTCCCGCTTATCGATCACCCGCTTGGCCTTGCCCATGGACCGTTCGATGGTGTTGGGCTCGACCAGGCTCAACTTGACGGAGATGCCCAGCGTCGTCTGGATCGCCTCGGCCAGCGACGCCCGCAGCGCCTCCAGGGCCCCGACGGTGTCGGAGAACACCTCCGAGGTCACCTCGACCTGCACCTCCATGCGGTCCAGCCCCTTCTCGCGGGTCAGGATGATCTGGTAGTGCGGCAGCGTGCCTTCGACCTTCAGCAGCGCGCTTTCGACCTGCGAGGGGAAGACGTTCACGCCGCGGATGATGAACATGTCGTCGCTGCGGCGCCCGATCCGCTGGATCCGCCGCACCGTTCGCCCGCACGGGCACGGCTCGGGGATAATCGACGTGATATCCCGCGTGCGATAGCGGATCATCGGCATCGCGTACTTGGCCAGGGTGGTGAGCACCAGTTCGCCCTCTTGTCCGTCGGGCAGCGGTTCGAGCGTCTCGGGGTCGATGATCTCGGGGTAGAAGTAATCCTCGAAGATGTGCAGCCCGTTCTGAGCGCTGCAGGCGCTGGCGACGCCGGGGCCGATGATTTCCGAGAGCCCGTAGATGTCGTAGGCCTTGATGCCCGCGGCCTCCTCGACGTACATCCGCATCGCCTCGGTCCACGGCTCGGCGCCGAAGATCCCCGCCTTCAGCGGCAGGTCCCGCAGGTCCACGCCCATCTGGCCGGCCCGTTCGATGATGTGGACGAAGTAGCTCGGCGTGCAGCACAGGGCCGTCACGCCGAAGTCCTTCATCACCATGATCTGCCGGTCGGTATTGCCGCCGGAGATCGGGATGACCGTCGCGCCGAGCGCCTCGGCGCCGTAGTGGGCGCCCAGCCCGCCGGTGAACAGCCCGTACCCGTAAGCGTTCTGGATGATGTCGTCGGCGCCCAGCCCGCAGGCGGCGAACGTCCGCACCATCGCGTCGGCCCAGACGTCAACGTCCTGCCGGGTATAGGCCACCACGATCGGCTTGCCGGTCGTGCCGCTGGAGGCGTGCAGGCGAACCACCTCGCCGATATCGCTGGCGAACAGGCCGAACGGGTAGGTGTCCCGCAGGTCCGCCTTGACGGTGAAGGGCAACTTGGCGATGTCCTCGAGCGCCTTGACGCTGTCGCCCGTCAGCGACCGCTCATCCATTCGCCGGCGGAACAACTCGACGCGATCGTACGCGCGGGCGACCATCGTCCGAAGCCGCTGCAATTGCAGTTGGCGCAGTTGCTCGGCGGGCAGGTAATCCGGTGCGCTGGCCGGCAGGAACGCGGCCGCTGAAGTGGCACGACGGTCAGCCATGAGTTCGCTCTCCTTGCCCCCTCTCGCCGCCGGCAACGAACCGCGACGGGCGGGGATCGTGGTGACACGCTTGTCCGACTTGGTTGTAAGGATCTGCTTCAGCCCGATCGGCCCAACGAAAAGGCTTCGTCGTTGATCTCGTGCAGCTTGGGCGGCAGGACGAGGCGGATCGCCTCCCGCCAGACGGCCTCATCGAAATCCAGCACCTTGCTCAGCGCTCCAACCATCGCGACGTTCAGGCTCCGCGGGTGGGGCAGGCGGTCGGTATCGATCGCATCGGGCGTGATCAGCGCTCCGTCGGGGCGGAGAACATCCCGATGGACATCGACCTGGTCGTCGGCCAGGACCATCAGCACGTCGGCCTCGCCGGCGGTCACCATCGGGCTGAGCACCGACGCGCCGTCCGTCACGACAAAGCGGACATCCGTGCGAACCGACCCGCCCCGCTGGCTCATGCCGTGCACCTCGGCCTTCTTCACGTCCCGCCCGGCAGCGAACGCCGCGGCGGCGATGATGTCCGAGGCCGTCAGCACCCCCTGGCCACCCAGCCCGGCGACCACGATGTTCATCACGTCACGGGCCATCACTGCTGCCCTCCCCGCCCCTGGGCGTACTGCTTGATCTTCCGGGCCGCCAGCAGGCAGGGCCGGCGGAGAATGAAGACGCTCAACTGCTCCGACGTAAGGCTCTCGGTCAACGCGGCGACGAAAGCGTCGCGCTGCTTGACCGGGTCGAAGATCACCACGTTGTCGATCCCGATCGCCCGGGCGAGGTCCTCGGGGTTCACCTGGCCGGCGGGTTCGTGGTTGAGCGCCCGCCCGGTGCCGGGGTGCTCCTGCAGGCCGGTCATGGCTGTGGTGCTGTTGTCGAGGATCAGCACGACGTGGCCCGTCTTCGGCCGGTTGTAGGCCATGTCGACCAGGCCGGTGATGCCGCTGTGCATGAAGGTGCTGTCGCCGATGACGCTGACGACCTTGCGGGCCTGCTCATCGTCCAGCACGTGCCGCAACCCCAACCCCACGCCGATGGACGCGCCCATGCACACGCAACTGTCCATCGCCTCAAAGGGCGGCAGCACGCCCAGCGTGTAGCAGCCGATGTCACCGGCGACGATGCAGCCGAGGTCGCGGAGCGCCTCGAACGTCACGCGGTGCGGGCAGCCCACACACAACTGCGGCGGCTTGCCCCGCGGCGGGGCCGGCTCGGGCGTCTCGTCGCGGGCGAGAATGCGACGGACCCGCTCGACGTTCAATTCGCCGAAGCGATACATCTCCGCCTTGCCCTCGACGTCGATCCCCGCGGCCCGGAGGCTGTCGAGGAGATAGGGGTCGCCTTCCTCGATCACCACGCATCGCTCGACGCTGGCGACGAACTTCCGAATGCGCTCGATGGGCAGCGGATAGGTCAACCCCAGCTTCAGCGCCCGCGCCTGCGGCGCCGCCTCGCGGGCGTGCACGAAGCTGATGGCCGAGGTGACGATGCCCAGCGAGGCGTCGCCGTCGCATTCCTCGTGCAGGTCGGACGTCTCGTTCCACGCGGCCAGGTCGGCGAGTTTCTCGCGCAGGCGTCGGTGGGCGAGACGGGCGTAAGCGGGCACCATGACTCGGCCCTTGATATCGCGCTCGAAGTGCGGCTCGGCGGGCGGATGCGAGGGGGCCGTCGGCTCCACCACCGTCTTGGAGTGGCAGATCCGCGTCGTCAGGCGAACGAACACGGGGGTGTGCCACCGCTCGGACAGCTCGAAGGCCCGGCGGGTGAACGCGTAGGCCTCCTGGGAATCGGACGGCTCGAACATCGGGATGCCCGCCGCGACGGCATATCGCCGGCTGTCCTGCTCGTTCTGGCTGGACGCCATGCCCGGGTCGTCGGCACAGACCACCACCAACGCGCCGCTCACGCCCGTGTACGCCGCCGTGAACAGCGGATCGGCCGCGACGTTCACGCCGACGTGCTTCATCGTCGCCAGCGCCCGCGCGCCGCCGAACGCGGCCCCGAGGGCCACCTCCACGGCGACCTTCTCATTGGGCGACCATTGGGCGCGCCCGCCGATCGCGCTGAAGGTCTCCAGGATCTCCGTCGAGGGGGTCCCGGGATACCCGGCCCCCAGCGCCACGCCGCTGTCCAAGGCCGCCCGGGCAACGGCCTCGTTGCCGCTCAGCAGCGTTCGCGTTGACGTTGTCATCACTACGTTCACCTAAACAGGCCGACACCGCGCCGCCGCCCGTCCCGGCGACGGGCGCACCGCATACAGAGCCCTCCTCATACCAGAAAACCCCCTGGGGATCAACGGCCATCCGGTAAACACTGTCGACCGCTTGCGTATCGAGCGCGGGCCCGCGCCCGGCGAGGATTCCCCGCAAGGGGAACGAGGGTCAGGACTTCCGTAACGTCACTGCGTGGGCGGCGACCGCGGCCGCCCGCCGCGCCGACCCGTCTACGGCGCGACCATCGAGGGGGTCACCTCGTAGGTCAGGGGGGCGCCTTGCTCGAAGGCGGTGACCGAGGCGAGGGTGGTCTCGGCGATCTGGTCCATGGCCTCTTCGGTGAAGAACGACTGGTGGCTGGTGATGATCACGTTGGGGAACGTCAGCAGGCGGGCGAACACGTCGTCCTGGATCATCTCATCGGACAGGTCCGCATAGAACAGCCCGGCCTCCTCCTCGTAGACGTCCAGGCCGAGATAGCCGATCCTCCCGCTCTTGAGCGCCGCGGTGACCGCCCGGGTGTCGACCAGGGCGCCGCGGCTGGTGTTGATGAGCATCGTGTTGGGCTTCATCCGCCGGATCGCGTCGCTGTCGATGAGATAGTGGGTCTCGGGTGTCAGCGGGCAGTGCAGGGTAATAATGTCCGATTCGCTGAACACCTCCTCGAGCGACGTGTAGTCGCCGACGGCCTCCAGGGCGTCGTCGGGCCTGGGGTCGTACATCAACACGTGGCAGCCGAACCCGTGGAGGATCCGGGCCACGATCGCGCCGATCCGCCCGGTCCCGACGACGCCGACGGTCTTGCCGGCCATGTCGAAGCCCATCAGCCCGCTCAGCGAGAAGTTGCCCTCGCGCACCCGCTGGTAGGCGCGGTGGATCTTGCGGTTCAGCACCAGCATCAGTCCGACGGTGTGCTCGGCGACCGCGTGGGGCGAGTAGCCCGGCACGCGGACCACCGGCAGGCCCAGGTCGGCCGCGGCGAGGATGTCGACGTTGTTGTACCCCGCGCAGCGCAGGGCCAGCAGTTCCGTCCCGCCGGCGCGGAGCAGGGTCAGCACCTGGCGGTCGGCGACGTCGTTGACGAAGATGCACACGGCGCGGAACCCGGTCGCCACGGGAGCCGTCTCGGCGCTGAGACGCGACTCGAAGTACGTCAACTGGTGGTGGCGCCAGAGATTGGCCTTCTCGAAAAACGCGTGAAGGTAGGACCGGGCACTGAACAGGGCAATATTCATCGTGGTCTCCTGCACAAACGCCACCTGAATTCTATACGGTCATTATTCGGTCCCGCCTTCCGTCCGACCCCGCCGCAGCGCATACTGTGGCCCTTCCCACTCAAGGAGACGTCACCGTGGAATGGATCGTACGACGCACGAACGACTTCGACCTCACCGGCGACGGCACCGCCGCCGCGTGGGCCGCGACCGAATGGCAGGCCCTCCAGCCGACCCGTCCCGACCCGACGGCCTACGCGACGCGGGCGAAGATGCTCTATTCGCCGAAGGGGCTCTATGTGCTGGTCGACTGCGAAGACCGCACGCTCACCTGCACCGACCTGCGGGACCACGACGATCTGTGGACCGAGGACGTGGTGGAGGTGTTTCTCCAACCGGACGCAGCGCTGCCGCTCTATCTCGAGTACGAGCTGTCGCCGCTGGGCAGGGAATTGCCGTTGCTGGTGTCCAACACAAACGGGACGTTCTACGGCTGGTCGCCCTGGCACTACGAAGGCGACCGCCTCGTGCGCAAAGCCACCGCGGTCCGGGCCGGCGACAAGGCCCCCGGCGCCCGCGTCGAGGGCTGGACCGCCGAGATGTTCATCCCCTGGACGCTCTTGCGTGGTCTGCCCAACATCCCGGCGGCGCCCTCGATGCGCTGGCGGGGCAACGTCTACCGCATCGACCACGACGGCGCATCCGCCACCCAGTGGGCCTGGGCTCCGGGGATCCGGGCGTTCCACGATTACGCCAGGTTCGGCGAGATCCTGTTCGAGTGATCACCCCCGCCAGTTCATCCGGAAGGCGGCGGCGGTGGAGACCGCCCCGGCAGCGGCGGTCAGAACGTAGAAACCCTCCAGGGAGAAGATTCCGCGAACGGCCGCGCCCGCGGCGACCACGGGCAGCAGCGCCAGCGGACAGGTGATCGTGTTGAGGAACGAGATATAGGCGGTTCGCCGATGGGTCGGCGCGTTGAGCAGCAGGAAGCGCTGCCCGCCGATCATGTCGCCGTGCAGGCCCGCCCGGAAGGCCGCCAGCGACAGGATGAACACCGTCAGCGGCAGGTCCAGTGTCCAGCCGCCCGGCAGGCGGAAGGCGAAGGCCTTGGGCAGCGCCGGCGCCGCCAGCGCCAGCACCGGTGCGATGAACTGGCACAGCCCGGCGCCCATCAGCGTTACCCGCGAGCCGAATTGGTCGGCGATCCGCCCCCAGACCAGCGCCGACAGCAGCAGGCTCAACGTGCCGGCCGCGACGAACATCCCACCGAGAATGGCCAGCGTGGATTCAGCCCGCCCGTCGGCCAGCCGTTCGGTACCGTAGGGGATCAGCAGGGCCATGCCCGTGAAGGTGAAACGGAAGGCCGTCCGCATCACCAGATAACAGCGGTAGTTCCCGTCCTCCCGCAGCCAGCGCATACCCCGCCTGAGCGTTTCGACGGGCGTGGTGCGGCGCGAGGCGACCGGCCCGGGCTCCTCGCGACAGCGCATCCACAGCCAGGTGCTGGTGAGCATGCACGCCGCGCCCATGGCCGTCAGCACCACGTAATTGAACGGCAGCGGCACGGACTGCAGGATCGGCTGGGTGACCACCAGGCCCGCGACAACGGCGATACCCCCGCCCACGAAGGTCCGCAGGCCCATGAAGCTGCCGAGCCGGTGGGGGCGAATGAGACGGCCGGTCATGTCCTGGAACAGCACGAACCGCGTCCCGTTGAAGATGCACAGGACAAAGAAGACCACGAAAAACAGCGTCAGGCCCGCCGCCGTGACACCGCGGCTCAACAGGACCATCACGCCGATCAGCATCCCCAGCGCGGCGGTCGACCCGGCCGTCGCGCCGATGAAATAAGGCCGCCGAAGCGGACGGTGCTCCACCACGCTGCTGATCAGCAGCGGCGGGGCCAGCGACCCGATCTTGTTGAGCACCGGCACCAGAGCGAACACGACCGGGTTGCGGGTCAGTTCGTAGATCAGCCCGGCGATGATCAGCTCCGGGTGCAGCAGGCTCTGCGAGACCCCCGCGATGGCGCCGCTGGCGATGCCCAGGCGGTAGTTCCGCGACGAATGCACACCGTTGGCGCCCAGCGGATCGGCCGCGGCGTCCAGGGCGATACGGCGGTCGGCGAGTTCACTGCTCATGAGGGGGTACCCTAGCCAAGGGGTGAGCGATCGGCAAGGTAATGCCGTTAAAGCTATTGACGGCGGTGATGGACACGGGGCCGTGTTGGCACGGCGCGTACGCATGCCTGTCATTCTAGGCCGTCGGTGTCGTCAGGGCGGCGTAGAGTTCCTCCCGCGTGGTCGCCTCGAGTGCCCGCGTTCGTCCTGGGCCGCTCAGAACGCCCATGATGGATGCGACGAATTGGAGGTAGGGCTCGTCGCCGTCCTCGGGGGTCAGCACGAGCACGAACAGGCGGGTCGGCTGCCCGTCGGAGGCGCCGAAGTCGACACCCTCGCGCCGGACACCGACGGCGCAGACGAGATGGTCGACCGCGCCGGTCCGCCCGTGGGGGATCGCGATGCCCTGGTCCATGCCCGTCGACAGTTGCGCCTCGCGCTGCATGACCGCGCGGTAGGCGGTGTCCGGGTCGGCGACCCGCCCCGCCGCCGCCAGCAGATCGACCAACTCGGCGATAGCGCCTTCCTTCGTGTCGGCGCGGAGGTGGGGCCGGACCGTCTCGGGGCGGATGTAGTCGGCCACGGCCAGCTTCGCCGGCGCCGCCCGCGCCGCCGCCGGGGGCGGCGCGGCGAAGACCTCCAGGATCTGCCCGGCCGTCGCCGCCGCGAGGATCCGACGCCGGCCCTGCTCGTTGAGGATCCGCGAGACGGTCGACATGAACTGCAGGTGCGGGGCCGGACGACGCTTGGGCGAGAGGGTCAGGAGGAAGATCTTCGACGGCTCGTCGTCCATGGCGTCGAAGTCGACGCCCTCGTGCTTGAGCCCCACGCAGCAGACCAGCCGATCGACCGCGTCGGTCTTGCCGTGCGGAATCGCCACGCCGTACTGCAGCCCGGTCGACATGCTCCGCTCGCGGTCCCACACCGCCTCGGCCGCGGCGGCGCGGTCGCGCAGCAGGCCGGCGCGGTCGAGCACGTCGAGCAATTCGTCGATCACGCCCTCCTTGGTCGTGGCGGTCAGTTCCGGGACGATCAGGCGTTCGTTGAGGAAGTCGCTCATCCGCAGTCCGGGCGGCCCGCCGGTGGCGAGCTGCTGGAGCCCCGTGCGGATGGTTTTGGCGTCGAGCGGCTTGCGGAGGGCCTCGGCGGAGCGCTCCAGGGCCGCCAGGCCCTCGTACATCGCCGCCTGGACGACGGGGGCGTCGTTTTGCCGGCAACTGAACCGCAGCGTCGCGCCCTGGTGGGCCAGGTCGATCACCGAGCCGTCCTTGCGAAACTGGAACAGCCCGTGTTCGCGACTGATCTGGTGGACGAAGAAGCCTTCGTCCTCGAACACCGGCGCGAGCTTGCTGACGAAGAACTCGGCCATCTCGAGTGTGGGAAACTCGAACCTGATCTCCCGTTCGGGCGCGGCGACCTCGACGGGCCCGCGGGTGCCCCGGGCGCTGGAGCGCAGCAGCCCCACCAAAGCCGGCGGGGCGACGACGGTGTTGACCACCACCATCAGGATCACCCCGGCGAAGATCGCCGGGGTGATGATCTCGGCCCCCAGGCCGACCCCGGCGATGATCAGCGCCACCTCGCACCGCGGCGCCATGCCCAGCCCGATGCGGGCCGCCCCGCGGAGGTTGAACCGCACCAGCAGCGCCGGCAGGCCGCACCCGACGACCTTCGAGGCCAGCGCGCCGAAGGCGTACGCCGCGCCGAACCCCAGCACCGCCGGATTGGCCAGGACCGTCAGGTCGATCCGCATCCCCGCCGTGCAGAAAAACAGCGGCACCAGCAGCGTGTCGATCGGCGAGAGCTTCTCGGCGATCACATGGCGGATGTCGGAGGTCGACAGCGACAGGCCCATCACGTAGGCCCCGATGATCATCGCCAACCCGGCCTCCTCGAACACGCCCGCCAGGATCAGCGCCAGGCCCAGGGCCATCACGGCA
Source organism: uncultured Planctomycetales bacterium (assembly GCA_964535025.1). Lineage (GTDB taxonomy): Bacteria > Planctomycetota > Phycisphaerae > SM23-33 > FEN-1343 > JAAYZK01. The sequence goes on from CAZHRW010000024.1 coordinate 23,376, forward strand.
ATCGAGTTGCGCTCGCCGAACCACTTCAGCAGCAGGCTGATCCGACGCGACGCCGCCAGGCCCAGGATCGTCGCGCCCAGCCAGACGCCGACGGCGCGGCCGCCGACGATGCCGATGTGCGCCCAGTCGACCCCGCCGGCCTTCGACGCCGTCACCAGGCTCATCACCATCGCCAGCAGGATGATGCCCAGCACGTCGTCGATGACCGCCGCGGAGATGATCGTGACGCCCTCGGGCGAGTCGAGCTTGCGTTTGGTCGAGAGGATCCGTGCCGTGATTCCGACGCTGGTGGCGGTGGTGACGGCCCCCAAAAACAGGCACGGCGGGGCGAAGAGGCTCACCGGCTCGCCCACGACGGCCGTGGCGAACAGCTTGACCGCCGCGGCCCCGACGAAGAACGACGCGATCATCCCCCCCACCCCGACGATGCCGCCGACGACGGCGTAACGCATCAGGAGCTTCAGGTCGGTCTCCAACCCCGCCTCAAACAGCAGCACGATCGCCGCGATCGCCGCCAGCCCCTGCAGCTCCGGCGACAACGCCGCCCCCTCCACCGCCGCGAACAGCCCGTCGGGAAAACCGTAGAAGCCCAACTGGCCCAGCGCGTACGGGCCGATGACGATGCCGGCGGTCAACTCGCCCAGGGCCCCCGGCAGGGAAAGCTTCTCGAACAGCCGATTGCCCAACTTGGCCACGAAGAGGATCACGCCCACCTGGAGCACCAGGGTCATCATCCGGTGCGTCATGGCTTCGCCGCCGCCGGTCGACGCGACCGCCGCCGCCGGCAGCACGGCGATCGTCGCGGCGACGACAAGAGCCCCGCACGTGCGCCTCATCGGCCGACCTCGCTATCGTGGGAACACATTAAGATCCCTCCACTTCGCTTTGGCCCGAGCGTTCATCATGACGGCGGATCGCCGCCATGACCGCCTCGGGTGTCGTCGCGGCGCCCAGGTCTTCGACAAACCGGTCGCTCTGGGCCAGCCAGGCCGCCGCCGCCATCAACCGCAGGTGGATGACGTCCCGCGTCGAACAGATCAGCATCAGCACGTGCACGAGCCGATCGTCCATCGCCCCGAACGGCGTGCCCTCGCGGCAGAGGCCCACCACCAGCGCCGGCTCGGGGAACATCCCCTCCAGCGGGCGCCGCGGGTGCGGCAGGGCCACGCCGTGACCGACGGCGGTGGTCATCATCCGCTCCCGCTCCAGCAGGCTCGCCAGCAGACGCGCCCCGTCGGCGGCGAAGCCGCTCGCGGCCGCCGGGGCGATCAGGTCCCGCAGGACCTGTTCCTTCGGCCCCGGGCGGATCGACAGCGTGATCAGCGACGGGCGCACCAGCTCCGACGCCCGCAGCACCGCCCGACGCGACGGCGCCGCGCCCGCCGCCTCGACCTGCATCCGCCCGGCCACCCAGTCGCGAACCACCGGCCGCAGGAACCGCCACTGGCTGGCGATCTTCGCCGCCGGAATCCGACCCGACTGGGCCATCCGGAGGATCGTCTTGTCCGCCAGTTGCAGGTACGCCGCCACCTCGGCGACCGTCATGATCTCGCTGTCAACATGATTGTCAGGCATGTCAGACGGACCTCTTGGTCATGCATTGTCCTCTATAATTCCTTATAGTCCCTTATCGGCTCTTGTCAAGGCATTCTTTGCCTGCCCCGTTGCATGCGGCGGCGTTGCGGTTATGATCGCTCGAAACGCGGTATCTCAATCTGGTGAGGACTGTTATGGCTGAGCAACTCGAGGACATCCGACGGATGCTGCCGATCGACCCGCTGAGCCTGCGCCCGCTGGGCGGTGCGGGCCTGTCGCGCCGGCGGCCGCTGACGCTGGTGGGGCCCTCCCAGACGGCGGCGACGCTGCTGGGCGGGCTGGAGGCGGTGGGCGAGGTCAAGCAAGGCGCCTTCGCCGGCCCGTACGACGTGGCCCTCGTGGCCGATCCCAACGCGGCGCCGCCGACGCCGGCAGCACTGGACCGGCCGGGCGACGAAGCGTTCGCCCTCCGCTGCGACGCGGACGGCCTGGTCCTGGCCGGCGGCGGCGAGGCGGGTCTACGCTATGCCTGCGACGCGGCGGCGGCGCTGCTGGCCGGCGGCGGGACGTTGCCGGCGTTCAGCCTCGCCGATGCGCCCGCCATGGCCGTCCGGGCGGCGATGGTCGATGTGTCCCGCTCGAACGTGCTCAAGCTCGACTACATCGAGGGCCTCATCGACCGCCTCGCCGCGGTCCGCTGCAACATGCTGCTGGTGTACTTCGAGGAACGGTTCACCCTCCGCCGGCATCCCAAGCTCGCCCACCCGATGGGCTTCACCACCGACGACATGGACCGCCTCGGCCGCTACGCCGCCGCGCGGGGCGTCGACCTCGTGCCGGCGATGGCCACCTTCGGCCATTGCCAGGGCTACCTGCGCGATCCGGCCTACCGCAAGCTCGCCGACGGCGACCAGATCTACCAGTTCAACCCCCTCCATCCCGGCACGCGCGAGCTCATCGGCGACCTGCTGGACGACTGGGCCTCCATCGCCCACAGCCGCTACGTCCACCTGGGCTTCGACGAGGCGCCCTATTACGGCAACCTGCCCGAGACACGCGAGTTCATCGCCGCTCACGGCATCGAACGCTTCATGGCCGACCACCTGGTCTTCATGCACGACCGCCTCGCCGCCAGCCGGCTGCGGGCGATGGTCTGGGGCGACATGCTCAAGGAGCATCCCGGCATCCTCGAGCTGATCCCCAACGACATCATCGTCGTCGAGTGGAACTACGGCGCCATCGGCGAGAAGGACCGCCAGGCCCTCCGCAGCCTGCGCGAGCGGGGCTTCGACGTCCTGGTCGCCCCCGCGGCGTCGCGCTCGGCCCAGTACGGCTTCCCCACGTACGCCCAGATCGACGAGAACATCCCCGACTACCTCGACCTCGGCGTCCGCGAGGGCGCGCTCGGGACCATCATCTGCCAGTGGGAGGGCCTGCCCCGTTTCACGCGGCTCAGCGAGCCGGGCTTCGCCCTCGGCTGCCGCCTGGCGTGGGAAGGCCGCGACTTCAAAGACCCCGCCAAGCGCCGCGCGGCCTACGCGCGGATGTGCGGACGGCCCGGCGAGGCGGTCGAGGCGACCTTCGCCGACCTCTCGCCCGACCTGCTCAGCGAGCGGTTCCGACGCCTGCACTTCGACCGCCACGAGCCGATCAAACGCTACCACCTCGACACGCACGAGCTGTTCGCCACCGACCCGCTGCTGTACCTCCGCGCCGACGGCGCCAGCCCGTGGGCGCGGCGGGTCGCCGCCCGCTACGAGCGGGGCACCGAGCGGGCGACGGCCCTGTTCGACGCGGATACCGCCGTAGACCGGACGATCCGCTTCGCCGCCCGGTCGTGCCTGTTTGTCGGCTGGAAACGCACGAAGATCAACGCCGCCGGCGACGCCCTCCGACGCGCCCGACGGGCGTACGGCCGCGGCGACCGCGACGAGTGCCTCGGCGAACTGGCCGCCGCACTCGAGCCGCCGGCCGAGCTGAAGGGCCTGGCCGATGAACTGGCCCGCACCGCCATGGCCGTCTGGACGCTCGAGCGCCCCGCCGCCGACCCCAGCTTCGACTGGGTCCACGGGCCGCGCTACGCCATGGCCGCCGAGGGGGCGGCCCGCCTCGAAGGCGACATCGAGCGCTGCATCGCGTCGGTCCGCGACGGCGGGCCGTTCACGCTCGATGACGACCTGGCGGCACGGCCGGTGATCTGCTTCCGCATCCACCTGGGCGGCCAAAAGGGCATCAACATCCTCAACCTCGACGTCCACACGCCCGACGGCGCCGGCGGCTGGCGCTGGGATCGCCGCATCGGCGCGTTCCAGCCCGCCGGGTCCTGGTACGATTACCTCTGGATGCCCACCGACGGCCTGCCCGACCGCCTCCGCGTCCTCAAAACACGCACCCAGGCGCCGTGGACCTTCGACGATCTCGACGTCGCCCTCTACCGCCTTCGCGGCCTCGACGACGACGGAGACGCCGCCGACGCCGAGCGGATCGCCAACGAGGAGTACGATCTCGTCCGACGGACCGATACGACCTACACCTGCCGAACGTGCGACGGCACGGAAGCGATCTATACGCTTCAGGAGCGGTGACGATGACGAGAAGCACCCCAATCGCCCCCCTGCCGTCGCGCGCGGCGGCGCCGTTCAACGGACGCGAGGTGCTCGACGGCGCCCTGGACGAGGCGATCGAGACGGCGGCGGCCGATCACGGCACGCGGCTGAACCTGCTCGTCGACGGCCAGGCCGTCAGTTGGTGCACGATCGTCGACTTCCACCAGCAGATCGGCCCGTGCCTGCTGCGGATGGGCGGCCTGGCGGGGGTCGCCACGCAGCGGGAGCACCGTCGCAAGGGCTACTGCCGTCGGGTGCTGACCAGTGCCCTGCGGTGGATGCGCCGGGAGGGCTACGACGTCAGCATGCTGTACGGCATCCCGGGGATGTACCCGAAGTTCGGCTACGCCGAGGCGTTCGCGGAGGTCGTCTGGCGGGTCGCCGTCCGCGACGCCGAGACGGCGCCGCGGGGGATCTACCGTGTGGTCGACTTCGACCCCGCCCGCCACCTGCCGGCCGTGCTGAAGCTCTATCGCGCCACCAACGCCGGCCGGACGGGCGTCACGACGCGCGATCCGAAGACGTGGACGCCCTTCCCCCTGGGCCGCTCCTACCGCAGCCACGCCATCGTGAAATGCCTGTGCGACCGGCGGGAGCGCGTGACCGGCTACCTGGTCCACGACAGCGATCGCCCGGCCGAGGTCATCGAGGCCGGCTGGGCGTCGCCGAAGGTCTTCGGCGCCCTGCTGGCCGCCGCCGCCGACGGCGCCTGGGCCGAGCGGGCCGAGACCGTCACCTTCCACCTGCCGTCCGACAGCGCCTTCATGCGCCGCTGCCGCGGGTACGGCCTGACGTGCGAAACGACCTGGCGGCGGGACGGCGGCGCGATGGTCCGCCTGATCAACGTCCCGTCCGCCCTGGGCAAGCTCGCCGACCTGCTCGCCGAACGCGCCGGCGCCGCCGGCCGGGTGAACCTCGTGACGAACCTCGACAGCGCCGGCCTGTCCTGGCGCCGGGGCAGCATGACCGTCAGGGCCGCCCCGCTGGCGGGCGCCCCCACCGCCCGACTGCCGCAATGGGCCCTTGCGCAACTGCTCTACGGCTACGTTGGCGCCGCCGACCTCCACGTCGACGGCGTGCTCACCGCGCCCAGGCAAGCCATGGACCTGCTGGCGGCGCTATTCCCCCCGGCGCCCCACTACCACTATCTGACCGATCGGTTCTGAGACGGTCAGTGCCTCCGGGGTGAGGTCCGCCGTCAGCGGACCCGCCGGCGGCCGTGCAGGAGGGCGGCGCCGCCGATCGCCAGCAGGGCCAGGCTCGCCGGCTCGGGGACCCAGCCCTCGATGATCAACGCGACCTCCACGTCGGCGCAGGACCTCCACGCCTGGGCGTCGTAATCCCACTGGTAGAAGGGATCGTACTCGTAGTAGAGCACCGACAAGTCGATCCGGTCGATCCGGCATCCCTGAAGATCGACGCCGTTGCCGGCTCCGGGGACCAGGACAAGCATGGACCCCTCGGTCGTCCACCAATCGGCCAGATTGTCGGCGACGCAAGACACGCGGTCGTTCTCGCCGTTGGTCAAGGCGGCGACGACGGCGTCCCAATCAGGACAGCTCGAGGCATCCGCCGTGAGCCACCCGCCCGTATCCACACCGATGGTCACATCCTCAAAGAGGTAGGCCCGGCCGGCCGTATCGTTGTCGATGTAGATGTCCAGGACGGCGGTATCCGCCCCCCCGACCGTCCACATGTCCGCCTCGAGCCACGCCAGTCTGTCCGCACGGGCGGTCGCCGCCGCGATGGACACCGCGAGAATGCAGAACACGAGCGGTAAGGTGCGCATGAAAGCCTCCTCCAAACCAGGACCATTGAAGGCGGGGTGCCCCACGGGATGCAATGCCCCGGGCGACCCCCGCCTCAGGTATCTCCAAGCGCCGCGGCGCCGAACATCCTCAGCCAAGTGTGCCTGGGCGTTGGTATTAAGCGTACCACGAATCCTTAGACGGACAAGTTTGTTTTTCGTTCAGACTTGATGAAGGGTTTGCCGTTTCACACCCCCGCCACGTTCACGCGTCCCGGTTTGCCCAGCTCGCCCTCGACGGTCACCTCCCGCCCGGTCAACTGCCGGACGATCTCGGCGTTGGTGAGCAGGTGACCGGTCACGACGGTGGTCGTGTACGTCGTCGGCTCGAGGGCCAGCGCGGCGACGACCAGGAGCTGATCGGCGGCGTGGCCGTCGACGGCGCCGCCGGCGTCGAGGGGGGCTTCGAGGGCGTCGACGGCCTCGTCGGCGACCGTTTCGGCGGGTTTGCCGCGGGCGCCGAGGGCGAAGAAGCCGGCGACGGCGCGGGTGAAGACGGCTCGCAGGAAGACGACCGTGCCGGGCGAGGCGGTCTCCCAGCGGGCCTCCTCCAGCCCCCAGGTCACGCCCCGCTTATGCAGGCGCCCGCTGAGCTGGCGGGCCTGACGCTCGGCGATGTGGTCGGGCAGTGACGTGCTGACGGCCGACAGCGCGTCGACGCTCCGCAGCGCGCCGCGGTCGGTCATCCGCAGGCCGATCAGCGGCTCGCGCCCCCCCAGGCCGCGAAGATCCAGTGCCAGTTCGCCCCCGCCGGCCGGGTAGAAGCCGGCGCGGGTGAGGGTGAGCATCGCCTCGACGCCCATCGCCGCCGTCAGCGGCCCCATCACGTAGGCGAGATACTCGTAGCACGGCGCCATCGGGTTGTGCGTCCCGCCGGTGACGACGACGCGGCTGTCGCCGTCGGCGACCAGCAGGACGGGCAGGACGGTCTGGATGAGCAGATTGGCGCTGCCGGCGGTGCCGATCTCGAAGCGATACGCCCCCGGCCTCACCCGCCCGGCGGGCAGGTCGATCGCCGTGGAGCCCAGCGCCCCGCCCCGCACTTCGACGCCGATCACCTCGGCGACGGCCCGCAAGGCCGCCAGGTGCTGGCGGGCCAGTCCCGGCTTGGGGCGGTTGGCGCGGATGTGCTCGACGCGCAGCTCGATGCCCAGCGCCGCGGCCAGCGCCGCCGACGTGCGAAGGATCTGGCCCCCGCCCTCGCCGAACGACCCGTCGATCGTGACTGGCGGGGCGCCCATAGCTAGGTGCCTCCCGGACCGAGGTGCGTCCGGACGAAGGCGACCACCGCCGCGCTGACGTCGTCGAACGCCTCCGTCGAGCCGTCCTGGCCGTGGCGGAACTCGAAGGTGTGGCCGGCGGCGGGAACGATCCGCAGCGCCGTCGGCCCGGTCGCGTGGGCGGCGGCGAGGCGTTCGGCGGCGCGGTAGTCCACCGTTTCGTCGGCCCGGCCGTGGACCGCCAGGTAGGGCCGCGGGTAGGTCGCCAGCAGCTTGAGCAGGTCGTAGCGCTCGCCGGCGGCGTCGAGGTCGTCGATGAACTCGCGCCCGACGTAGAGCATCTCGCCGGTCCGCCCGCTGGGCGAGGGCGCGCGCCCGTCGGCGAGGATCCGGTCGCGCAGGGCGTGATCGTGCAGGCATTCCGACGGGGTCGCCAGCGTGACGAGGACCTTCAGCGCGTCGGTCGCCCCGGTCGCCAGGATCGCCGTGACGCCGCCGCGGCTGTGGCCGATCATGCCGATCCGCTCGCGATCGAGTCGGTCGCCGCCGGGCAGGGCGCCGTCGCGGATCGCCCCGATCAGCGCCGCCGTATCGTCGATCTGCCGGCCGAAGGTGTCGCGTTCGAACAGGTCAGGCCGGTCGAAGTTCTCGGCGCCCCCCTCGCCGGTGATCCCGCAGTGGCTGAAGCTGAAGCGCACGACGGCCGTGCCCGACTCGGCCAACCGCCCGGCCAGCAGGGGCAGGAAGCCGTAATCGGCGAACCCCTTGAACCCGTGGGCCAGCAGGACGACCGGCGCCGGCGCCGCGCCGGCCGGCGGATGGACATACCCGCGGATCGGCAGGCCACGGGCGCCGGGCAGGGCGAAGCGTTCGAGGGCGGTGCGTGTCATGCCCCCAGCTTACCGGCGGCGGCCCAAGATCCAACAAAAATACCATGGTACATGCACGGGTCGGGGTGGCCCGTGACGGGGCGGCCGGCGCGTGCGGGTGTCGCCGTGGTCAGAGGTCGACCTTGAAGCGCTGTCCCTTCTTGACGGCCAGGGCCGACGCGGCCAGCAGGTCGGCGATGCGGGCCAGGTCGCGCAGGTCGATCATCTCGACGGTGGTGTGCATGTAGCGGTTGGGCAGGCCGAGCACCGAGCAGGGGACGCCGCCGTTCTTGGTGTAGATCGTCAGGGCGTTGGTCCCGCCGCTGATGCCGAAGGCCTCGAACTGCAGGGGGATCTTCCTGGCCTTGGCGGTCTTGATGATCAGCGCGTTGAGCGCCGGGTGGTTCTCGCGCCCGATCGACAGGGTGGGGCCCTGGCCGAGTTTCACCTCGCCGTGCTCCTTCATGTCGATCCCGGGCGAGTCGGTCGCGTGGGTGACGTCGATGACGATCGCCGCGTCAGGCCGGACCGTCGCGACGTTCATCGCGGCGCCGGCGCCGCCGACCTCCTCCTGGACGCTGGCGCAGGCGTAGATCGCGCAATGGAGCTTCTTGTTGCCCTTGGCGACGGCTTCCCGGGCCAGGCGGAGCCCCTCGATGGCGCACCACGTGCCCACGCGGTTGTCGAACGCGCGGGCGACGCCGACGTTCTCGTTGAGCATCTCGAAGCCGTCGGCGAAGGTCACCGGATCGCCGACGCTCACGGCGGCCTTGGCCTGGTCGCCGTCGGCGGCGCCGATGTCGATGAACAACTCGGGCCACTTGGGGGCCTTCTTCTCGCCCTCGCGGGGCAGCAGGTGGATGGCGGTCGCCCCGACGACGCCGGGGACGATCCCCTTGCGGGTGTGGATGCGGACCCGCTTGCCCCGCACCAGGGCCGGGTCCATCCCGCCGATCCGCTGGACGGAGATGAAGCCCTTGTCGTCGATATACTTGACCATCATCCCCAGCTCGTCGGCGTGACCGTCGAAGACGAGCTTCGGATCCCCGTCGCCGTGGAGGACCGCCACCGCGTTGCCGTACGCGTCGGTGCGGACCTCGTCGGCGTACCGGCGGGCGTACTCGCACCAGACCCGCTGACCCGTCGCCTCGAATCCGCTGGGACTGGGCGCGGCCAGGAGGGCCTCGAGGAATTTGAGCGATTCGTTTCGCATGAAGGCGCCTTTCCGCAAGAGCTTTTCTTTCACCGGCCAACGGGCCTTATTTGACGCCAAGCCGACGGGCGTTTCAAGAGCCCCCTGCCGGCGCCGTCCGGCGCCGGTTGCCTGGCGGGCCCCGCGGCGCTAGAATCTGGTGGCCATTGTCGCTGGATAGGGAGAGCTGATCATGACCCACGGCGCTTCGCCGCAGGCGCACCTCGTGCCTCGCGCACGGGCGGGCGGGCCGATGCGTGCCATCGGACGCATCCGCACCCCGTTTGGGCGGATCGACGAGCTCCCGGCGCCGGGGCGGGCGGGGGCCGTGCGGGGCGTGGTGTTGGTGCGCCATCGGTTCGTGGCCGGCCTGAAGGGCATCGAGGGATTCGACCGCCTGTGGCTGCTCTATCGCGTGCCGTCGGCCGGATCGGTTCCGCTGTTGGTACAGCCGGACGGGGCGAGCGAGCCGCAGGGGGTTTTCGCCACCCGGGTTCATCGCCGGCCCGGGCGGATCGCGATCAGTTGCGTCAAGCTGCTCCGCCGTCGCGGCAGCCGCCTGTGGGTGGAGGGGGTCGACATGCTCAACAACGTCCGCCT